>CAZWKI010000021.1:13553-17882 GCA_964634645.1 uncultured Gammaproteobacteria bacterium | reverse complement strand
ATATTTTTGTTTTTCATTTTCATTTATTTGAGAATTATCAAAAATTCTTGTAAGCGGTTCCAATTTTTTGTTATTTATTGTTATTAAATAATTTTTGCCTATAAATATATTTAATTTTGACAATGAAATTGTTTTGGTAGCTCTGTCAAAAACAGGAAAGTTTAATACCATAAACAAATAATCATCGTATTCTGAAAGCGTTGCACCAGTAGTTTCATTAATACACATTTCTAAGTCCAGCGGGTCAAAATTGTAATTTTGTCTTAAATATTCGACAGAACCAGCATTTGGATTTGTAATGTAAATCCATGTAAGACTATTGTTTTTTATTTTTTGTATTAAACCCATAATTTTAAGTTAAAAGTTTTAAAGTTTAAAGTTTGAAGTCAATCTACTTTATACTTCAAACTTCATATTTCATTACTTAACATTATATCATTATAGTATATTGCTTGCAAAATGTGTTATAATATAAATGATTTAAAATTTAAGATAATTTATGCAAAATCCAAATAGTAATCTAGAAAAACTTCCAAACAAAGAAGTCGAAACTGAATCTTCTGAGAGTAAACAAGTCGAAACAATAAAGAGCCCAGAGAACATAATAGAATTTACAAAAGAAGAAAATATAGACATTTCAGACGATAGTAATCTTCAAACGAAAACACAACAAGTTCAAAAAATACCCAAAGACAAAGAAGTTCTTGATGACTTAAATAAAAAGATAGACGACATACTAGAAGATGGACTTGTGGAATTGTATATGCAAATTCCAAAAGAAAAACAATTAGAATTTAAACAAAAAGGTGAAGAAACAGCAGGCAAAATATTTATATTACTTAGAGAAACAAAAGTAAAAGTTAAAAAAATTTTGGATCTTATAGTAAACTGGCTTTCTATAATTCCAGGAGTTAACAAATTTTTTATAAAACAAGAAGCAAAAATAAAAACTGGCAAACTTTTAGAATTAAAGCAAAAAGAAGAAGAGAAAAAATAAAAATAAAAATATATGAACATCTTGGACGCAAGTATTCAGTTGAATGAATACATAATTCCTCTATATATATTCATTCCAATAATTATTGGTTTTTTGATTTTTTGTTTTTGGTTTTTATATTATTTGATGTTGAAAATTTTTAATGTAAAAAGCGTAAAATCTGCTTTTGAAATGCAACTTTTTTTAATAAGCGTACCAAAGTTCGCCGATGTTGAGTTTGGAGATAAAACACGTGATGAGGGACATCAAAAAATTCAAGAGCAAATTTCTGTTGCAGAAAATTTATATAGTATTTTGGGTGGTGTCAAAGCACAAAGGGGGACAAAAGCTTTTTTTGGGCAAAGAGATGATCATTTTGCTCTAGAGATTGTTTTAAAAGAAGGACTCATTTATTTTTATATAGGAGTTCCAAAACATAAAGGAAACTTTTTCAAAGAAAGAATTCAATCAATATATCCATATTCAGAGATAACACCGATAGATGATTATAATGTTTTTAGTCCAACTGGAAAAACTATTGGAACACGTTTAAAGTTTAAAGAAAGCTTTGTTTTTCCACTCAAAACATACAAAAAATTAGAAATAGATCCAATGGATTCAGTTCTTAATTCAATGACCAAAATATCTAAAAATGATTCGGCTGTTATTCAAATTATTGCAAGAAGTTCAAACAAGGCTTGGCATTCTAAGGCTGGAAAATTTACAAAAGCAATTGCAAAAGGAAAAAATATCAAAACAGCAAAAAGCATTGCTGGGATAAGTGGATCTTGGAATAAGCTTTGGATTGAATTTCATGATTTTTTTGATCCATTTATGCTCAAAAAAAATGAAGAAAAAGAACCTCAAGCGCTTTCACAGTTAGAACAAGAAATGATAAAGGCAGTAGAAGAAAAAAATTCGAAAGCAGGATTGGATGTTAATATTAGAATTGTTATTAATGCAGAAAATGAAGGATTTGCAAAAATATATTTAGAAAGCATGATAAATACATTTTCTCAATATAATTTATATCAATATGGAAATTTATTTACAGCTCCAAAAACAAATCAGAATGAATTAATAGATGATTTTATTCATCGCAACTTCAATGAAAAACATAAAATGATTTTGAATCCAGAAGAGCTTGCAAGTATTTATCATTTACCACTTACTTCAACTGAAATTCCTAGTATATATTGGCTTGAAGCAAAAAAATTTGGAGCACCAAATAATATTCCAACAGAAGGCATAATTCTTGGTGAAAATGTTTATCGAGACAAAAGCACTATAATTCGTATAAAAGATAAAGATAGATTAAGACATATGTATGTTATTGGTAAATCTGGTACTGGAAAATCCTATTTTCAAGTAAATATGGCAATTCAAGATATTAATAATGGAGAGGGTATTTGTGTCATTGATCCACATGGAGATTTGATAGAGGATATAATGAAATATATTCCAAAAAATAGAATAGAGGATGTAATACTTTTTGATCCATCTGATACTGAGCGTCCAATTGGAGTTAATATGCTTGAATTTGAAACTCAAGATCAAAAAACTTTTGTTATAAATGAAATGATCAAAATTTTTGACAAATTGTATGATCTTCGTGCAACGGGTGGTCCAATGTTTGAACAGTATATGAGAAATACAATGCTTCTTGCAATGGAAGACGTTGAATCGGGTTCTACTCTTCTTGAAATACCAAGAATTTTAGCAGATGAAGAATTTAGAAAATACAAATTATCAAAATGCAAAGATTATCTTGTTTCAGATTTTTGGCAAAAACAGGCAGAAAAAGCTGGTGGAGAAGCATCGCTTGCAAACATGGTTCCATATATTACAAGCAAACTTACACCATTTATTTCAAATGATACAATTAGACCTATTATAGCCCAACAGAAAAGTGCTTTTAATTTTAGGCGTGTTATGGAAGAAAAAAAGATTTTACTTATTAATCTTGCAAAGGGCAAAATAGGTGAATTGAATAGTAGTCTCATTGGTATGATTTTTGTCGGAAAAATACTTATGGCAGCTTTATCTCGTGCCGACTTACCAGACGACAAAAGACATAATTTTTATTTATATGTTGATGAGTTTCAAAATTTTATTACAGACAGTATTGCCGTCATTCTTTCTGAAGCAAGAAAATATGGTCTTGGCCTTATAGTTGCTCATCAATATATTACGCAGCTTATAAATAAGGGAGATGAAACAATAAAAGATGCGCTTTTTGGTAATACAGGAACTTTTGTAAGTTTTAGAATAGGCACAAAAGATTCAGAAACAGTTGTGAAACAATTTTCTCCCGTTTTTAATGAATTCGATCTTATAAACGTTCCAACATACAATGCCTATGTAAGGCTTTTGGTAGATAATTATAATCCACCAGCATTTAGTATGAAGGTTTATTCAAGAGAAAAATCAGAAGAACAAAATTATGTAAAAGAAATAAAAGAGCTTTCTCGTTTGAAATATGGAAAAGATAAAAGTGTTATTGAAAATGAAATAATGAACAGAATAAAACTTATGGGCTAATTATCTGTTTTCAAAAATAAAAAAGTGTTGTATAATGAATATGCAAACAAATACAAATATTTCATATCAAAATAAAAATAAATTAAATCGAGCAAATCAAGATTAATTTGAATAGCTCGAAATAAAACAAAAAAATGTTTAATAAGATAGATGAATTAAAAGATATTTTATCTCACATAGAGCTTGAATTAAATAAAGCAAAAATAATTTTTAATGAACTTGGCGTTGATATAAATTCAACGTCTCATGATTTTAGTTCAATAGCAAAATCTGTTGGATCAGAAAAAATAGAAGGAGACAACAAAATAGTTGAAGGCGTTTTTGATGGTCAACAAATGATTGGTCCTGATGGAAAGAGATATTCAATTCCAGCAAATTATTGTTCAAAATCAAAACTCGTTGAAGGTGACATATTGAAACTTATAATAAAAAAAGACGGAAGTTTTGTATACAAACAAATTGGTCCAATAGAAAGAAAAAGAGAAAAGGGAACACTTATAAAAGATTCTCTTACTGGAGAATTCAAAGTAGAAACAGGAAATAGATCCTACAAAGTACTAAAAGCAAGTGTTACATATTTTCATGGCAATGATAGAGATGAAGCAATAGTTTTAATTCCACAAGACGGAGAATCAATTTGGGCAGCTGTTGAAAATATTATAATAGGAAGTGGATTAAACAATTATTCATCAAATAATATAGAAAACGATATTGATTCAAGTGATATTTCTAACGATATAGATGAACTCTCCTTATAAGCCCCAATAATCAAATTAAGGTTATTGGGCATTGACTATTATTTGTTTATTGTT
>CAZWKI010000021.1:249-13543 GCA_964634645.1 uncultured Gammaproteobacteria bacterium | reverse complement strand
GACATTCATACTATGGCGGGACAGGCGAACAGCGCGAAAGGTTTTTATATTTTAAAAGTCTTTTTTCGTGTAGTTCGCGTGGTTCGCGTGGTTCGCGGTTAATGAATAAAAGATTTTTTCACTGTTTATTGTTAATTGTTTATTGTTATTTTTTATAGGAAACCAGTATTTGGTTTTTTTGTTTTTTTCGTGTAAAATGTATCTATGATAGTTATTAGAGTTTAGTTTTTAGCGTCTAGTTGAACTAAGCCCTAAACCCTAATTACTAAATACTAAACCCTAAATTCATGTCAAAAACGCTATATCTTAAATATAGACCTCAAAAATTTGAAGAGCTTATTGGTCAAGATCATATTAAAATAACTCTAGAAAATGAAATAGAAACAGGCAAATTGTCACACGCCTATCTTTTTTTGGGTGCTCGTGGTATTGGAAAAACAACGCTTGCTCGTATCTTTGCAAAATCTTTGAATTGTACAAATAGAGTTGGATTTGAGCCCTGCAATGAATGTGATAGTTGCAAAGCCATTAGCAATGGAAACTATTTGAATCTTATTGAAATAGACGCCGCTTCTAATCGTGGAATAAATGAAATAAGAGAACTTCGTGAAATGGTGAAATATCCACCAACAAATGGAAAATACAAAATTTTTATAATAGACGAGGCTCACATGCTTACAATAGAAGCGTTTAATGCACTTCTAAAAACACTTGAAGAGCCACCAAGGCATGCAATTTTTATACTCGCTACAACTGAATTTCATAAGCTTCCAGCAACAATTGTTTCAAGGTGCGAAAGATTTGAGTTCAAAGTGATTGATTTAGATAAACTCAAAATGCATATGAAAAATGTTTGTGACAGAGAAAATGTAAAAATTTCTGAAGAAGTATTAGAACAAATTTCAAGACATAGCGGTGGATACGTAAGGGACGCACTTTCTATTTTGGGACAAATTTTGTCTTTGTCAGATGGAAGTGAAATAAATATGGATACGGCAAGTTTGATTTTGCCTAAATCAAATTTTGAATTAATAGTAGACATAATAGACAATATTATTTCTGAAAAATTTGATTTTGCAATAAAAAATTTAGATAGATTGATTACAAACGGGATTGATTTGCAATATTTTTCAGAAGAGTTGATAAATTATTTAAGAAAAGTAGTTCTTGTAAAATTATCTGGAGCTAGCCAAGATTATATGTGGGATATTGATAAAAATATTGAACAAAAAATTATTGAACAATCTGAAAAATTGGATTTAATAACTTGGCACGGGATATTGAAAGAATTTTTTGAAACATTTGAACATTTAAAAAACGATAGATTTAAACAGCTTCCACTGGAGATGGCTATTGTTTCAATAAAAAGCAAATTTTTTGATAAAAAAGAAGAGAACAATAATTTTTTTATAAAACCAGAGAAAAATCCTTCGACAAGCTCAGGATCAAAACAAGATATAGAAAAAGAAGAAACAAAAAAAGAAAGTGAAGTTTCAAAAAAAATAATTAATAATATAAAATCCAGCATCAATGATATAATAAAAGTTTGGCCACAGCTTTTTATAAATCTAAAAGATTATAATCATTCTCTCTCTGCTTTTGTAAAAGTTGGTCATCCAATAAGAATTGATAATGGTAGACTCATAATTGCTTTTCAATATAAATTTCATATAGATAGAATACTAGACAACAAAAACAAAAAAGCAATAGAGGAGATATTGTCAGGAATTTTAAATGAAAATATTTTGATAGGTGCTGAAATAGATGAAAATTATGAAGAAAATCATCAGAAAATGAATATTATTGATAAAAACTCTGAGGAAAATAATGTACTAGTTGAAGATTTGATACAGAGTTTTGGTGGAGAAATGATGTAAGAAAAATCAAAATAAAAAAGTAAAAATAGTAAATATCACAATATTTACTATTTAATATTTTTATATTATAATATTTTTTATTATTCGGGGATCGTCTAATGGTAGGACAACAGGTTCTGGTCCTGTTTATCTGGGTTCAAATCCTAGTCCCCGAGCCATCAAAGAAACATTGTGAAAATCAGTGTTTTTTTGTTTACCATTTATCTATTGACAAAATATTATAAATATGATATGATTTGATTAATAAAAAAACACATTAAGGAGGAGACAATGTCTCAGAATCTAATGAAAAAATTATCCATCGCCATACTGTTAGTTGTGGTCACTTTGGGTCTTTTCATGGCTTGGGAACCAATGGCCTCAATTCGCGATACCGCTGGTTACGTCGGCGGTAGCGAAGCCGGAATGATCTTACTTGGCGCCTTTGCCATCTTTGGGATCATGAACTTTATTATGAATACCAAGATTGGATGGAAAAGCATTATCGTAACATCGCTTTCTGTGGCCGCAGGCATCCATGTCGCCGATTGGGTTAGTGGATATTGGTTGGGAATGTACCCAGTCACACTATCAATTTTCTGTTTCGGAATAGCTATGTGGATTGCAAGTCTTATACCGGCAGAGAAACACGGGTTGTGGTATCCAGTTTATTCGGTGCTACTATCAGTCATTGTGGCGCTGATTATTTATCCAATTGTGGATTGGAAAATAAATCCACATTGGGGCTTAGTAACAATTCCTTCAACCCTCATCCTGATCAAACTATGCATTAATAAGCTGCCAGTAATCCGATTTAGACAGCTGAAGAAAGAAAAATTTCAAACCTCTATCTGAGATTTCCCTGAGTTCCCATCAGGGTTCTCCAAAAACAGCCGCATGGTTCGCCCAGCGGCTTTTATTTTTTCTAAACTGTTTTTTTATTTAAATCAAAAATATGTTAAAATAATAATATAATTATTAACAATAAATCATGAAACCCATTAGATAAATTTTATCTTTGGTTTTGTGTTTTAAAATAAATAAATTTTTTAGAAATTAAACAAAAATATGAACAATCAAAAAATATCTAACGGGTTGAAAAAAGCATCACTAGCTTTATTTTGTATATTAATTGTCTTTGCATTATCAGCTTGTTCAAAACAAACCACAAATATAGAAGATATAAACACAATAAATCAAAGTGTAAATAATGACATAAAAATTACAGATAACATTGATATTTCTTCTCACAACACAGAATCTGATTGTTGGACTATGATAAATGGTAAAATTTATAATATAACAGAATATATTTCTTCAAAAGAACACCCAAGTGGCAATTCTGATTTAATATCAATATGTGGTAAAGATGGCACAGAAGCTTTTAGTGAAATAAGAAAACACAACAGTTCACAAACAAGCGATGTGTTAAACAAATATATAATTAAATAAAAAGATGAATAAAATTCAAAAAATAATATTATCATTTTTTTCCTTTATATGTCTTTTTCCATTATTTTTTATTAATTCCCGTGATCATAAAAAACTATTTTTTATTCCGATTTTAATAATTTTTTTAATACCTTATTTGGTTTATAAATTTAAATTTTTTAGAATTTTATTAATTTTAATAAACATAATATCAATATTTATTTTTTTGCATTATGTGTTAGCGGGGGGATTTTTCTTCTTTTTAATTTTAATATTTTCTATTTTTTCTTTATTTTTATGTTTTCGAAAGATATTTTGGCCGATTTTAATAATTAACATTGGATTATTGTCTTCCGGAATATATGTTTTAATTTTTTCATATGTTTTACCAATTCAAGAGAAGAATCTTCCTTATCGTTCTTGGTATGATCTTAATTTAATTGTTGCATTACTACTTATTATTCCTTCACTTATTTACGTTTTTTTGATAATTTTAGAAATTAAAAAACAAAAAAATTTAGAAATAAATAAAATTACAACAAATATTAATTTAGAAAATAAATAATTAATATAAAAACTATGATTTTTAAAAAAAAATCCAATGGACTAAATTTAAAAGAGCAATCAATGCTTTATTCGTTTTTTGCTTTTTTGTATGTCATCGCTGTATCTATCTTAATGAACAACATGGAAAAGATTTTTGTTTATGACCGTAGTGTTTTGATTCCAATAGCCATTTTGTTATTATTGGTTTTATCGGTTACAATTATGGGGCTTTTGATATTTGGGAAAGCCATAATGCTTTATTTGAATGGTGATAAAAAAGAAGCAATGAAATTAGTAATTTATAATGTTATTGGTTTGTTTATAATAACATTTGCTTATTTTGCTTTGCTCATAATTTTAAATTTATTTTTGTAATAATTTATAATTATTATAAAAATATTTAAGAGAAAAATTAATTTTGCTAATTTTATAAATTAATTTTATGAAAAAAATATTGTTTATAACATTATTTTTATTTGTGTCTCTGTTTGGAATTTGTTTCTCTCAAGAACAAATTCAAGAAAATTTTGATGAAAGCAGTCAAGACAATTTTTTGATTCTTGAAGAAGAAATAATAAATGAATCACAAGAAATATTTGAAGCAAGAGTTATAAAAGTTTTAAAAGAAAAAGAAGTTATAAACAATGAAGATGGATTTAAAATAAAGCAACAGAATTTATTACTTGAAGCTTTGAATGGAAGCATTAAAGGACAACAATTTGAATATAAGGGAATTTCTAATTTTGAAATAGTAAATATTGGAACTTATAAAGCTGGAGACAAATTAGTGATTCAGAAAACAAGCTATGGTGATTCAGAAGATAAATTTTTTATAACAGATTTTGTAAGAAAAAATTATCTATATTTATTATTTATTTTGTTTGTTATCTCAATAATATTAGTTGGATCATTTAAGGGCTTGAGGTCTTTAATAAGTCTAGCTATCAGTTTTTTTATAATTATAAAATTTGTATTGCCACAAATTTTAAATGGTGCAAATCCGCTTATTGTAGGACTTATTGGTGCTTTTGTAATTCTTGTTGTCATAATTTATATAACTGAAGGTTTTCACAAAAAATCTCATATTGCAATAATAAGTGTATTTTTTTCTTTGATAATAACGTTTATTCTTTCTTATATTTTTACAAAACTTACACGACTTAGTGGAATAGCACAAGAAGAAGCGTCTTTTTTGATAGGTATTACAAAGCATCAAATAAATTTTCAAGGATTATTATTGGCTGGAATACTCATAGGAACAGTTGGTGTCTTGGATGATGTAATAATTGGTCAAATAGAAGCTGTAAAACAAATAAAAGAAGCAAATTCTAACTTAAAAACAAAAGAGGTCTTCAAAATGGCCTATAAAATAGGAAATACTCATTTGGGTGCAATAGTTAATACCTTGTTTCTTGCATATGCTGGCGCATCACTTCCATTACTTTTGCTTTTTTCAGTCGGACAAGAACCTTTTTTGTCTTTTTCTCAGGTTATAAACAATGAATTAATAGCAACAGAAATAGTAAGATCTCTTATTGGAAGCATTGGCATAGCAATTTCAATGCCCATTGCAACATATTTGGCAAGTAAATATTTGATAATAAAAAATAAAAATATTTAAAATTTTAATTATTATTGATTTCTATAATATTTTTTGATAAACTCTTAATATAATTTATTCATATAACCCCCATACAATGAAAGTGGGGAGATTTATGTTTTGTATTCATAGGCACGAAATTCTAAATCATAAACACTAAACAATATTTAAATTTCAAATTAGAAATCACAAACAGTTTAGTTTATTGGGATTTAAATTTTCGAATTTGTTTAGAATTTCGTATTTCGAATTTAGAATTTAAAAGTATGTCATTATTTAAATTAAAATCAAATTTTAAGCCAGCTGGTGATCAACCAACGGCAATTACTAAACTCAAAAAAGGTCTTGAGAAAGGTTTTGATTTTCAAACATTAATGGGGGTTACAGGAAGCGGTAAAACATTTACAGTTGCAAATATTATTTCAGAGCTTGATAAACCAGTACTGGTCATTGCACCAAACAAATCACTTGCAGCACAATTATATAGAGAATACAAAAACTTTTTTCCTGAAAATGCAGTTCATTATTTCGTATCATATTACGATTATTATCAACCAGAAGCATATTTACCAATTACAGATACTTATATTGATAAAGAGGCAATGATAAATCAAGAAATTGATAGATTGCGTCACGGAGCAACAACAGCATTATCAACAAGACGAGATGTAATAGTTGTTGCTTCTGTTTCTTGCATATATAATCTTGGAGTTCCAGAAAATTACCAAGACGCAAGTATTTATTTAGAAAAAAATAATTATATAACTCGTGCTGATTTAGTTTCACAACTTATTAAAATTCATTTTGAAAGAACAAATGGAGTTTTAGCTCGTGGACAATTTAGAATAAGAGCAGATGTATTTGAAATAAAACCAATGAACGAGGATATTACTTATAGAATAGAATTACAGGATCAAAAAATTGAAAGCATAAGTGTTGTTGATAATGTTTCACAAAATATTTTAGAAAATTTAAATGATATTATAATTTTTCCACCAAAACATTTTGTCTCATCCGTTCCTCAAACCATGGAAGCAATAAAAAATATTAAAAGTGAATTAAAAGAAAGATTATCATATTTTAAAAAGCATAAATTATATTTAGAATCAGAGAGAATTGAAAGACGTACAAAATATGATATTGAAATGATGAGATCAATTGGATATTGTCATGGAATAGAAAATTATTCTCGACACCTTTCTGGAAAATTAGCTGGAGAAGCACCAGACTCACTCTTAGCATATTTTCCAAAGAAAAATGGGAAACCAGATTTTCTTACTGTAATTGATGAGTCCCATATCGGAGTTCCACAGATTCGTGGAATGTATGAAGGTGATAGAAGTAGAAAAGAAACATTAGTAAAATATGGCTGGAGATTACCATCAGCTCTGGACAATAGACCTCTTAGATTTAATGAGTTTAGAGACAGAATTGGACAAGTATTATTTACCACTGCAACCCCTGGAAAGTTCGAATATGAGCATTCTAAGGCCATTGTGGAGCAAATTATACGTCCTACAGGCCTTATTGACCCAGAAGTGGAAATTAGACCAGTATTTGATAAAAAGCGCAACAAAAGCCAAATTAATGACATAATGATTGAAATTGAAAGATTAGCAAAAAAGAATGAGCGAACCATTGTTAATACTCTTACAAAAAAACAAGCAGAGGATTTGCACGCATATCTTACAGAGAGAAAGTTCAGATCAAATTATGTGCATAGTGATGTAAAAACTTTTGAAAGAAATGAAATACTAAAAAACTTTCGTCTTGGAAAATTTGATGTGTTAATTGGAGTAAATTTACTTCGTGAAGGGCTTGATTTACCAGAAGTAACTCTTGTTGCAATCTTAGATGCAGACCGTAAAGGATTTTTAAGATCAGAAACTTCACTCATGCAGACAATGGGAAGAGCTGCAAGAAATGTAAAAGGAAAAATAATTCTTTATGCTGATAAAATAACTGACTCAATGAGAAAAGCAATTAGAGAAGTAGAGCGTCGTAGAAAAAAACAAATTGAATATAATTCAATGCATAATATAAAACCAAAGACAATTAAAAAAAGTATTGAAGATTTTCTTGATATTTCAACGGAACAATAATATGAATGAAAATATAATCATAAAAGGTGCGAGAATGCATAATTTAAAGAATATTGATCTCGAGATTCCGCACAACAAATTAACAGTAATTACAGGATTATCCGGTAGCGGAAAATCTTCTCTTGCATTTGATACAATTTTTGCTGAAGGACAGCGTCAATATGTGGAATCACTTTCACCATACATGAGACAATTTTTGGGACAGAAAAAACCTGCTGATGTTGATGAAATAATTGGACTTGCTCCATCAATTTCTATTGACCAAAAAGCTCTGTCACATAATCCAAGATCAACAGTAGGAACTCTTACTGATATTTATGATTATCTTCGTGTTCTTTATGCAAGAGTTGGAGAAGTGTTTTGTCCATTATGTGGAACTAAAATTGAAAAATTATCACTTGAGGAAATGATTGATATTATTATTTCAAAAAAAGTTAAAGAAAAAGAATATGCCATAATACTTTCTCCAATTGTTATGGATAGAAAAGGTGAATATTATCAAATGCTTTATGATTATTTGAAATTAGGATACGCTGAGGCAAGAATTGATGGACAAATGAAATCGCTTCGTGAAAAAGTAATACTAGACCCAAAGAAAAAGCACAGTATTGATTTAGTAATTGATAAAGTAATGCTAACTGATGAATCACGTTTATTTGAAGCAGTTGAATCATCTCTATCATATAGCAAAGGTCTTGTAATAGTTCAAATAAATAAAGAAGAATTTTTACTTTCAGCAAACTGGACTTGCCCAAATGATAATTTTGCTTTTCCAGAAGTAGAGCCAAGATTATTCTCATTTAATTCTCCTCATGGAGCTTGTACTGATTGTTATGGTCTAGGAAAAAAAGGATTTACAGATAAAATTTGTGATAAATGTCATGGACTTCGACTTCGAGACGAAGCATTGTCAGTTAGAATTAACAAAAAAAATATTGCAGAAGTTTCATCGCTCACTGTTGATAAGGCAATAGAATTTTTTAGAGTATTTAAAGAAAAAATGACTCATCGACAACATGAAATTGCAGATCCAGTAATAAACCAAATCATTGCGAGATATGAATTTTTACTAAAAGTAGGACTTCATTATTTATCATTAGAGCGAGAAGCTGAAACATTATCAGGTGGAGAAGCTCAGCGAATTAGATTGTCATCTCAAATTGGATCTCATTTGTCTAGAACTCTTTATGTGCTTGATGAGCCCACAATTGGACTTCATGAAAAAGATACTGATAAATTAATCGAAACGCTATATGCTTTGCGAGATAAAAACAATACTGTAATAATTGTTGAGCACGATGAGAGAACTATTCTTGAATCAGATTATTTAGTTGACCTCGGACCACTTGCTGGAGTGCATGGTGGAGAAATTACTGCAATTGGGAATACTTTAGAACTAATTGATTCAAAAAGTAACCCAACTTCGCATAAAGCTTCGTCGGGTCCAAAATTTGATAAATCATTAACTCTTCAGTATTTAAGGGGTGAGAGAAAAATTGAAATTCCAGCTCATCGCAGAGAAAAAAACAAAGGCTCATTAAAGATTGTTGGAGCAAAAGCAAATAATTTAAAAGGAGTAAATGTAGAAATTCCTCTTGGAAGAATGATTGGAATAACAGGAGTATCTGGAAGTGGTAAATCATCTCTTATTTATGATGTGCTTTATAAAAATATTCAGAAAATTATGCACCGTCCTGCAAAACCAAATTTAGTAAATGTAAAAGAAATAAAAGGACTTGAATACATTGATAAAATTGTAGAAGTTAATCAATCACCAATTGGCAGAACTCCAAGATCAAATCCAGCAACATACACTGGAATATTTTCACCTATTAGAGAATTTTTTGCAGAGCTTCCTGAATCACGTGAAAGAGGCTACACACTCTCACGTTTTTCATTTAATCGCGCAGGTGGAAGATGCGAAGCATGTGGAGGTGCGGGAAGTAATTTAATAGAAATGCACTTTTTACCACCAGTTCTCGTAGAGTGTGAAGTGTGTCACGGCAAAAGATTTAACAGAGAAACATTACAAGTAAAATACAAAAATCATAACATTGCACAAGTGCTGGACTTAACAATTGATGAAGCAATAGACTTGTTTGAAGGAAATTACTATATAACTGATAAATTAAAAGTTTTACAAAGCGTTGGACTTGGATATTTGAAATTAGGTCAAAGCGCAACAACTCTTTCAGGTGGAGAAGCTCAGCGCATAAAACTCGCAAAAGAGCTTACAAACACACTTGGAAAACGCACATTATACTTGTTGGATGAGCCAACAACAGGACTTCATTATCATGATATTGAATTATTGCTCCACGTGTTAAACAAACTTGTAGAACGCGGAAACACAATTCTGATTATTGAGCATAATTTGCATGTTATAAAATCAATGGATTATATAATAGATCTTGGTCCTGATGGGGGAGAAAATGGCGGTCGAGTAATTGCTTACGGAACACCCGAGCAGATTGTCAGCAATGAGAAAAGCGTTACAGGTATTTATTTGAAACCATATTTGAAAAAGTAAATTGATTTTTAGCTTTAAATGTGGGAGAATAAATACATAAAATATCAAATCCAAAATAAAAATGACTACTATTTATTATAAAAAACCTAAATTTATATTACACCAAGCTGACTGCCTGGAAGTTTTAAAAAGGCAAAAGAAAATTCGGTTGATATGATATTTGCCGATCCGCCATATAATTTATCAAATGGTGGCTTTAGTCTGCATGCTGGTAAAAGAGTAAGTGTTGATAAAGGAAATTGGGACAAAAGCAAGGGGTTTCAAGATGATTATGATTTCCATTATAAGTGGCTTGAAGCATGCAAAAGAGTTTTAAAACCAAATGGAACTCTTTGGGTAAGTGGTACATATCATTCAATTTATCAATGTGGCCACGCCCTACAATCCCTTGGTTATCATATTTTAAATGATGTTGCGTGGTTAAAACCAAATGCCTCTCCAAATTTAAGTTGTAGATTTTTTACCGCAAGTCACGAAACATTAATATGGGCAAGAAAAGATAAAAAAGCTAAACATACTTTTAATTATAGTTTAATGAAAAATGGTGATTGGTCAAATGATTTTATAAAAAAACCAAATACTCAGATGAGATCAGTTTGGGCAATAACCACTCCAAAACCTAACGAAAAAGTTTTCGGAAAACATCCAACACAAAAACCAGTTGAATTATTGAGAAGAATTATTTTAGCCAGTACAAACAAAAATGATATTATCTTAGATCCGTTTACTGGAAGCTCAACAACTGGAATCGTGGCACATGCTTTGGGTAGACAATTTCTTGGTATTGATACAGAAAAAAAGTATCTGGATGTTTCAATAAAAAGATTAGAAGAGTTAGATAAAAATATAAAAAATAAATTAATATAATTATATGAAAAAAGGTGGAATTGGCGGAGCCAATACAAAAACAGGATTACATTTTGAAGAAAGAACAGATTTTTTAACTTTAATTCAAAAACAAAAGGGATATGTTGTTAAAATATCGCAAGATAAGGAAAGCCCTATTAATAAAATTTTTTATAATAATAAACAAGTAGGAATTACATTCAAAAAACATGGGCTTTATAAATATTTAACTGAAAAGGGTATAGATTACACAAAATTTATATCAAAAAAAATATTACCAGATGATGCAATATTTGTGATAGCAAATAATACGCTTTTTATATTAGAAGTAAAATTTCAAGAAGTTGCAGGATCTACTGATGAAAAATTACAAACATGTGATTTTAAAATAAAACAATATAAAAAATTATTATCACAATTAAATGTAGAGGTTCAATATATTTATATATTGAATGATTGGTTTAAAAAGCCAGAATATAAAGATGTTTTAGATTATATAATATCTATAAATGGATGTTCGTATTATTTTAATTTTTTACCATTGCAAAAGCTTGGGTTGCCGGTTCCGAAAAAGTAAATATTAAAATTTAAAATCAAAAATTTTAAATAAAAACATGAAAAATAAAAAACTATTATATTTAATTCCATTAATACTATTCGGTATTTTTATATTTTTTTATGGCCTCGCCTTCGCTAAAGCTATGGCGAAGCCAAGGGTTGGGGTTGTGGGGATAGTGAAAAAGAGGAAAAATAAGTAATATTGACTTTTTTATTGAGTATTCTATAATGAATGTATCAATGGTATCCCTGTTAAGGGATGCTCCGAGACTCCGTTCCGAAAGGAATGGAGATCGTTTTTTTATAAGAAGCTTTTTATAATTTCTTTTATATTTTGAAAATCATCAGCAGGAAACATTCCTATTTTTCTGAGTAATCTTTTACTGCTAATTAATCTAAGTTGAGTTAAAATAACCCACATTTTTCTGTTTTTAAATGTAAATTCATAATAATATTGTCCTGTTTTTTCTTTTGTGGTTGTCGGCACAATCCAAAGCACGTCTTTATTAAACTTTTTAAGAACAATTACTGGTCTTTCAAATTTGTCATTTTTACCATCTTGTTCATAACCAATATTAATGCCTAAACTAGCCCACCATATTTCTCTTTCTCTGAAAAACAAAAATTTCTCAGAAATATGTATTATAATTTTAACTTTAGTCCATTTAAAAAATTTTGTGATATATTCGCTTTTCATAATCGCTTTTCTTAGATTATTACTAGTAACATCTTAATATTTCTATTATAAAAGTCAATATAGTCAAAATTGGGTATTTATTATAATATTAATCCATAAATACATTTAAAACTCTAAATACTAATATCTAAATTCTAAAAAATATCAAAATTCAAAATACAAATAGTTTGAAACATTAAGATTTAAATATTAGTATTTGTTTAGGATTTCAAATTTCGTATTTAGAATTTTTATAAAAATAATGCTCAAATCAAAATTAAAAAATATTCCAAAATCTTCAGGCATATATTTCTTCTTAGACAAAAACAAGAAGATTCTTTATGTTGGTCGTGCAACTAGTTTAAAAAACAGAGTTTCTCAGTATTTTCAAAAAAACATTGATATAAGAATTGCTGAAATGGTTTCTCTAGCTCATGATATTAAATTTATAGAGACAGAAAATTTATTAGAGGCAATAATTCTTGAAGCAAAAAACATCAAAAAATATTGGCCAAAGTATAATATAAAAGACAAAGACAATAGATCTTTTATTTATATTACAATTGATAAGAGAAGTGATTATCCAAAAGTGAAATTAATAAGAGAGCGAGAATTAGATAAATTTCCAATTAATAAATTTGCTGTGTTTGGTCCTTATCAGTCACTTTATCTAATTCAAAATGCTTTGAAAATTATTAGGCGCATATTTCCATATAGCACTTGCGTACCAAACAATGGAAAACCCTGTTTTGATTATCAAATAGGATTATGTCCAGGAACTTGTATTGGTGAAATTACGCGAGTTGATTATAGAAAAAATATTTCTAATATTATTTTGTTTTTGTCTGGTGAAAAAACACGACTTCTAAAAAAATTAATGAAAGAGGACCCAGAAAAAGCAAAATTTTTAAAACATATTCAAGATGTGTCACTTCTTACCAATGAAAATGATTTGAATTTGAAAATTAATAGAATAGAAGGTTATGATATATCTCACTTCGCAGGTAAAGAATCATATGGCTCTATGGTTGTATTTGAAAATGGGCAGGCAAACAAAAACGAATACAGATTGTTTAGGATAAAAACTGCACCAGCCAGTGATGATGAAAGAGCACTTGAAGAAGTACTCACAAGACGATTAAATCATAA
>CAZWKI010000021.1:0-239 GCA_964634645.1 uncultured Gammaproteobacteria bacterium | reverse complement strand
TGGCAGCGCCCTGATTTAATAATGATAGACGGTGGCAAACCACAAGTTGATTATATTACTAAATTGTTTATGAAAATAAATATAAATATTCCTATTGTTGGAATTTCTAAATATGATAATGATAGATTGGTCTATGGTATGGGAATGAGTAAAAATATAAAAGAATTATGTGAAAATATAAAATTAACATTATTAAAAGCTCGAGAAGAAGCGCATAGATTTGCAAATAGAGGAAGAAA
>CAZWKI010000020.1:2280-18483 GCA_964634645.1 uncultured Gammaproteobacteria bacterium | reverse complement strand
AGTTGAAAGTTATAATGTTATAAAGAATACTTTTAACTTGGTACTTTGAACTTTATAACTTAAATACCTAGACCTCCTAATTCATTTGCTATTTCAATTGATTTATTTTCGACATCTGTTTTATATGTGTTCCACAAATTCTCATCCCAAATTTCTAGTCTGTTGAATACTCCTGCAACAATTACTTTTTTATTTAACTTTGAATAAACTCTTAAATATTCTGGCAAAATAATTCTTCCTTGAGAATCAAGACGCACATCCATTGCTCCAGCAAGCATGAGACGAGCAAATGCACGAGACTTTGATTGTGATATTGGTAATTTCGATAATTTATCAGCTAACTCTTGCCAAGATTTTTTTGTAAAAACAAAAAGACAGTTGTCGAGTCCACGAGTGACAACTGCTCCATTTTTAAAATCTTTCCTAAATTTAATAGGTAAGGCCAATCTTCCTTTTTCATCTACTGTGTGATTGTATTCGCCTATAAACATAAGATTAGTAGGGTTAGTAAGATTAGTAAGGTTAGGAGATTAAGTTTTAGAAATATTGAGGTCAAAATAGTTATCCCCAATATTCTCCACTTATCACCACTATACTTATATTATATACCACCCAAGACCATTTTTCAATACTGCACTCTGTGGATAAGTTCACTATATTTTCAATTTAATATTTACTAATTTTCAATTATTAGAATTTGTTAAACATAAAAATGTTGAAAAACTTATCAGCTATTGACATTATCAAATATTTGTTATAATATTAACTATTAATCTAAAAATTTGGAGGAAATAATGAAAAAAATACATTTAGTCTTTGTAATACTGGTCTTTTTGTCTTTATTTGCCTGTTCTAGTAACAGAAAAATAACAGGCAACACGGTCGGAATGAACATGGACCGGAAATACTGGGGCCAATATTACAATAATGGCGCCAGAGATGATATCAAAACAAGAATAGATACCTTATCTGCCTACGGAGTAAGGTGGATAACCCTTTATCGGGTTCTATATCTTGATGGGGTTGGTGGAAGTTCTTTTTATAATGAATTTCCTAAAGAAAACCCTGGTTGGAAGAACTACTCTGACAAAGAACAAGCTGAATTGATTGCCCACGCTCACAAGCGTGGATTGAAGGTCCAATTTGCCGTTGAGATCCTTCCCATTGTAACTGGTGGCACTTGGCACCCAACCCACCACGAAACGTGGCGCGGGAACGTTTATCCCGCAAACCCTGATGACTTTTTTATGAACTTGGAAAAAGAATTTCTAGAAACCGCCAAGTTTTGTAAAAAGAACAAGGTTGACATGCTCAACCTTGGGCAGGAGTTGGTTGGGCTCAGTACGACTGAGTTTGATGGTTATTGGGAAAATATACTAAAAAAAACCAGGAAAAAATACAAGGGATCTATAAGCTACTATTTCAACGGTGGTAGCTGGAGTAGAAACAAACAAGCATTTAGGGGTTGCGAATACAATTTCGTTTCTCCAAAATTTTGTTCCTTGTTTGACTTCTTGGGCATAACAATGTATCCAAGTTTGTCTGATGAGGCTATCCCAAGTATAGACTCCCTTGAAATTGCCGTCGAACCAATCATTAGCTTTCTTCAGAACATAAAAGAAAAAACCGGAAAAGATGTGGTGATTGGGGAAACCTCTTGTCCCAGCACAGAATTTCCTCTTACCAAGTCATATATAGACTGGGCTTGGAATGTAAATTCCTTGTACGAAAAAAAAGAATCCGAAAAGGCACAGTCAAACTATCTGCAAGCATTAATAAGTGCATGTAATGATAAAAATTTCAAAACAATAATTTTCTGGCATAACTCCTACTATAATTCGGACAATCCGGACAATGGTATTATGTTGGAAGCTGGGCCATCACCAATAAACGAAAATTTTTCAGCAAAAAAAATGCTGAAAGTTATAAAAGCCCTAGAGTAATATCTAGGGCTTATTTTTTTGTCTTTTTGTGATAGAATAACAATATTAAAATTAAAATTAATAACATGAGAATAAATAAATTTTTGGCACAATGTAATTTGGGATCACGTCGTAGTGTAGAAGAACTTATAAAAAATGGAGAAATTGTCGTAAACGGAAAAATTTGCAAAGATTTGGGAACTCAAATAACGGATTCTGACTATGTGAAATACAATGGCAAAATTCTAAAAAACAAAAGTACAAAAATATATATCGCACTAAACAAACCAAAAAATTATATTGTAAGTCGTAGCGATGAATTTGGAAGAAAAACAATTTATGAATTATTACCCGAGAAACTTCATAGCCTAAAATATATTGGCCGACTTGATTATGATTCAGAGGGACTCTTGATTCTTACAAATGATGGTGACTTTGCAAACGAACTAACACACCCGAAATACAAACTTGCAAAAACATATGAAGTTTTTATTCGTGGACAAATAACTAGAGACAAAATCTATACTCTTGAGCATGGTGTAATAATTGAGGATCAAAAAACTCTTCCAGCAAATATAAAAATTATAAAACAAAATAAATATAGCGCACTGCTAAATATTACAATTTATGAAGGCAGAAAAAGACAAATACGCCTTATGATGAAGGCAGTTGATTGTGAGGTAATAAGTTTAATAAGAATAAAAATAGGAAATTTAGAACTTGGAGATTTGAAATCAGGAAAATGGACTTTTATTGACAAAAAATCAATAAATGAATAATATTGATTAATTACCATAAATATAAGGGAGGAAAAATGGCAAAAACCATTGAAGTACAACACGTAAGTATAAAACCAAATGGAAAAACAGATTTGGCTTATTTTCACGCAACATTAAAAGATGAATCCTCTAAAAACATCCTTAAAAAAGAGCTTGTGGAAAAATTTACAAAGGCAGAACTTATCTTTATCTTTGGAAGAAAGTTTTATATTGTAAAAGTGTTATGGAATGAAAAAGATAAATTCATTGAATTTATCAAAGAACTAAAAAAACAAAAAAAATCAGTAAAAATAAAATCTCCACAGCACATTATCTGCTTTAGTCTGTCTATTTTGCCACCCTCAAGCAAAAGCTTCCGAACTGAATTTGCCAAAAACTTCTCTTCTGAAGCTTTATCAATAAAAGATGTCGCAGAAATTCCCGCAAAAAAAGAAGGTGATTTTGAAAATTTTTTAAAGGATTTCAATCATCAACCAAAGGAGAAAAAATGATAATTATTGAAAGGTTCTGTCGTTGTGCAAAATTTTACTTAACAATTCCAGAAACAAAAAGATCCGAATTCTTAAAACAATTCAAAGAAAATTTTCCCGAAGGAAAACTTGACAAAGACAATATTGTGTCAATTGAATTAAAAAATGAGGATATTTTCAAAGACTTTCTTAAACAATTCAACGGTCAAAAATAAGGGGGCGGTAAAAAACCGCTCTTTTTTATTTTAATCGCCAAACCCAGGGTTGTCAACAACCCTGGGTTGGAAATATTAAACAGAACTTCCAGCAATAAATCCAGTAGAAAATGCCGCTTGAAGATTATATCCACCTGTTTCTGCGTCAATATCAATAACTTCTCCCGCGAAATAAAGGTTTGGAACAATTCTTGATTCCATTGTCTTTGGATTAATACTTTTTATATCAACTCCACCTGAAGTAACAATAGAATGATAAAAATTTCCAAAATTTGCTATATTTAATTCAAAATACTTTAACAATTTACACAAGCGGTTAATTTCTTCTTTGTTTAAATGTTTTATTTTTTTATTCTCATCAATTTCAAGTAATCTCAAAAACAAATCTGCTAATTTGCTTGGCAGTAATAATTTTAATAAATTTTTGAAAATAATGTTTTTATCATTCATTTCTCGCCTTATTCGGTCATTTAACTTTTCTATTGACAATGCTGGTTTTAAATCAATTAATAATTTTAAGTCCCGTGGATTTTCTCTGCAAATATATTTGCTTATCTCAAAAATTATTGGTCCTGATACGCCACTATCCGTAAAAAGCATTTCACCAAAGCGAGAAATAAATTTTTTGTTGTTTTTGTAAATTGTTGCTTCTACATTTTTTAAGGACAACCCCTCTAAATTTTTTATAAAATTTTCTTTAAGTTTAAAAGGAGCGATCGATGGTCTTAAATCAATAATTTTGTGTCCTAATTTCTCTATAATCTTAAATATTTCTCCCGTTGAACCAGTTCCTGGATATGATGCTCCTCCACAACAAATTACAATTTTATCTGCAATAAATTCATCATTTTTGAAAATTAATTTAAATTTTTTATCAATTAATCTAATATCTTTTAATTCTTTTTTTAAATTTGTATTAACTTTTCTTGTTTTTATTTCATTTATTAAAACATTATTAATTTCTTGTGCGTCATTTGATTTTGGAAAAACTCTGCCTCCCCGCTCAACAACAAACTCTATTCCTCGACTCTCAAAAAAGTCTATTAAATCATTATTGAAAAATCTACTAAAAGCACTAAATAAAAATTTTCCATTTTTCCCAAAATTACTGATAAACTTGTGTATATCAGACTCAGCATTTGTAATATTACATCTTCCTGATCCTGTTATTAACAATTTCTTTCCCAATAAATCATTTTTTTCAAATAGACATACATCATTGTCTTTATTTTGTTTAGCAAAAATACAAGCCATCATTCCTGCTGGCCCACCACCGATTACTGCTATTTTTGGTTTATTGTCTAACTTCATTACTTTATAACTTTATAACTTTAAAACTTTATGACTTAGCTTGCGTAATATTGGCTTCTTTATAATAAAAAGGTTTCACAAATTCCTCTTTTGACTCTATATTCAAAAGTTTTATATAATCACTCTTTTTTTCTGGATTAAAATTATCTATGCCAATGACGGGAATTTTAAGTGAATTTGATAATGTATTAGCCAAAACAACACCAATTCTAACTGACGTAAAAGATCCTGGCCCGCGATTAACTATTATTTTTTCTAATTTTGCTAATTTTATTCTGTTTTTCTTTAAAAATTTATCTAAAAGGAATAATGTATTTTCTGATTGTTTATTTGAAACATTTTTTTCAAACAAAAAAACTTCGCTCTTTTTATTTATAAGAGCGAATTTTAAAAAATCTCTTTCTGCTGTATTAATATATAATAAAAACATAGCTATTATTCTAATCCAATTTTGTCTATTACAATTATTTTTTTGTTTTTTAAAACGTTATATAAAAACTTGTCTGTCATGTTTCTTCTATAATTAAATTCGTCTGTCGACATAATTGTATAATTTAGCTCTGCCATAAATTCTCCGGACATATCACTGACAATTTTTTCAACTTTTTCTCTTGGGGGATTTCCAACAATGAACACATCTGTAAGTGTTTCATTTTTCAAATCTACAAAATAACCCGTAAATGCTAAATATTTTATATTTGAAATTTTTTTAAACTTTTCTACATATCCCTTCTCTAAAAAAAATCTAGATTTTATAATAAGCTCTTTCATTTCATTAAAAAGTGGAAATCTTGTATTTGGTGAATAATATTTTTTATTATCAACTGTTTCTGATTTTATAAAACCTATTTTTTCTAGGTTTTCAAGCTCTAATCTAACGGAATTAATTCTTTCATTAATAATCCTAACAATTTCACGAATAAAAAATTTACCTTCTATTTTTGTAAAAAAGAGTCTTAATATCTTTGTTCTAGTTCTTGAACCAAATAAATGTTCTAGCATAAATCTATTTTAAACAATAATTACTTAATTTTGATAATTTGAATTTAGAAAACCTTATTCCCAAATTATCATATTTATAGTATAATATTTTTATCTAATATACAAGTCAATTTTTTAGATATGAAATATATTTTAAGGACAAATAAGCTTCTTATAGATTCTAAAAATTTTCCAAATAGTGCTTTTATTTATACCGGCTCTCCAAACAAAGAACAAAAAGATAAGGGAAAATTAATAATAATTTTAGAATTTCCAGAAGAAACTGAGAAGGCAAAAGAACTTGGTAATCTTTTAATTCAAAAAATAGATAAATTATACTATGATTCAACGCTTATTGATCAAGAATCTATTCTTGAAAATATATTAGAAGAGGTTAATGAAAATTTGCCATTACTTACAAAAATAAATGACTCTTGGTTAAAAAAATTTAATGCAATTATTGGAATAATATATAGACAAGAAACATACTTTTCTCCTGTCGGAGATGTTTCTGCTTGGGTGGTTAGTAGCGATGAACTTATAAATATATTTGATTATTTAGAAAACAATGACATAGAAAAACCATCCATAGATAGAATATTTACAAACATTTTAAGTGGAACAATAGAGCCAAATCAAACGCTTATATTTACCACAAATGCAATGTTTGATTATATTAAAAAAGATAGTATAGAAAAAATAGCATTAAACAACGACCCCTCTGGAATAAATATCAAACTAAAAGAACATTTATTCAAAGTAAAAAACAGAAATTTTTGTCTTGTATCTGTTAAATTATCTCCTCTATCAAAAATCAATGTGGAAGAAAAATCTGTTGAAATTCCCATTGAAATGATGCCAGACCTTAATCCAAAAAATATAAAAGTTGATATTGATGAAGACGCAAACAAACTAGAAAAAAACGATAATGACAATCAAATAGAAGAAGAAGGCGAATTGATAATAGATAAAGAAAAAGAAATTATTCAGGAACAAATTCCTATCATAGAAACCGTAGCGCCAAAAGAAAGCTATAATTATTCATCTTCAAAAGAATCTCTTGATAATTTATTAAATATCCAACAAAAAACAAAAGATATTCTACAAAAAGGAAAAAGCGAATTATCAAAAGAAGAAACAATCCCAAAAGAAAATACACTAAAAACAAGTCAATTATTAAAAGCAAAAAAAACAAATACTATTTTTAAGGATTTTTTAAGCATTACATCAAAAATAATATCTTATCCATTTATTTTTATTAATCAATTAATAAAAACCTTATTTAAAAAGAAAAAAACATTTACACAAATGCCCATTAGCGGAATTGAAGGTCAATTAAAATCAAAAAAGGGTAATAGAAACAAAACAATATTGATAATTGCTGCTATTTTACTTATTGCTTTTGTGTCAAGTATATTCATAACAAAATATCTCAAAACTCAAAAACAAGAAAAAGAAAAATACACGGAATTATTAAATACGATTACAGAAAAAAAGACAGAGTATGATATGATTTCTATTTATAAAGATGAAAAACTTGCAAAAGAAAAATTAAAAGAAATTTCAGATCTTATAAATGAATTGCCTCAAAAAACAAATGAGCAAAAACAGAAATATCAAGAAATTTTAGATAGTTTCACGGAAATGTTAAATAAAATTTGGAATATAGATTCAATAAAAAATCCTAATATAATAGCAGAAATAAATTTTTATCCTGAAAAAATATTTAAACACAACAACTATATTATAGCATTGGGACAAAATTCAAATGAAATAACAAAAATTGATATAAATTCAAAACAATCTGAACAATTTGGAATAGAAGGAGCTTATGCGGGCCTAAAAACTTATGCAAAAAACAAAAATTTCATCTATGGAATTGATACGGATAACAAACTAGCAAAGATCGATATAGATGCAAAATCTATTTCAAAAGTAGAAATCACATATCACCCAAACTTCAAATCATCAAAAGACATGGCTTTCTATAATGATAGAATATATATATTAGATACAGAAAATAATCAAATCTACAAACACTCCCCATCTGGAAATAATTTTTCAAAAGGCGAAGCCTGGATAACTGATAATAGCGATATAAAAAATGCACTAAGTATTACAATAGACAGTACAATATATCTTGGAAATAGCGGAGGAACAATAACAACCTTGTATACTGGAAAATTGAAACCATTTACACTGCAAGAAATAAATCCAACCATAAACAACATCAACAAAATTTATACAGACAATACAATAAAAGAAATTTACTTATTAGATTCTCAAACAAAAAGAATTGTGGTAATAAATAAAAGTGGAGAACTTATAAAGCAGCATTATTTTCCTACATTAAACAAGTTGGATGATTTTGTATTTGATGGCGCTTCGAAAACAATATATATTCAATCCGAGAACAAAATAATAGAAGTTAAATAGCACAAATCAAAAAACCCTGCAGATTAAACATCTGCAGGGTTTTAAAAATACAAAATTATTTGATTGCTACTTTTCCACCAGCTTCTTCTAGTTTCTTTTTTGCGTCTTCTGCCTTTGCTTTATCAACCCCTTCAACTACCATTTTTGGTGCTCCGTCAGCAACATCTTTTGCCTCTTTAAGGCCAAGTTGGGTAAGCTCTCTTATTACCTTAATTACGCTGATTTTGTTTGCTCCTGCATCAAGAAGCTCTACATCAAATGATGTTTTTTCTTCTGCTGCTTCAGCTGGAGCTGCGCCTGGCATAGCACCCATCATCATTGGAGCGGCTGAACTTACTCCAAATTTTTCTTCCAAAATTGATACTAATTCTGAAAGATCTAGTACTGACATTTTTTCTACTTCTTCAACAATGCTTTTAAACTTTGCTGGTATTTTTACTTCTTTTTTTTCTTCTGTCATATATTTAGCTTTCGGCTTTCAGCTTTTAGCTTTCAGCTCATGATGGCTGATAGCTGATGGCTGATAGCTATTTAATTAATTAGTTTTTTGATTCTTTATTGCATTTAAGACATTTACAAGTCCTCTTGTATTACCACTTAAAACATTTACAAATCCTGTAATAGGATTCTTCATTGTTCCTAATAATTTTGCAAGAAGTTCTTCTTTGCTTAAAAGTTTTGATAATGCTTCTATTTTTTCTTTTCCTACGAAATTTTTTTCAATCCAACCACCAAGTATTTTCAAATTTTCATAATTTTTTGAAAATTTAGCAATAACTTTTGCTGCAGAAACTTCATCTTGTCCAAAGGCAAGAGAAAGATTTCCATTTATCAAAATATCTTCTTGATTAACTTTATCAGCTAGTGTTTTCTTTAATAATGTTTTTTTCACAGTCAAAAAAGAAACATTTTCTTTGTTAAGAGCTTTTCTGACTTCTGATATATCACTTACTGGCATCTTTTCATAAGAAGTAAGAACAACGAGCTTTGAATCTTTGAATTTGTGTTCTATATCTCTTACTGCTTCTTGTTTTTGTAATTTTGTCTTTGCCATATTATTAGCTATCGGCTTTCAGCAATCAGCTGTCAGCACCTTTTTATAAATAATTTATTAGTATTATTTGTATTATTAGTATAATTAGTATATTAGCATCGTATTATTCGTATACAAAAAAATCTGTGTTTCCACAGAAATAATAGCTTATAAATAGCCTTAAGTCCTAGGCGAGAGATTAAGTCCTGAGCTAGTCGAAGGACACTCGCTGTCTGTGGAATATGAGATAAGTATAGCAAATATATAAATTATGTCAATATGTAAATTAAACTTAAACATTTTTAAATAGTAAAAACCCCACTGGGGTTTTTACTATTTAAAAGATAAATCTTATTAAGTTTTACTTATTCCAAATCCTCTCCTATAACATAATCACCAAAAAATCCATCTGGTAAATCTTGAACTAACTTATTCCAATTATCTCCATGTAATCTTTTTGCAGTGTCTTCTGTTTTAATCCACTGGATTAATCTATCTTCTCCGACTCTATATACTTTTGGAATGCTAGATATTTTAAACATTGCACCAGCTTTATATGAAACATTTCTATCTAATGGATAAGATGCTAATTCTTCTTTTGTTATTATTTCAACAAATGAAAAGTCATTTCCAAAATATGATTTCCATATATTTTGATTTGGATATGCATGTCTTACATTGTCACTATCTACAAAATATACAGTTTTACTATCACTTGTTTTTACCCATCTACCGTCTGTAAATGAAATTTTTTCACCCAATACTTGTGGCACAACGGGGTTTGTTACAGTTTGAAATAACCAAAATGGATATCCCCCACCACCTCCACCCGTATTACCGTTAGGAATTGTTGGAGAAGTATAAGTACAGGCCTGTGTTAATGTTGGAATAAATCCACCCAAACAACGACTATTAATCTTGGTATATGTTCTGGTTTGTGTATTGTTTGGTAAACAAGTATTCCAATCACCATATGTATAATCAGCTGGAACACATAGTTCTGGAACCTCTTCCATTGGAATATCAATTTCAGTTATTCCATCAATAGTTCCATGAGTAATAGGATCAGCAGATGCAAAACCCATATTACCTAAAAACAAAATAGAAACTATTAATAAATACAATGTTTTTTTCATAGTTTTTTAACTTTAAGATTCTTTGATCAAATTATATATAAAACAAATTTTCAATATAAATAAATTATATTTTAAAATTCGCTATTAACTAATTACACTATACTACTAAATAAAATTTTCTGCAATACTTATTGAAAACAGTCAAAATAATGTTACCATATCAGTATAATATTGTCAATATATAAAAATACAAACAAAAACATAAAAAATATCAACGATTTATGCTTTAAAATAACTACATTGACAAAATTGATTATATATGATAATATGATTTGTTCTAAATCTCTTTAGAGGACTTGAGCCTCGAGAGAAAATGGGAGGAAAAATGATTACCAGAAAGGAGCAAATTCGCACAAGAGCAAATTTTATATGCCAAGAACTGAAGTTGTTGGCTATAGAGCTATATCTGAATAGTTACGGATCTAAATTATTTTTGACCAGAGAAGACGTTCAAATTAGAAAGCCAAAAAAACCTGGATCAATAGCAAATCAGATTTTATCAATAGCAACGTCGATCCCCATGCTAAAACATGATTGTGATCGACTTGTAATTCGTTACTGCTCACAAAAAGAAAAAAATTACTATTACAACAGTTTCAAACCTTGAACAAATCAATCAATTTAAAAAGCATTATAAAAATATAATGCTTGTAGAATAAATTGGAGCTATGAAAAATATGGCTTCTTTTTATTTTAAGTTTTATTTATCTCTCCTCTATTTCTCCATCATCATTAACACATTGTGGAATCATGCTGGATGGAAAATTGGGAAATAATTCAAGAGATTTACACGTAATAATTCCATTTCCAGAGGCGACTATATTCCAATTATCATCTACTTTTGCAGCAAAAAAATATGCCCCACCAATCCCCTCAACGAGCGGCAAAATCGAGCCACTTGCAAATTCTCCAGTATCTTTTATTATTTTTACTTTTACTTCTGACAAATCAATCTTGTCTTTTTTTACAAGTGCCTCGGCAATAAGTTTTGTATCACTCTCTATGTCAATTTTTGCTTGTCCTTTTTCACATTCTTTACGAAAAAATGCCCATTCCTCGCATTCACTTCCATCTTCAAATACACAATATCCAATAACTCCACCGTCTTCACCTGTTCTCATTTCTAATTTTCCACCAGCTTCTACGCAATAAACAGATGCTGGATTTGCCATACCCATTTGTTCTTGTTGTGTATTTTCTTGTTTATTTTGCTCAATTTCTGTTTCTTTTTTCAAAGATATCCCATACAAAATAAATCCCGCGACAATAACTATAAATAAAATAATGAGCACTGTAATAATAACTTGTTTCAACCCGTTAGATAATTTTTGTTCTTCCATATTATTTTTTATTTATTATTAATTGAAATATCCGTTAGAACAAAATAATTAAATATCTAACGGGTTTCATATTTTTTTATTTTATAATATTTTTAGAATAAACTCTTTTATTCCAATTGGATAAATTGGGTCAAGTTTTTCAAACTCACTTTTATTATACCACGTTGGATAATATTTGTTGTCTCCTTTTTTCATTCTTTCAAGTTCTGGTCCTCCAAGACCCAATTCTCCTCCAAAATCACTTATTAAATAAAAAACATGCTCTGCGTCACAATTGTCTCTTGGATCAAATGCTTTAATTCTAAAAATTTCTTTAAAATTAAAAATATCAAAGTTTAATTCTTCTTTCATTTCCCTTTTAAGAGTATCCTCTACTGATTCCCCAATTTCAATATGGCCTCCTGGAAATACAAAATATTCCTTGTTTTCTCTAATTCTTCTCATAAGAAGAATCTTATCATTACTAACAAATATTCCTGTTGGTCGAATTTTAGTCATTTTTATTTAATAATCTTTGAATTAAATTTCTTTTTGGTTTTAGAAATATTATCAAAATAGCCGAGATAAAAATTATTACAGAAACAGATAAAAACGCATTTCTAATTCCGAATAATTGGGACATGAGTCCTGCATAAAGTGGTCCAACAACAAATCCCATATCAACAAAAAAACACCAAATACCTACAATTGGAGAACTTTCTCCAATTTTAAACGCATTAACAATCAATCCATCTATTGCTGGAAGAGAGAAAACCCAACCAATTGATATTATAATAGCAAAGGCAAAAATTAAATATATATTTTGGGTATAAGAAAAAAATGCTATTCCAAAACTCATTAATAATAAACTTAAAATTAAAATTTTCTTTCTTCCAAATTTATCCGCAATAAGTCCTGCTGGATATGCAAGAATAATTCCAGGAATTGAAAAACATGCCAAAAGAAATCCTCCTAAATGCGGTGGAATATTTAAAACATCTTTTCCATAAAAAAGTGGTTGAAGAGCCCAAAGCACTGCTTCCCAAAGCATTATAACGAAAGATATTAAAAGTAAACAAAATCCGTAAACTCCATATTTTTTTAATTCTTTAAACCCAGAAAAATAATTCCTTGGTTTTATAGATGACAAAACCGTATCTCTTGTAAGTTCTTTGTGTCTTTCTTTTTTTAGACCAATTTGCACAATAAGAATTACCAATAAAACTAGTAGCACATAAAATAAATATGTGTTTTGATAACCAAAAAACAAAAGAACAAACCCGCAAAGAATAGGCCCAAGTGATTGACCAATATATTGAGTTTCTGCATTAAGTCCATACATTGAAGATCTATTTTCTGGACTTGTAAGAGATGCAAAATAAGAATCACGTGGCACAACCCAGGTTTGATAGCCCATACCAAGCAATAAGAATATAAGAGCGAGTATTAAATTCTTTGTAAATAAAAAAACTATTACAACCGCAAGCATTGAAATTATAATTCCTATTACCATTAATTTTTTCTTGCTAGATTTTGACGTTATTTTTCCGAGCGGTAAATCAATAATCACTCCGCCAATTGCAATCAAAGAAATTAGAAAACCAATAACAAAATATGGTTTACCAATACTTTCTAAATAAGAAGGAAATACAAACTCAATTCCATTATAAGCAATTAGCCAAATGGTGCTAGCAATAAGTATAAAAATCGTTCTTGAGTTTAATAAATGTTTTTTCTTAAATAAATACATTTTTATTTCAAAATTTTATATTTTTTTATAAAATCAACTTGTTGCTTGATTGTATTTCTAGGAAATTTTTTAAAAATTCCAACGTCATCTGCATGTTTGTCTATCTTTAATTTGAAATTATTATTCTTTGGATGAGTCAAAAAAACGACAGTAATATCTTGCCTTGGATATTTTTTGCTATATTTATATTCTATTACCCCGAGCATTTTCTCTACAACAACATCAATACCAAGTTCTGTCTTTGCAACTCTTTTTGCAGCATTTTTTAGTTGTTCATCTTTCAAAAGCGTTGCACCAGGAATATGCCACAATCCACGGGCTGGCTCAATAGTTCTTTTTGTAAGAATAATTCCTTTTGAGGTTTTGATAATTACATCAACACAAAATCTTGGAACTTTGCTATAAACATATTCAAATTCTTCTTGTGATAATAATTTTGGTTTCATATTTTAGTTTTTAGTATTTAGTGTTTAGAGTTTATTAAATTCATATTATTAGTATAATTGGTATGAATTAGTATATTGGCATCGCAATTATCTTCCATGGCAATTTATAAATTTTTTTCCACTTCCGCAATAACATAAAATCTGATTCTTTAAATGACTTGAGTGTGTTTCTCCATATTTTTTGAGTGTTTTAAATTTGCAATTCGGAAATTTACTTTTAATATATTTTTTTAAAGTATTATTCCACTCCTTATTTTGATCATAGCCAAATACAAATAAATCTGGCTTGTATTTTTGAAAACATTTTATATTTGGAAGCGCATCTATATATACTTTTTTAATTAACTTGGTTTTTAACAAATGTTTTTTTCTATCTTTTGCATCAAAATATAATTTCTTGTATTTTTTTACAACTTTATTTGGAATAAGTATAGCATAAACATTTCCAAATTTCTTTGTGTGCTGTAAAAATTTTATATGTCCATCGTGGAGAATATCAAATGCGCCCCAAACAAAAATATTTTTTAATTTTCTATTTTTTATTTTATAATTTGGTAATTGATTTACCATTTAATTATTTTAAATTTTTATTAAATTTATTTAATACCGGACTCTTCAATTGTTTTATGGTATCCAGCTACTTGATCTCCAACTCCAAACCAAAGCTTATGATTTTGTAAAATCTCTTTTGCACCAATAAGTAAATCTTCTTCGCCTTTTAATTTATCATATGTAAATGGAACATCTGTTTCTAGAACTCTTGGTATATTATTTTCTGATATTGGTCTTGCAATATCAAATATCAAAGTAGATTTCGGTTTCGCAAAATGATCTAAAACAAGAAAACTATGATTTTCCGGAAATTCATCTTCATCTTTTATATTATTCATAGTTATACCGCTTACATAAGAAGAATGAATTCCAGATTTTTGAAATATATACTGTGCTAAGGCGGCTCTTTCTGCACATTCGCTCTTTCCTTTCATTTCAGATAATTTTGGCGCTTCTTCGCCCATAAACATCTTTTGTCTTTCAAATGAATTTGTTGGAACCCTTGAATCAATTTCCAATAATTTGTTTATCTTTTGTTGTACCTGATAACAGAGAAAATATTCATACGGATCAATATCATTAGAACCAATTTGTTTGAGCCAATCTATTACATTTTTTTCGCTCTGTTTATAAATATTTTTTAGATTTTCTTCTGTAAAACCCTTGAGTTCGCTATCAAAAACTTCAAAGTCCAGTTTAAGCTTTGTGCTTAACTTTTTGTCAAACATAGAACCCCCAACTGGTAATTCTTGTGTGTTTTCTAATTTGTCAGCCCATATACCACGATAAAGTGGTTTTATAAATTCACTTGATTTTTCATCTGACTTTTTTGTTTCTATTTGTGGATTTTGAAATTCAAAACTCATAAATTTATTTTAATTTTAAAAACTCTTTTAATTTATTTACTGCATTTCTTCTCATGCTAATTTCATTTTTTTCATCATTTGTCATTTGTGCAAATGTTTTATCGTAAGTTTCTGCCATAAATATCTCATCCCAACCAAAACCATTTTCTCCGCGAGCTGAAACAATTTGACCACTCAAAACTCCTTCAAAAAAATTTATTTTCCCATTACTGTCAAAGTATCCAATAATTGTCATTGCTTGTGCTTTATTGTTTCCCAATTTTTCTGTAATTTCAAATAAGCCCTGATTTCCAATTGTCTTCAAAAACCATTTTATAAGTGGTCCTGGGAGTCCATTTAAACAAGCAAGATACAGTGAAGTATCCTCTACTATAAATTCTCCTTCATGATGTTTTTTAGCTTCATTTAATTTATTTTCTATAATTTTTTTAGCATCAATTTCCTGAATTTCTGGCAAATCAATATCTAACTGCTCAATATTATTTAAAATTGATTTTATTTCATTAAACTTATTTGCACTTCCTGTTATAAAATAAATCATAATTTTAAATTCAAAATCTAAAATTTTTAATTTTTACTTACAATTTTTAATTTTAAATTTTAATTTTTTAATTTGTTAATATCTCCGTTTAAAATAAATGGCCCCATTGCTTCAATCTCATCACTATAATTCATCTTCGGAATATCATTTAATAAATATATTTTCTTGTCGAGTACATGAGCAAATGCAATTTCTATTAAACTGTTTCCACCAATATAGTTTAAAATATTATTTTTTGTATAGTTTGCAACAAGAATTGCATCACAACTTTTTATTTTTTCAAAATAGGCCTTAATAACATCGAGCTCTATTTTTTCCCACTTATTTTCTATATTTATTGTTCCATTTGCATATTTTTCTATGTTTTCGGGTGCAATAACATCATGACCCAGATTTTCTAGTTCTTTTTTTATTTTCAAAATTTGTTTGGCAAAAGCCATGCTTCC
>CAZWKI010000020.1:0-2270 GCA_964634645.1 uncultured Gammaproteobacteria bacterium | reverse complement strand
TGCTAATTTCATATTATTTAACTTGTAATTTTATATATATCTGGTAATATAAATTTATTCGTGCTCGAGAATACAAAGCCATTCCGAGCATCTCTCCATAAAAAGAGCGACAGAATAGGGCCTACTGCAGTTGAGGGGTCCCAAGGACCTTGTTTGCATCGCCTCAACACATTGCAGTCTTTCTAGGTGATGGTTCCTCCATTAAGATTACCTAGTTAATATTCGTAGAGGCCTTGGTCAACCTCTGCTTCCCTAGAGAAGGGTGACGCGAATGTGTGACTCCGCAAGTAAAAGTTAGGGGGTTTAGTAGTGGCGAACGAACAGCCATGATTGTGTGAAAATACAAAGCACAAGATAACGATTGCATGTCATACCGACATGTGATGCTCTAGCGAAAAAACTTGCGGTTTTTTCTTTTAATGTTCAATTATTCTAAAATCAACTTTATTATTTTTTACAGATATTTTTGAAGTTCCACCAATTGGAAATGTAATCATAGGATTTGTGTGACCAAAATCAACATTTGCAATAATTGGAATATTTTTTAATTCTTCTTTGGTACTAATTATATATCTTAATTTTTCTTCTGTTATATCTACATTTTTCTGAAACCTTCCAATAATAAGAGCTTTCACTGTATCAAAATTTGGCTGATGAATTAGAGATTGTAAGTTTCTATCAAACTCAACACTAAAAAGATTAGAAGCTGCATCATCATCTTCAATAAAAAGAATTGAATCTTTTATCTCTGGCATGAATTCTGTCCCCTGAAGTAAATTAAAGGTGCACAAATTTGCACCATATATTCTTCCCTCGACTTCACCTTCATTTATAATAAGATAACCCCTGTTTTCTTCTATATTTCTATTTTCTTGATCCATATACCACGCATCATCTGACCATGTTTTTGATGGTTCGACGCTAAATTCCTCGTCGCTCATAAAACATTTTTGGAAATACTCAATATTGTATTCTAATTCTTTTTGCATAGAAAATGTAGAAAAATGAGGACCAGAATAAGTAATTAATCCTGTTTTTGAATTAATAGCATTTGCAAGAGCGGTAATATCAGAATAACCACAAAAAATTTTTGGATTATTTTTTATCAAGTCATAATCAAGATATTTAAGTAATTGGTTTGAATTAAATCCACCAATTACAGTAAGAATTGCTTTTACGTTTTTATCAAAAAAAGCATCGTGAATATCTTCTACGCGAGATTTGATTGATGAAGAAATCATAATATCTTTTTCTTTGCAGTTTTTTGAAAATGTAATTACAAAATCAAGACTTTCTAACTTTTCTTTTGCTAATTGAATATTTGTCTCCGACAACAAAGATAAGCTCATTGAAGGCGCAATTATTCTTATTTCATCACCTTTTTGTAATTTTTTTGGTATTATCATAAATTTAAAATTAAAAATTCAAAACTTAAAACTATAATATAAAATTCAAAATTTTTAATTTTTACTTGCAATTTTTAATTTTGGATTTTGCGTTTTTAATTTACATTATTCGTTCTTTCCGCAACAATTTTTATATTTAATTGGGGTTCCGTCTGCTTTTTTCGCTCCACATGGACAATCATCATTTCTTCCAACTTTGTGACCAAACTTCTTTACTTCGTCATTTTTCAAAGCTGTTTTGTTGTGAATTTCATTTCTATCACCATCAGCAGTCGCAATATCAAATGCTTTTGCTTCGGTTGGATTGTTAAAGGTGATATTTTTTGGCTCATTTGTTACAACATTTGCAACGGGACCAAGTTTATAAATACTGTACACAACTTGATTTTGAATATTTTTCAATAGTTCTAAAAACAAATTATAAGACTCTCTTTTATATTCAACTAGTGGATCTGCCTGAGCATAACCACGGAGACCAATTCCAGCCCTTAGATGACTAATATTATCAAGATGATCTATCCATAAATTGTCTATTGTACGAAGCAATACTGACTTCTCTACATAAGAAATGGGGTCCTTTATTTCTCCTCCCGTATCAACTGATTTTATTCTTTCTTCCAATTCTTTATATTTTATATCCGACAGATCAAATAAATATTCTATTAATTTATCTTTTGTGTTTTCATTAAATGTTTTTATTTTTTCTAATTCTTCATTTGATATGGGATATATGGTTTTTATAGTCTCGATAATTTCTTCCAAATCCCAGGTACCTGTTTTTTCTGAAACGTGAAATGAGACAACTTCATTTATTTCATTATGAATCAATTCTTTTATATAATCAGATAACGAATTATAATCTTC
>CAZWKI010000019.1:0-18504 GCA_964634645.1 uncultured Gammaproteobacteria bacterium | reverse complement strand
AAAAGGGGGGCAATCATGACCACAACAAAAAGGCAAGTTTTTTATAGTTTTCATTTTGGTAACGACGTGATGAGGGTTCAACAAATTAGAAATATAGGAGCCCTAGAAGACAATAAACCAGTTTCAGTAAATGAATGGGAACAAGTTAAACGCGGGGGTCATTCTTCCGTAGAAAAATGGATTGATGATAATATGAAATATAAGAGTTGTGTGGTTGTGTTAATTGGTGAAAAGACATCAGATAGAGAATGGGTTCAATACGAAATAAAAAAAGCATGGAAAGATGGTAAGGGATTGGTGGGTATTTACATACATAATATCAGGTGTCCAAGAAATGGATTTTGTAGACAGGAAAATAATCCCTTTGATCAATTTACATTAAAAAATGGGCAAAAATTATCATCTGTAGTTAAATGTTACAATCCAAATTCATATGATGCATATAACGATATAAAAAATAATATAGAAAAATTAATTGAAGAAGCGATAAACATTAGAAATAAATATTAAAAATATGGATGAAGAAAAAAATGAAAAAAAGATAGCTCACCTTAATTTAATTCAAGGTGTTATTTCAAGAATGGGAGGTAACCTATTTTATCTACGTGGATGGGTTATAACACTTATAGCCGGCATTTTAGTTTTATTATTTAAATTTGATAGTGGAAAATTGCCGATATTTTTTTTAGCAATCATAGTAGTCATTTTTTGGTGTTATGACGGATATTTTTTATCTTTAGAAAGAATGTATAGAAAACTTTACGACAAGGTTAGAGAAATGAATGAAAACGACGTTGATTTTTCTATGAATATAGGAGATTTTAGAAAAGACTGGGACAATTCTATACTTGCTTGTATTTTTTCACCAACGCTTAGATATTTTTATATTCCTCTTTTAATTGCAATTTTATATTTAATATTCTTTATAAAATAATATGTCGGATTTAAATGTATCAAGAAAAATTTTTGTTAGTTATAAATATAGTGATAGTGGTGTTGCTCCATTAAATATTGCCATGCAACAAGGTGAGGTTACTCAAGCAAGACACTATGTAACTGTTTTAGAGAATCTATTAGATGTAGAAGACCATATATATAAAGGAGAAAAAGATGATGAGCCCCTAGATCAATTTAAAGAGGAGACAATAGAATCAAAATTAAGGAATAAAATATTTGATAGTACTGTTACAATAGTCTTGATATCAAAAAATATGAAAGATATTTATCTTGAAGAAAAAGATCAATGGATCCCATGGGAAATATCATATTCTTTAAAAGAGATGACAAAAGATAATAGAACAAGTGGAACAAACGCAATACTTGCAGTTGTGATACCGGATGAAAATAGTGATTATTCTTATATGGTAAATCATTACTCATGTGTCACTATATGGAACACGGCAGGTCTATTTAAAATTCTTCATATGAATATGTTTAATAGAAACGAATGTAATTTAATTCAATGTAAAGTTTGTGGTGGTACTCATCATAGTGGCAATGATCATTCTTATGTTTTTCCAGTGAAATGGGATGATTTTATTAAAGATATTAATTCATATATTAATCATGTAGTTGAATTAAAAGCAAATATCCAAGATTTTAATATATCTAAAATTATAAATAATGAAAATCAATAAACTACAAAAAAAGAATTTAAAAGAGTGGCAATATAAAGAGCTCAGAGAACTTCTTGATTATGAACAACCAACGGATTATATAGTTACATCAGAAAATTATAATGATAAATATTCTGTGCCTGTATTAACGGCGGGCAAAACATTTGTTCTTGGTTATACAAATGAAGATTTTGGAATATATAAAAATTTACCAGTTATTATATTTGATGACTTTACTACCGCAAACAAATTTGTAGATTTTCCATTTAAAGTTAAATCATCAGCAATGAAGATTTTAAAATCTAAAAATGAAGTAAATATAAGATTTATTTATGGATGGATGCAGTCACATCCATATATAGTTGGCGAGCACAAAAGGAATTATCTTTCAGAATATCAATATCGTGATGTTTACCTCCCATCCCTTTCCGAACAAAATCGTATTGTCGCAGTATTAGAAACTTGGGATAAAGCAATAGAAAAACTTTCAAAGAAAATCAAAATTAAAAAACAAATTAAAAAAAGTTTGATGCAGAATCTATTAACCGGCAAAAAAAGATTAAAGGGTTTTAACAATAAGTGGAAAAGAGTGATGCTTGACGATGTAATGAGTAGCTTTAGCACTGGTTTAAATCCAAGAGATAATTTTAAATTAGGTTTTGGAAATAATTATTATGTAACTATAAAGAATATATCAAACGGATTTCTTGATTTTTCAAGCGCAGAAACTATTGATGATTTAGCATTAAAATTAATTAACAAAAGATCTAAATTAAGTAAAAATGATATTATTATGTCTAGTATTGGTAATGTTGGGGAAAGTTATTTATTAATTGAGGATCCCAAGGGTTGGGATATAAATGAATCAGTTTTTTGTTTGAAACCAAACACGAAAATTATTGATCCAAAATTTTTATATTTTATTATTATTAATTCAGAAACCAGGAAATATTTCGAGAGCAACATAACAGGTAGCTCTTTTAAAAGTATAAAAATGAAAGAATTAAAAAGGATGCCATTGTGTATTCCTGAAATTCTAGAACAAAAAGAAATATCTAAAATTTTAATAATAGCAGATAATGAAATTCAAGAAACGACAAAGAAATTAGAGATTATCAAGGATCAAAAAAAATATTTGTTAAATAATTTAATTACTGGGACAATTCGTACGCCAGAAAATTTAAAAATTAAATCATAATTATAAATATATGTTAGAAAAAGTAAATTTTGACGAAGCGAAGCAATCACAACTTCCATTCATAGAACTTCTTTTAAATATGGGGTATAAATATATTCCAGCTGAAGAGGCGCTTCGACAACGAAATGGAGATACTTCAAATTTTATATTAACAGACGTTGCAGCAAAAAAATTAATGGAAATAAACAGTTATGAAATTGATGGAACGGAATATAAATTTAGCGAAAAAGATGTAAGAGATGCAATTGATGAATTAGAACATATTCAATATGAAGGACTTATTGATACTGCTCAGAAAATTTATAATATGATAATGCCAACAAGTGGTGGTAAAACTATTAAAATAAATCATAGCGGTAAAAAAGTTTCTAAAAATTTCAGATTTATAGATTTTAATAATATTAGAAATAATGTTTTTCATGTTACTTCTGAATTCGTAGCAAGTGGAAAACAAAATATTCGTCCAGATATAGTTTGTTTTGTAAACGGTATTCCTTTTGCGACTATTGAAAATAAGAAATCCAGTGTTTCTGTAAATGATGCTATAAATCAAACTATTAGAAATCAAAGTCCAGAATTTTGTCCTAAATTATATACATATACACAATTATTAGTTGCAACAAACGGAAAAGAATTACAATATGGCACAACTGGTACGCCAAATAAGTTTTATGCAATATGGAAAGAAAAATATACAGACAAAAAAGATTTTGGTGAAAAAATAAAAAAATTAATTAATACTCAAATCAACGATGATGCGTATTCAGAAATATTAAAAGATTTAAATGGATATACAGAAGGACACACACAAAGAACAGATCGTCTTATCACAGAACAGGACAAGGGAGTTGTTTCTTTATTTGAACCAGAAAGATTATTGGATTTAACAAAAAATTATATTCTTTTTGATGCTGGAATAAAAAAGATTTCAAGATATCAACAATATTTTGCTATTTGTAAAATGCTTAAACGTATTGAAGAAGAAGAGAGTGAAGGTGATATTACAAGAAGAAAAGGCGGACTAGTATGGCATACTCAAGGATCTGGTAAGTCTCTTACAATGGTTATGTTTGTAAAAGCTCTTATTGAAGATCCAAAGATTTTAAACCCTCGCGTTATTATTGTTACAGATAGAAAAGATTTGGATAAACAAATCAAAGATACGTTTAAAAATTGTAATTTAAAAAAAGAAGTCATTCAGGCAACAAGCGGCCAACATTTAATTGATCTTATAAAAGACAAAAATTTATCTGTTGTTACAACTCTTATTCACAAATTTAAATCAGCAGCAAATAAAAGCACTAGTTTTATAGATCCAGATAAAAATATTTTTGTTCTTATTGATGAGGCACACCGTAGTCAATATGGTATAGCTAATTTTGAAATGAATAAAATTATTCCAAATGCTTGTTATATTGGCTTTACAGGAACACCACTAATGAAAAATGATAAGAGCTGGAATAAATTTGGTGGATATATTGACAAATATACTATTGATGATGCGTTAGCTGATAATATGATACTTCCACTTATATACGAAGGTCGTTATGTTGAATTAGTTCAAAATGCAGAACAAATAGACAGACAAGTAGAAAGAATCACAGAGGATTTAAATGACAAACAAAAAAAGGAATTACAAAAATATATTGGCACAAAAATTATTAAAGACAATCCTCAACGTATTGTTGAGATTTCTTATGATATAGAAAAACATTTTATAGAGAATTTTCAAAATACGGGACTTAAAGCTCAGATAGTTGCTCCTTCAAAGTACTCAGCCATTCTTTTTCAAAAGTTTTTTGAAAGTCGTGGAAAAATTAGAACAGCAGTTATAATTTCAGATGAACATGAAGATGGTAATGAAGACAATATACACAAAAAAGAAGTTGTTACATATTTAGATTCTGTAAGAAAAAATCATAGCAGTGTAGAAAAATATGAAAAAGATGTTATTGATAGTTTTAAATATAATGATGACGGAATTGAAATCATTATTGTAGTAGATAAACTGCTTACTGGTTTTGATGCCCCTAGAAATACAGTTCTTTATCTTGCAAAAGATTTACGAGATCATAATTTATTGCAAGCTATAGCTCGTGTAAATCGTCTTTATGAAAATACAAAAGAAAAACCAAAAACAGCAGGATATATAATTGATTATTCTGAAAATGCAAAAAATATAAACACAGCAATGAAATTGTTTGGTAATTATGAAGAAATAGATGTAAAAGGAACTTTAATTGATGTTGCAGATAAAATACAAGAACTTGAGCAAAATTATTCTACTGTACACGATATTTTTAATGAAGTTAAGAATTCAAAAGATGATGAAGTTTATTTACAATTTCTTAAAGATGAATCAAAGAGAGAAATTTTTTATAAGTCCCTAAATACTTTTATTAAAAGTCTTAATGAATGTTTTGTGTTGCAAGATTTTGTTCGTGAGTTCAAACATCTTGATTTATATAGACGCGAACTTAAAAAGTTTATGGAGCTTCGTAAATCAGCAAGTCTTAAATATGCAGATCGTGTTGATCTATTAGAATACAAACAATCACTTATAAATATCTTAGATAAATATGTTGATGCAAAAGGAGTTGAATTACTTACAAAACAAGTAAATATTACAGATAGAAAACAATTCGAAGAAGCCGTGGATAGCTTGGGATCAAATAAATCAAAAGCAGAAGCAATTGAAGCTCAAATGCAAAAAACAATTTCAGAAAAATATGAGAGTGACCCAGAATTTTATGAAAAGTTTTCTAAAAAAATATCAGAAATTATTGAAAAAATGAGATTAGAAAAATTAGCAGACATAGAAGCATTGAAACAAATGAAATTAATTAGAGATGATCTTATAAATAAAAAAGACGAAGATCTTCCAAATATGATTCAATCAAGCAAAGGTTCAGATATCTTTTATAGAAATTTAAAGGATCAATTTAGTAGTTTAAAAATTGATAGTGATGAGTACGTTTCAATTGTAATAGATATTTTTTCAATTATTAAACGTGAGGCAATTGTTGATTGGTATAAAAATATTGATGTAAAACGTAAAATAAGAAATAGTATTGATGATTATTTATATGATGTAGTTAAAGAAGAAAAAGAAATAAACATTGATAATGATTTTATAAAATCAACTATCGATAAAGTCATACAATTAGCAGAAAACAATTTTGAAATATTTATGTAAATATATGAATAAGTTTATTTTTGGGACATTTGTATATGAATATCAACTTATAAGACAAGATCGTAAAACATTAAGTCTTACAGTTACTCCCGATCTTCGTATAATTGTTAAGTGTCCAAAAAATGCAGACAGTGAAAAAATAGAACAATTCTTACAAAGAAAATGGTTTTGGTTGGAGAAGCAACTTTCATTATTTAAGAAATATCAGAGAAAAACATACAAAAAAGAATACATATCAGGTGAAGGATATTTATATCTAGGAAGACACTATAAGATTTTAATTAAAAGAGGCAATGAGAATTCTGTAAGTTTATCAAAAGGACAATTAATTGTATATACAACTAAAAAAGTCTCAAATAGTAATTATAATAAAAAAATTATTAGTAACTGGATTAATGAAAGGAGTAATAAGATTTTTCAAGAAAGATTAGTAGAAGTTTTTAAAAACTTTGATTATAAAGAAAGACCCACTATTAGTATTCGTGAAATGAAAAGACGCTGGGGAAGTTTCTTAAATAAAGAAAAAATATTTTTAAATCCTAAACTTGTTCATGTATCTAAAGATTGTATTGATTATGTTATCGCTCATGAACTATGTCATTTTAAATACAAAAAACACAATGTTAATTTCTATAGATTTTTAAGAGAAAAATATCCTAATTGGGAAAAAACAAAAGATAAATTAGAAATGTTTTATGTGTGAATTATTAAAATATTATTTATATGAATGAAGATTTTTATATAGATAAAAAAGAGTATTGGCTTAATATTTTATTTAAAATATTATTAATTCCATTTTTTATTATTAAATGGATCTTTAATTTTTTGAAAAAATTATTCATTGATGTATTAGACGGGGTTTATAAAAAAATAGTTGCTATTATCGTCTTTCTTATTATTGTTATTATAATTTTTTATATATCAGATAAAACACATCAGGAATGGATTAAAAATCTTATTTTTATTAAATAATTAATTATTAATTATAAAATCTATGCAAAAACCAAAGTATCTTAGAAATGCTAATAAACCTTGGGATTCAAAAGATGAGCAAAAATTATCACAGTTAGCTAAGAAAAATACACCAACAAGAGTCATGGGACTTCTATTAGGACGCTCTGAAAATAGTATATATTCTAAGGCTAGTCAATTAGGTGTTAGTTTAGATCCAACCAACCAATCCCCATACAACAGAAGAAAAAAATAAAGACCCGGATAAAATTATTATAATTTTTTAATTTATTTATTTAATATAATTTTTTTATCTTTTAAAATCAAACTACTTTTAAAACAACTCATTAATTCTCTTTTTTCAACCATAGTCCCAGACTTTAAAATGTATTTAGCATAATCATTGATGCTAAATTCTTTTTTATTCATTTGTCTATCATCTATTCCCATAACTCCTTTGTTGAATTTAGTATATCTTTGTAATTCTTCTTCAAACTGTTTTTGTATCCCGATATTATCTATTTCTACTTTGTCTACAATTTCTATAAGTTGTTTTACTAATTCTTCTTCTCGTATATATCCACCTTTACAAAATCTATTACTACTTCTTGTGCATCCATAGTATATATATTTAACAATTGATCCATCGCTGAGTTTTTTGAATTTTTCTTCTGCTGTAATTCCTGATCTGCATAATCCACATTTCATTAATCTTGTAAATGCAAATTCTTTGCAAATTCCATTACCGGTATTAAAAGTATTAAATCTATCTCTGACTTTTATAAACAAATCTTTTGATATTATTGGATCATGTAATCCTTTATACCATTTATTACTTCCAAGAGGATATTCAAATTCTCCATAATAGAATGTTTCATGAAGTATTTGAAATATTGTGCTAAGTGTTGGATTTTTTTCTTTTCTTGTTTTAAATCCAATTTCCATTAACCATTTTAGTATTTTTTTACCACTATAATTTTCATAAGCAACGCGTTCAAACATTTGTTTTATTATATGAGCTCTTTTAGGATCTAGAAATATTCTCTTACTTCCTTTGTCCCCATATTTATCATGAATATATCCAAGAGGTGGAGGAGAAGGACGCCATCCTTTTTCACATTTTGCTCTTAGTCCTCTTTGTACATTTATGCTTTTATTATCATTCTCAAGTTTTGCTTGAGAACCTAGAATCATAAGGAGAAACTTTTCATTTGGATTATTAGTAAATTTTTGTCCATGTGTTTTTATTTCACTTAATTTTCCTTGATCCATTAGATCTACTATTCTTCCAAGGTCTCCAGCATTTCTACTTAATCTATCAGGAGCCCAGCATAGTATTCCTTGAAACATTCCATTACTAATGTCTTCTAATAATTTATTAAATACTGGTCTTTGTCCTGAGTTTTTTGCAGAGTGACTTTCCTTTCTAATCTCTGTTATTGTCATATTTTCTTTTATTGCCATCTCCATCATCTCTTTTATCTGAGAGTCTATTGAAAGGGCTTGTAATTCGTCCTGTTCTGTTGATTTACGAGCATATAAACAGTATTTAACTGTTGAGTCGTCAAGTGTTGTTTTTATGTCCATATCTTCGTATGTTACTTATTACAAGGACATTGATGACGCAGATCGGGTAGTAAGTCCAGCAAAAAAGTTCGTAGTTTTTAGCAACTACCTTTATTAATGAATATATTTGCGATATAATGAAATTGCGAAACCATAGAAGAAATTGCGTGAAGATTTGTAAAAAATCCTATTTTACCTATTTGAGACAAGGATCGGGCACACCGACCAAAACTCAAGTAGGGTCTTCACGGATACCTTTTGTGGTTTCGCAGGTCGGGTGTCCGTTTTTGTTTATCTAAAAAACCGATTATCTATAAATAATAATTAAAATAAAAATATGATTAATAGTGCAAATAAATATACAGTTAGTGATATTTTTTCCGTGGATAGGGACATTCGGTACATTATTCCAAAATTTCAAAGAGAATATACTTGGCGAAAAGAAAACTGGGAAGAACTTTTAAATGACATAATAGAAAGTGATGGCAACCACTTTATTGGATCTATAATCTGCATAAATAAAGAGGCAGACGCATTACAAACAGCAGAGTTAGAGGTTATAGATGGCCAACAAAGAATAACCACTATTTCATTATTATATGCAGCAATATATAAATTACTAGTTGAAAAAAAAGAGAATAATAACGAAGATTTAACATTAGAATTAGGTAATTTAAAATATCGTTTACTACAAAAAAATCAAAAAAATAATCCAAAATTACAACTTTCTGATCAAAATAATAATAACATTGATTATTTATGTGTATTGAATGAAATAGGTGCTTTAGAGTATGCACCAGAGGTAAAAAATAAAGGAAATAGAGTAATCTTTAAAGCATATAGATATTTTCTTTCAAGACTCGATGAATTTTCTATAAAATATTTGACTGATTTGATATCTACTATTAATAGTACTTTATTAGTTAAGATAGATGTAAGTTCTCACTCTGACGCCTTCATGTTATTTGAGAGCTTAAATAATAGAGGAATACCCTTATCTGCAATTGATCTAATCAAAAATAAATTACTATCTGAATTAGAAAAGAATAAAAAAATATCAATAAATGAGGCATTTAAAAGATGGTGCAATATTATTGATTATTTGCCCGAATATTCTATTCAGGAGAGATTCTTAAGGCAGTTCTATAACGCTTTTAAATTTGATAAAAATATTAGAGTTGAAAATATTAGCAAGGCAACCAGATCTACTATTATAAAAATATACGAAAAGTTAATTGACAGAGATCCTCAAAAAATTTTTTATGAATTAGCCGAAAAATCAAAAATATACCATGATTTTATTTTTCCAGATGAACAAAATAATGTAATCTCGGAAGATATAGATAGTGATTTGAAAGACCTTCTAAATGTTCAAGCCGCACCAGCATATACACTGCTTCTGTATTTATTTTGTTCGCAAAAGAAACTAGATGATGATTTTTATAAAAAGACAATAACGTTTTTAGGAAAATATTTTATTAGAAGAAATATAACAGATTTTCCAAATACTAGAAACTTGGATAAAATTTTTATGGATTTAATAGAAGAATTTGAAAAAGATAAATCAAGAATCAACTATACTTATATAACTAAATTTTTAACAGACGAATCTAGATTTTCTTCATTAACAGTTTTTAAAGAAAAATTAGAAGGAGATGTTTATGAATTAAATATAGATGCTACTCGTTATATACTTAGTAAAATTGAAGCAACTAAAAAAACAAAAGAGATTCATACTGATTTTTGGGCTAGGGATAATAGTAATAAATTAATTTGGACCATAGAACATATTTTTCCAGAAGGAGAAAATATTCCTCAAGAATGGGTCCATATGATGGCTAATGGAGATAAAGACAAAGCAAAGGAAATTCAGCTTGCTCAGGTTCATAAATTCGGAAATCTTACATTGACAGGCTATAATTCAAATTTATCTAATTTATTGTTTGAAAAGAAAAGAGACAGGAAAGATAAGAAGGGGAATAATATTGGTTATAAAAATGGATTATTTTTAAATTCAGATTTAAAGAATAAGACGACTTGGAAAGAAGTTGATATAAAAAAGAGAACAGAAAAATTGGTTAACATAGCAATTGATATTTTTAAAATAGAAAACGAATAGTAATTAACGAAAATATAATTTGAAAAAGTTATGTATCCAAGTTTATTGCAACCAACAGAAAAAGAAATATTCAATTTAAATGGAATTGATATTGAGATACCGAAATGTTTAACAAAATTTCAAGCATGGAAGGGTGAACCAGTTAAAGAAACCTTTGGTGGTAAATCTATTGTTTGTGTAGATAACAAACCAATGTTTGCAGAATTAGCTATAGTACAATATTTTATAAAAAGCGGATGGCAATCACGATGGATAGAGACTTATGCGAGGGATAAACAAGATCCTCTTTTTTTGCTACAATGGAAAGATGAAAGATTTAAAAATCAGGAAAATAGCCCAATACAAGATAAAAAGATTTTAGAAATTCTCTCAAGTATTACTATCTATAACAATAATTCTTATTCTGGATGCTGGGATGTAATTGCCTGGAAAGAAGATTATATTATCTTTGCAGAATCTAAAAGATTAAAAAAAGATAAAATTAGACAAACACAGAATAATTGGTTATCAGCTGGTTTAAAGTATGGATTAAAGACTGACAATTTTTTAATAGTGCAATGGGAAATTGAATAATAAATATTTATGCTTACAAAATCAGATTTTATAAAATATATACAGTGTCCTAAATACCTTTGGCTTCAAAAACACAGAAAGGATTTAATTCCAGAAGAAGTAGATGAAAATTTACAGAAGATTTTTGATAATGGATATTTAGTAGAATCATATGCATGTAGTCTTTTTCCAGAAGGCATTAATGCTCAAGTAGATGATTTTAAAAAATCTATTACTGAAACCAAAAAATTATTAGAAAATAATACTTCAATAATTTTTCAAGCTACAATTTCTGCAAATGAATTATTTTGCAGATCAGATATTATTAAGTTTAACAAAAATGATAATAGTTGGGACATTTATGAAGTCAAAAGCACCACTGAAGTAAAAGATATTCATTTTTACGATTTAGCTTTTCAGAAGATTTGTTTTGAGTCATTAAATTATAAAGTAAATAAAACATATGTAATATTTGTTAATAACGAATATGTCAAAAAAGGAGAAATAGAACCTGAAAAACTTTTGAAAATAGAAGATGTCAGTGAATCAGTAGAATTACTAGAAGATGAAGTTAAAATAAAGATAAAACAAGCACTTGATATTATAAAACAAAAAGATGAAGTGGATATTCGAATATTAAAACAATGCGAAGACCCATATCCATGTACCTTTATTCCTTACTGTTGGAAAGATATTCCTGATAATTCTATTTATAGCATTGCAGGAGGATTAAAAGAAGAAACCCTAAATCAATTATTAGATGAAGGAATATTAGAGATAAAAGATATACCAGAAGGTGTAGTTACAAGCACAAGAGGTCTTCGTCATTACAATGCTATAAAACAAGACAAAGTTCACATTGAATTAGAAAATATACAAAAAGAGTTATCTCAATTACAGTACCCACTATATTTTATTGATTATGAAACTAATTCTCCGACAATACCATTGTTTGATGGATATACACCATATCAAAGGATGACATTTCAGTATTCTTTGCATATTCAAAAAGAACCACAAGGACCAGTTGAGCATTATGCTTACCTAGCAAAAGAATGGGAAGATCCATCTTTAGGATTAGCAGAAGATTTAAAGAAAAGAGTTGGTAAAATAGGTAGCTTTATTTCATGGAATATGAGCTTTGAAAAAGGTTGTAATAGTGAAATGGGTGAAAGGTATCCGCAGTATGCGTCTTTTTTTGAGGATATAAATAATAGGATGTTTGATTTGATGCAGATTTTTAGAAAAGGATATTATGTTCACAAAGATTTTAAAGGTAGTGCATCTATTAAAAAAGTTTTACCAGTTATGGTTCCAGAATTATCTTATTCTAATTTAACAATTCATGAGGGGGCAACAGCATCTAATAAATGGCGTGTAATGGTTGATCTAAAAACAGATAAAAAAGAAAGTGAAGAGATATATAATAACCTATTAGAATATTGTAAACTTGATACGCTTGCTATGGTTGAAATATTAAATCGTCTATACAAAGAATTAAATAAATAATATATTTATGCAAAAATCTAAAAGAATAGCTGTGTTTGATATTGACGGAACAATTTTTCGCTCAAGCTTATTAATTGAATTAGTAAATGCTTTAATTCAAGAAGGTTTATTTTCTCAAAATGTTAAAAATATATACACCAAAGCTTATAAAAAATGGTCTAATCGAGAAGGCTCTTATGAAGATTATATAAATGCAGTAGTAAAAGCATTTGAAAAAAATATTCAGAGTGTTGATTATAAAGCATTTAAAAAGATTGCCAAAAAAGTAGTATCTAATAACAGAGATAGAGTTTATCGTTATACTCGTGATTTATTTAAAGAATTAAAAAAGAAAAATTATTATCTATTAGCTATTTCTCACTCACCAAAAGAAATAGTCCAGGATTTTGCTAAAGAGTGGGGCTTTGATAGTTTTTATGGAAGAGTATATGAAATACATAATAATAAATTTACTGGAAAAGCACTTCATTTAGATCTTATTTCAAATAAGTCCAAGATGTTGAAATATGCAATAGAAAAAGAAAGCCTTACATTAAGTGGTTCAATAGGTGTTGGTGATTCAGAGTCAGATATTCCCTTGTTAAAACTGGTAGAGAGTCCTATTTGTTTTAATCCAAATCAAAAACTTTATACAACAGCAAAACGTTTAGGCTGGGAAGTTGTAGTTGAGCGCAAAGATGTGATTTATAAAATAAATTAAAAAATAGTTTTATAATCAAAAGAGTGTTAGATTTTTAACCAACACTCTTTTTAAATTGTTTCTAATTACTAATATCTTCCATATTATTCTTTTCATTTATAGAATAATTAATTTTAGATTCTTTAGCCATTCTTAGAAGTTCTTCTAACTTTTCTATAGCTCTATCTGATTTTTCATCTTCTCTTATTTTCCTTTCTCTTTCCGCTTCTCTTTCTAGCTCTCTAATTCTAGAACTTTGCATACTATTTCTTTTGTATTTAGGGTGATTATTTTCTAACCAAAATTTAGAAGATTTAAAATCGCCATCTTTAATTTTGTTTACTATAGCTGACGTGGCTAAGTCGTTTATTATAGGTGTACTTATTTTTCTTGCTACACTGCATTTATTTCTAAAGAGCTTATCTGTCTTTGTCCAACGATAATAAGTACTTCTTGGAATAGATAGCTTTGTACACGCTACTTGAACAATTGGATTTGACTCCAACTCTTCAATAAACTTCTTTTTAATTTGAGCTTGATTGGGAATCATATAATTTTACCCTTCTCCCACAGAATGCCTTTTCCCATCTATTAATTATTACTTCTGTATAAACAGGAGATTTTTCCATTATGAAACATCTTCTGCCTAATTTGTTTGCTGCAATTAAAGTACTTCCGCTCCCTCCAAATGGTTCTAGAACTAGTTGATCTCTTTTGGTGAGTACTTTAATATATGGAATTAATATTTCTATTGGTTTAGTACCAAATATTATTCCTTGTCCTGATGACTTTTCATCGGCTGCATGATATTCAATAAAATCAGTGGGGCAATACTTTTTCCCTTTCTCGTAACTTTCCCACTGAGGTTTTCCTGCTATAGCAAAAAGTGCGGTTTCGTATTCATTTTGGAGTCCATCACCCTCATCTTCTAAATTATATTCAATATCAGTATCAGAAGAAGCAACCATTGCTATGTCATACTTATTAAAGAACTTATACTTAGCAGAGAATCCCTGCATTCTGTTGTTTAGGTGCCACACTAACATATTCTTCACTTTCCAGTATTTTGCCATTTCATTCCATATGGTCATAAGATTCTTCCAGTTCTCATAAACTATGATACTAAAATTTTCATTAGCCACTTTGTTGACATTGGCCATCCATAATTCTGTAAAGTTATCAGGAAGGGATTCTGTTTCAAGGTATCGTCTGTTTTTCTTCGCTCCGAATCCAACAGTTGCTTCTCCGTGTCTAGTTTTTCCCTTTAAATAATCGAGCATAAATGGAGGATCAGTGAAACACATGTCGGCTTTTTCATTTCCCATTAGTTTGATCATATCTTCTTCTATAGTAGAGTCACCACACATTATCCTTGATCCACCTAAATCATAGACATCTCCTTTTTGAACTGATATTTCTGTTATGTTTAATTTAGCTAATTCTTTTTCTAGATCAAATACTTCTTCTTGACTAGTGTCTATGTCAAATATTTTATCAATATCCAAACTATCAAACCCTATGTTTGTAAGAAGATTTTTATCAAATTTCGACAACAAGTCAAAATCAAATTCTCCTTGATTTTTATTCAATCTAATGTTTAACTCCATTTCTTTTTCTATGTCTGGGATATTAACGTATACAACTGGTAAAGTTTTAATTCCCAGTTCCAGCGCTACAGCATGACGGAAATGTCCCCCGATCAAGATGTTATGTCTCTCAGGAGAGGAGTTGGCTATAAATGGATCCACGATCCCAAATTTAGTAATACTTTCCTTTAGTTGATTAAATTGCTCCTTACTCCACTTTCGTGGATTTTCTGTATTGAGTTTTAGTTCTTCAATAGGAACTTGTGTTATCTGGATTTTATCCAGAATATTTTTGTCTTCTTGCATAAAGTTATTAATTTAAATTATTAAACAAAAAACACCATTCTTTATAAGTAGGTGTTTATAATGCTATCGATCAAGCAATATCGAAAAACATACCTATAAAGTAAGGTAATGATTTTTCGAGATTACTTGGTCTATTTTTTCTTTTTGCAAAGAAGTTCTCTGTAGACCTCGTTACGTAGACTAAAGGTGAGAAATCTTTAAGTCAAGTTTCAAAAAACTTATATTAAAACTATTTTAATGTGCCAAACTTTCTCCTAATTTAATTTTACTACAATAGTTTTCTTTTTCAAGATGTTCATTTAGGTGCTTGATATGTGTGTTTTATGAATATTGAATTGAGTTATCCACATAGAGGGTTTTATAAATCATTAAGAAATGAGTAATAATAACAACTTGATTTGAGGGTTTTTGAGGTGTAATAATAGATATGAATTCTAATTTAACCTTTATTATAAATAGCAATAATCAAATTCACTAATTTATATCAATGTAACTAAAAAAACAGAGGGTTCAATTAAGAACCCTCTTTCATTATTATTTTCCAGGTTGAATGTTAACCATTATCACAGGTGTCGCAACTATCACAACCAGGATCATCACAGGAGTCAAGATCACAATTGTCACAGATGTCACAGTCGCAACTGTCGCAATAGCATAGATCTTCGCAGCTACTACTATTGTTGGAAACCCCGGAAAATTCCATTTTTTCGAAATCAATCTGCATTTTTTCCTCCTATTAGGATTTTTTTGTTGAGCAGGAATTTAATAATTTTTTGAAACTTTCTGGATTCGAAAGTATTATTATCACCTGCTAGTTCTATCAAAGTACTTTTTTCTATTTTTTGCAAATAGATTATAAACTCAAAAAGACTTTGATTACCTCGAATTACGTTGTTTTTGTCTTTTGTACCGATAAGATAGGTGCCATCTTCTTCCCTGTATTGAACAGTGCCATTCAATTTGACTGTCATTTCTGGAAATAGGGTTATTTCTTTTGAAGACATTTGGATTTTATTAGCAAGTGGTCCTATCATCCAGGGATCCTTGGCTTTTCTATCACCTAATTTACTAAATCCTTTAGCTGTCATTCGACATCCGCCAGTGCATAAATCCATAGCTTGGCATGTATGACATTCCTCAGGTAAATAGAGTTTCCTTTTCCAATCGTTCATTTTTTCCCAAATTAACGGAAAATCTTCGGTCAGAATATTTCCATAGTTATCGATGTTATGAGTGCAGGGTCGAATATCTCCATTATTGGAGACGGCCATACTGGTAATTCCAGCTAGGCATTTTCTCTTTAAGAAATTAAAATCTTTTTTGAGTACGTCTTCTGGAAAAATACATTTGGGAATAGCTTCGAATATATCTACGCTCATCCCTAAATTATCATTAATCCAGACCAAATCTCGAATCAGTTGAATGACTTCTTCCGACTTTAGAAAATTGACAAAATCTGGGCACAATAGGTTTAAAGCCATTGGCGTAGCTCCGAATCTTTTAATCCCCAGACCGGAAAGATGTTGAGCGGTATTCCTTATATCAGATAAGTTTTTTCGATTAACAACCATGTTAACAGAAAATCGAAAGCCTTTTTCTTTTAAAAGAATTAGATTTTTTTCAAAGATTTCATAGTTTCCATTGCCAGTCATGATTTTGTACAAATCCTTATCGCAAGAAGGGCAAGAGACTAAGAAACCTCTTAAGTAGGATAGTCTAGGATCTTGTAAAAAATCTTCTGTTAGTAATGTTAAGTTGGTATTAATACTGACACCAATATTATTTTTTCCCAGATATTCTACGAGTCTCAAGACCAATTCTTTGTTGACCAAAGGTTCTCCGCCGGTAATAACGACATCAAAAACTTGTAATTGAACTAATTTTTTTGTAATCTCCATTATTTTTTCATTTTCTGATTTAGTAATGAAATAATCACTATTTCCACTATTATCAAAATGATAACAATGTGGACATCTTAAATTGCAATTCCCAGTAATTTCTAATTGAGTAGTGATGGGCGCCTTTATAACTGTTTTTTTCATAATATCACCTCACAACCTATCTTCTTCTTTTTCTCGTTTTCTTTCCAAGTCCGAATGCTTTTGCTATTAAGTAGACTACATATAGTCCACCATAAATAATTATAAAAAGTACAATTCCGGGCGCGAATATGGCTGTAGCCCAAGCAATATCTCCTGCCTTTTCAGCGGAGAACAATAGGACACAAAGTCCCAAAATAATGAGTAGTGTGATAATCCTTTTCATGATTCACTCCTTTATTTTTTTATTTATTCATTACATCTAAATCTAGATACAAAAAAAGAGAGTTCTGAAAATATAGACAATACGATGGCGCTTTTGCTATTGCATCATTTAATTAAAACCCTCATGTCGCATATTTTATATTAATAAAATATTAATAACTAAAGAAGAACCATTAATGTGGCTATAGCGCCGTATTAATACCTCTATCCCTTGACAAATTACCCCCTATGTTGCATTGTCAATTTACTATCTTATCCTAATTTAAACCTATCACTTCCAATTTTCTTGTCAAGTGATAAATTTTTATAGTGTCTCGTTTGTCTCATTTAATATTTTAGACCCCTATCGACATGCGTCATTTTCTTGCCTAATTCATATCCATAAAACCCTTTGAACATTGCTAGTGGGGGGCACTGAACTAAGCTGGGGAGCCATAAAAAAAGCATTGATATAATCAATGTTTTTTTAATACCCTAAATGAGCGCGAAAATAAATATTATTAATAATTAATTGATTAATTTATTTCAATAGTGTAATATAAAAATATCTACAATAAGAAAAAGGAGTAAGAAATGAACACTAAAAATAAACAATTATTAGAAAATTTTTCTCGTACTACTGAGGAAGTTTTTTCCATGGAAGAATTCAAGCAAAAACTTGAGTCTGGAAAGCAACTCAAAATCAAGTATGGAGTTGATGTTACGGCTCCAACACTTCATATTGGTCATGCAGTTAATCTTTGGATGCTTAGAGAAATGCAGGATATGGGTCATAAGGTTGAATTTTTGATTGGTGACTTTACAACACAAATTGGTGACCCAACCGGTAAGAATAAAACCAGGCCAATGATTAGCAAAGAAGAAATAGAAAAAAATATTAATGCCTTTATTGATTCCGCAAAAATGATTTTGAGATTTGATGATCCAAATTTAATAGAGATAAAAAGAAATTCTCAGTGGTT
>CAZWKI010000018.1:0-18649 GCA_964634645.1 uncultured Gammaproteobacteria bacterium | reverse complement strand
AAAAGAATCTTTTTTAAAAAATTAAAAACCGCTTAACCGTAACACGATTAAGCGGAATATTTTGATTATTTTTCTTCTGTGTGCGGATTCATCATTTCCGCACAAATAGACTCTGCCAATGTCTTTAAATAAGTCTTGGTGGCTTCCTCATCTCCATTTATAAGTAAAGGGATGAGGGCCCTTTTGGATTCATGCCATGACTTGTTCTCTAGAATATCTGAGAGTCCACAATGAGCCAGAATACAATATGCCCTTGTTTCAATATCTGGATGTTTTTCTGTTTTGAGCCTACCAATAAGAATTTCTGTTAATTTATTTGCGTTGATGACAAAGTTTTCCGGCTTGATGGGTAATTCCACGGGCAGCAACTTTGTATCAACACCCACACCTTTTAGGCTCAGATTGATGACATTTCTTGGAGTGTTTTTGATGAGGTCTTTGATTTCATTAAACCTCACGGCCATCCCCCCAATAATTTCGACGTTCTTCCTGTTTTGTGCTCTATAAATAAGCACAATCGCTGCCAAGGCCACGCAAAGCGTGATCAGGACTCCAATAATAATTCCTGATGTCATTTTTCCTCCTATATAAAGGGATTAATATTTGAAAGAGATCTTTTGACCCCCTCCATGTCCCCTCACATAATGATTCATATTAATATATCATATATTATATATTTTGTCAATATATAAAATTTACAAAAATCATTCTGGAGTATTGACAAATAATACATATCTCATAAGATGGTGATATAGACAAAATAAATATACACAGGAGGACAAAATGGAAGACATTTTAGGAAAAATAATCAAAATCCCAATCGTAAGAAAAAACATCAGAAAAATGCTTGTTAGGCTTGGAATTAGGTTTATTGGGGTTCCTGAAGACAATTCAAGGCTTCAATTAGTCCGATTACCGCTTAACTTTAAATTAGTGGAAATGGACAAAATTTCAATGATTATTGACTTAGAGGAAAGAGCAAGAATTTCTATAGATTACAATACTCATAAGCTTTATGTCAAAACAAGATTTGAAATATGTCACATCAAAAAACCAAAGGGATCGAAATCGCCCCATTACATCGTTAAAGACTGGGAAAAGAACAAGATAATTTTTTCAAGTACAGCGCTTACAAAAAAAGAATCAATAAAGGAGGTTGTGATCTGGCTTGATAATAATTTTCCTATGTGGAAAAACCCTATGGCCTATTGGAGGGAATAGACATGGACTGCAAATATTTTCTTTGCAGTCTTTTTTCTTGACAAATATTTAGATTCTATTAAGATAAGTTCAGAAAATTAAAAACTGGAGGAACAATGAGTACAAAAATAACTCCCTACATTGGCATAACTGGCTTTACAAGCAAAAAAGAAGTTGAAGAACTTATCAAAGAAATTCCTGACAATTTCAGCAGGAAATTAATGGTTGGCGTTTTAATAAGCTACAATACAATGAGATACAAAACCCCCACAGGAAGATATGCCAGAGTAGAAGATGTCAAAAACATTTTCTTGGAAGATCCTCGCATAATCAACCTGATACATTATTGCGATAAAGATAAGACAAATGTTTTGGAAAACTTAGAAAGACTAATAGAAAGAGCTGACACAGAAAATCTGCATGGATTTCAATTAAACATGCCGTGGCCAGCGCTTCAAATAGTCAGGGCTTTCAAAGAAAAATATCCAGACCAAAAAATTGTGTTGCAAATGGAAAGAAACGATTTTGATATGACGCCTGGATTTATGGCAGATTGTCTATCGCTTTATAATGAATATGTTGAATATGTTATACTCGATATGAGCATGGGTAAAGGAATTCAGATGAATCCTAATAAGCTTATGCAATATGCTAGAGAAATACAGAAAATAAACAACATGCACATTGTTTTTGCCGGCGGACTCAAAGCAGGAAACATGAAACTATTAAAACCACTTATAAAAGAATTCCCCAATATGTCCATTGATGCAGAAGGAAAACTAATGGATCCTCGTTTTGATGTCCTTGATGTGGATAAGTGTAAAGAGTATTTACAAGGAGCAATTAAACTCTTTAATTAAATAAATAGGGCTACAGAAACTCTGTAGCTTTTTATTTTGACAAAAGCTCAAAAATAAGCTAAAATCTCTTTATAATTACTTAAATTTTGGGTCTTAATTTTCAAGATTATCCTGAAATCTAAAACCTAAAACCTAAAACCTAAAGATATGAAACACCATACACAATCGAGAAAAAACATGAGAAGGTCTCATTTGGCACTTTCAAAAACAGAATTAGTAAAATGCCCAAAATGTTCTTCTATGATAAAACCACATAGGGTTTGTCCAACATGCGGATTTTACAAAGGAAAAGAAGTGAAAAAAATTGAAACAGCTCTTGATAGAAAAAATAAACGTGAAAAAAAAGCAAAAAAAGCTGAAAAATAAAGCATTAAATTATAAATTCTAAAATATAAATCTCAAAAAAATTCTAAAATCTAAATTCAAATGTTTAAAATAATTAGAATTTATGATTTATATTTTGTTTAAAATTTCGATCTTCTAATTTCGATATTAAAACTATGTCAAATCGTCACAAATCTCGCGTATTAGTACTTCAAACATTATTTGCATGGGATTTCAACAAAACTCAAGACAATCCTGAGAAAATTTTTGACTATACAAAAGAAAACATATCTTCAAATGAAGAAGACGATAAATTTTCAAAACAACTACTGAAAGATATTATAAATAATTGGAAAGAATTAAATAGCACAATAACAAAATATGCTCCCGAGTGGCCACTAAAACAAATAAGCGTTGTTGATAGAAATATTTTGCGCATTGGAATATATGAACTCAAACACCAAAAAGAACTTCCTCCAAAAGTTGCAATAAACGAAGCTATTGAACTTGCAAAAGATTATGGAAGCGAAAGTAGCAGTAAATTTATAAACGGAGTTTTGGGAACAATATACAAAGAAATGGGTGGCAACATAGAAGAACTTGAAAAAATAGAAGAACCCGTGGAAAAAAATAAAAATAACACAATAAGCTGAAAGCTAATAGCTGAAAGCTGAAAGCTAATAAAATGAAAGACAAAATACACGAGTTTGGAAAAAAAATTGGACTTAGCTTCAAAGACCCAGAATTACTCAAACAAGCTTTTGTTCACAAATCTTTTTTAAATGAACATCATAATTTCAAAATTGGTGACAATGAGAGATTGGAATTTTTGGGAGATGCAGTGTTAGAACTTATCTCAACTATTTTTCTATATAAAAAATTTCCAGAAAAACCAGAAGGTGAACTCACAAATATAAGAGCAAGTTTGGTGAACTCAGAAAGTTTGGCCGAAGAAGCAAAAAAAATGAATCTTGAGCAATACTTATTCCTGAGTCATGGCGAAGCAAAAGAATCAAACACAAAAGCAAGAAAATATATACTAGCCAATTGTATTGAAGCAATAATAGGAGCAATATATATTGATTCTGGGTATGAAAAAGCAGAAAAATTTGTTACAAAATATATTTTATACAAACTAGAAAACATAATAGACAATAAATTATATATTGATCCAAAAACAAAATTTCAAGAAAAAGCACAAGAAATATTTAATATTACTCCAAAATACAAACCCCTTGAAGAACGTGGTCCTGATCATAACAAAATATTTACAGTAGGCCTTTATTTAGAAGATAAATTAATATCGCGAGGAAAAGGAGGCTCAAAACAAGAAGCAGAAATTGAAGCTGCAAAAATGGGTCTTAAAAAAAATAATTGGTAAAACAAAAATAAATGTTTCTAAAGAAAATAGAAATACAAGGATTCAAATCATTTGCAAACAAAACCGAATTACACTTCAATAAAAACCTTACTGCAATAGTAGGTCCAAATGGTTCTGGAAAATCAAATATTGCCGATGCAATAAGATGGGCAACAGGAGAGCAAAGTCAAAAAACCCTAAGGACAAAAAAGTCCGATGAGGTTATTTTTGCTGGCTCAGATAAAAAAAATCGCCTTGGTATGGCTGAGGTAAGTTTGTATTTGGATAATAGCGACAAAAAAGCCGATTTAGATTACGATGAAATAGTTATAACAAGAAAAGTTTATAGAACTGGAGAAAATGAGTATATTATAAACAACAATAAGGTGCGTCTTTTGGATGTTCAATTACTTCTTACTCGTGCAATGGTAGGACAAGGTAATTATTCTATAATAGGCCAAGGAATGATTGATTCAATACTTAGCCAATCTGGCGTCACAAGAAAAAACTTTTTTGACGAAGCAACTGGAGTAAGAGAATATCAAATAAAAAAAGATCGGGCTCAATCAAAATATATAAGCACTCAAGAAAACCTGAATCAAAGCAAAATTGTTTTAAATGAAATTGCTCCTCGACTTAAATATCTTACAAAACAAGTAACAAGATTATCAAAGCAACAAGAACTCAAAAATGAGCTTGAACTTTTGCAAAGTGATTATTATGGTTTTTTGCTTTCTGAAATTGATAAAAAAATTCTTGAAACAAAAAATGAATTGGACAAAAAAATCGAAGAAAAGAACAAAATTCAAAAAGAATCTGACTCAATTCAAGAAAAAATAAATAAAGAAGAAAATAGAAGTAGCTATTCAAAAGACTTCAACTCACTTCAAAAAGAATACGAAGAGCTTGTAAATTCAAAAAACAAACTCTTACATGACAAAGTTTTGTATCAAGGAAAGCTTGATGTTGAATTTTCTCAATCTGGAAAAAACAATCTTTCTTGGTTTTTGAATCAAAAAAATGAATTTGAAAATGAACTAAAAACAAACACAACTGAACTTTCACTGTTGAAAGAAAATCTTACTGGTGTAGAAAAAGACCTGATTGAAAAACTAGAAAAACAAGAAGAATTTTTGAAGAAGATAAATAGTATTCAAGAAAAATTAGAAGAAAATTTTGCAGAATCATCAAATTCTCAAATTGACTCTAGTGAACTAAAAGACAAAATAAAAAAGCTTCATGAAAAAATTCAAAACATTATAAATGAAATAGATACTATAGACAAAGAAAAATTGAAACAAGAAATATATTTTCTTTCAAAAGAAATAGAATATCTTCATAAAAATATAAACAAAGATTCTTCTCAAGGAACAACAAGAGAAGAGTATCAAAAAATTCAAAATGAATTTCAAAGATATATAACATCAAAGGACTCTTTGGTAAATGAAATTTTTGAATTAAAAAACCAAAAATCATTATTTGATAGCAAAATTAATTCTCTTGAAAAAAGACAAAGCGATATGAAATCCTCTCTTGATAAGGTAAATATTGAAATAGAGATGGCAAATTCTTCTGATAGATCCAAAACAGAAGACAAAATTGAAGGTATGATTATAGGTATTGATAAAGAAATAAAAATACTTGAAGACAAAATAAAAGAAGTCAAAAACAAAATTGAATCTCTTGATGAAGAAAATGAAAAAAATAGAAAAAATCTTTTTGAACTTCAAAAAAATCTTAGAAATATTCAATCTGAAATAGATTTAATAAATTCAGATATTCAAGAAATAAATATTAATCTTGCAAAACTTCAAACAAAGCAAGAAGATATAAAAAATGAAATTTTTCAAGAAAACGTAAACGAGGAAAAATTAAATTACGAAAGTAGTATTGATCAATACGAATCTCAGGAAAAAATACAACGCCTCAAAAAACTACTTTCTCAAATAGGAGAAATAGAAGAAAATATTGAAAATGAATTTTCTGAGGTTGAAACAAAATACAAATTCCTAGATAAGCAAATTATAGACCTAGACAATGCTTCAAAAAACTTGAAAGAAATTATAGATGACTTGAATATAAAAATTGAAGAAAAATTTTATACAAATTTCAACAAAATAAATGAGGCTTTCAATAAATATTTCAGAATTTTATTTGATGGCGGAAGTGCAAATCTTACAATAAAAAAAGATGACGAAAACGAAACGCCTCAAAACAACAATGAACAAATTGAAGGCGAATTAGAAACGCAAGAAGAATCTGAATCAAAAACTTACGAAGGAAAAATGCAAAGCATAATGGATATTTCTATTTCGATAAAAATTCTCGGCAAAAAACTTACAAGTGTAAACTATTTATCTGGTGGAGAAAAAGCACTTACTTCAATTGCTCTAATTTGCGCAATCATATACAACAATCCATCTCCTTTTGTAGTTCTTGATGAAGTTGACGCTGCCCTTGACGAAGCAAACTCAGAAAGATTTGCTGAAATAATTGATAACTTGAAAGACAAAACTCAATTTATCTGCGTCACACACAATAGGGCAACAATGCACAAAGCAGAAACATTATATGGTGTCACAATGGATGACAATGGTATATCAAAAATACTTTCAATAAGCTTTAATGAGGCTAAGAAATATAGTGAAAATTAAATAAACTTCTTATACAAAAAAAATCGACCCTGAGGGTCGGTTTTTATAAAACTTTAAATAAGTGGCTCACCGGTCATTTCACTAGGAATTTCTAAATTCATTATTTTCAAAATTGTAGGAGCAATATCGCTTAAATAACCACTTGTTCTTTTTATTTCTTTATATTTGTCTGATATTAAATAAAATGGAACTGGATTTAATGTGTGGGATGTGAGCTTTTGACCAGACACTTTGTCAAATGTTTCCTCAGCGTTTCCATGGTCTGCTGTAATTATGATATGATATCCATTTTCTTTGGCGCAATTTACAATTTCACCAAGCGCCTTATCAACATGCTCTACTGCCCAGACAATTGCATCAAAATTTCCAGTGTGTCCTACCATATCACAATTTGTAAGATTTGTTGCTATAAAATCAAATTCATTTGAGCTTATTGCTTTTACGAGCTCATCTGCGATTTCATATACTTTCATCTCCGGCTTCACGTCATGAGTTGCTATGTCACTATTACTTGTAATTAATATTCTTTTTTCATTTTTCTCTTCTTTGTATCTCTGCGCATTGAAAAAAAATGTAAGGTGAGTAAACTTTTCTGTTTCAGTTACCTTGAGTTGCTTCAAACCATTATTTGCAATTACCTCTGACAATGTATTATCAATTATCTCCGGTGGAAAAGCAACACGAACATCTAGGTCATCATCATACTGAGTCATTGCAACAAATTTGGTATTTGAAATTTTTTCGTGTAATATTCTTTTTGTAATTTCTCTTGCTCTGTCTGATCTGAAATTTGCAAATATAATAGCATCGTTTGACTGAATACAACCGAGTTCTCCTGATTCTGTCTCAATATATGCTGGCTCTATAAACTCATCTGTAATATTTTTTGAATAATTATATTCAATTACATCTTTTGCTGATTTGAATTTTGGTCCATCAGCGTGCGTCATTACTTTAAAATGTTTTTCAACTCTGTCGTCATTATTGTCTCTGTCCATTCCCCAATAACGACCGCCAATTGTTGCGATGCGTCCGATGTTCTCACTCTTCATAAAATCTTCAATATCTTCTATATAATTTAATGCGCTCTTTGGTGGTGTATCACGACCGTCAGTAAATAAATGAAGGTAAACATTTTTTACTCCATTTTCTTTTGCACATTTAAGAAGTGCTTTTATATGGTCAATGTGAGAATGTACTCCTCCATCAGAAATAAGTCCTTTTATGTGAAGCACACTATTTTGTTCTTTGACATGATCTATTGCTTCTTTTATTGCTAGATTATCAATTAGTTTTCCATCTTTGACTGATTTATTTATCTTTACGAGGTTCTGATAAATTATTCGCCCTGAGCCGATTACAAGATGATTTGCCTCAGATGTGCCCATTTGTCCCTCAGGAAGCCCTATTGCTTCGCCACTAGCAAAAAGAGTGGCAAATGGATAATTCGTCTCATAATAATCTAAATTTGGAGTATTTGCGGTTGCAACCGCATTATTATCTTTGTCTTTGTTGTATCCCAAACCATCACAAATTATAAGAAGCACTTTGTCTTTCATATATTTACACTAAATCAAAATAGTTTAAAAAGGAAATTTTGAAATAGCAGATTTTCCGCTTAATTCTTTTTCTATTTTTATAAGTCTGTTGTATTTACAAATTCTCTCACTACGGCATGGTGCTCCTGTTTTTATCTGACCTGTTCCCATTGCAACTACAAAATCAGCAATGAAGGAGTCCTCTGTCTCGCCACTTCTATGAGATACAACTGAAGTCATATTGTTTTTTCTTGCTAAAATTATTGTGTCAATTGTTTCTGTAAGAGTTCCAATTTGATTTAGTTTTATAAGAATCGAGTTGCTTGTTTTTTCTGTAATTCCACGACTTAATCTTTTTGGATTTGTAACATACAAATCATCTCCAACGAGTTGAACTTTGTTTTCTGTTGAAATGCTGAAATTTTTAAATCCATCCCAATCATCTTCTGCAAAAATATCTTCAAAACTTACTATTGGATAATTTTTTGCAATGTTTTGATAAAATTCTGATAATTCATTACTGTCCAATGTTTTTCCTTCTTTGTTCAAAATATATTTTCCGTCTTTGAAAAATTCAGTTGCAGCTGCATCAATACAGAACACAATATCAGTACCCAATTTGTATCCAGCGCTTTCAATAGCACTTGTCATAAGTTGAAATGGCTCGTCATTTGATTTTACGCTTGGCGCAAATCCACCCTCATCTCCAATGCCAACTCCATAACCATGGGATTTTATTGTTTTTTTCAAGTTTGCATAAATTTCTGCACACATTCGCACGGCTTCAGTAATATTTTTTGCTCCTATTGGAAAAATCATATATTCCTGAATATCTGTTGCCCAGTTTGCATGTTTTCCGCCATTCATTATATTCATCATTGGAATTGGCATTATATAAGTTCCGTCAAAATCAGGATTGAATTTGCTCAAATACCCGTATAATGGTTTTTTCTCGCTTATTGCCTGTGCACGCGCTACAGCCATTGATACTGATAATATTGCATTTGCACCAAGATTCGCCTTGTTTTCAGTAGAGTCAAGAGCAATCATTGATTCATCAATTTCTCTTTGATTTTCTGCATCCATTCCTATAATTTTTTCTGCAATAATTGATTCAACGTTTTTTATTGCTTTTAAAACACCGAGTCCTCCATATCTAGATTTGTCTCCATCGCGAAGCTCTACTGCTTCATAGCTTCCAGTTGAAGCACCTGATGGCACGGCTGCAACGCCGAGTGATCCATCTTCTAAAGTTACAGTTGTCTCTATTGTAGGATTGCCACGACTGTCCAAAATTTCTACAGCTGATATTGATTTAATTTTCATAGTTTTTTTATTAGTTTTTAGATTTTAGTTTTCAGATTTCAGCAAATGGAAATATTGTAATTTTACAAATTGCTAAAACCCAAAATCTACAACCCGAAATCTATTAATTATTATTATTTCACAACCATTATAGCAGAAAAAATGCTTATATAAAAGAACTCATTATATTGACATAATTTGTTAAATAATATATTATATTTTCATCGTCACAAACGCTTTATTTAATTAATTTTTATTCCGCCACAGCGGAATTAACGAAAAATACAATATGTTAAGCATTAGATTTACAAGAGTTGGCAGAAAAAAAACACCTTCTTACAGAGTAGTTGTAATGGACAAAAGAAAAGATCCTTGGGCAAACTTTATTGAAAAGTTAGGATTTTATAATCCAAGAACAAAAGAAACAACATTAAACAAAGAAAGAATTGAATACTGGATAAAAAAAGGTGCAAAAGCATCTGAAACTGTTCATAATTTGCTTATAAAAAATGGAATCTTATCTGGTAATAAGAAAAAATCAGTAAAGATTACAAAGACAAGAGCAGAAAAAATGAACAAAGAAAAGGCTGACAAAGAAGCTGCTACACTTAAGGCTACTGAAGACAAAAAGAAAACTGATGAAGATGCAAAAGCCAAAGTAGAAGCTCCAGCAGAACAAATTCCTGAGACTCCAGTTGTTGAAGAAAAACCAGTAGAATCAGCTCCCGCTACTGCCTCCGTTGAAACTACGGCAGTCGAGGAAGCTTCGGCTGACAAGGAAGTTCCAGTTGTTGAAGAAAAACCAGCTGAAGAAGCTAAAGTTGAATAATTTTCAATTATTCAATAAATTCAAAATTCTAAATTAAAAATTCAAAACTTAAGTCGGGTCATTCGACCCGACGCATGCGGGTATAGTATAGTGGCTATTATACGACCTTGCCAAGGTTGAGAGGGCGGTTCAATTCCGCTTACCCGCTCCAGACCAAAGAAAACCCTTTATTTATGGGCTTTTTTTGATTTTTGAAAGGGATGGCTCACTAAGTTGTTGATAACTATATTGACAGCAATATTGGATATGATAGATTGAAATTAGGATACACATAGTAAATTGACAATGGAATAGCGGAGGCAATATGTCAATAGTAGAGGTGTTAATACGGCGCTATAGCCACATTAATGGTTCTTCTTTAGTTAATAATATTTTATTTATATAAAATATGCGATATGAGTGTTTTAATTAAACGATGCAACGGCAAAAGCGCCATTGTATTGTTTATATTTTTCAGAACTCTCTTTTTTTGTATATTGATTTTATTTTAATAAAAAATCATAAAATATAATATAGATTGTCTTGGGTTGTGGATCCCATTAAACAACCATGCTAGCTACGGCTTCTTAAAGATAAAAGAAAAGGGTAGTGAAGGCTAACCATAATGCCCAACAATAACCTGCTGTAAATGAGTAATGAAAATTTACCACAATATTTAATTACGATTTAGCAGGTAATAATGAATTTACTTTTTATTAATAGGGAGGAAACATGAAAAAGATTCTTTTATTGATTGCTGTTATTTTTATATCAATATGCTTTTTATATGCAAATGATTTAAATACTGTAGATTACAATTTCAGAACTTTTGCGGTATATAAATCTCCCATATCGCATCAGACTATTCAAATTGAAGGTACTGATCATGGGTGGGAGGCGTGGACCATTGAACAATTCGAAAAAAAACTTAAAGAGCATGGTTTTATCAAAATCAAAGGAGCTGAGTCACCAGATGAATATCATCTGTTTGGTCCATCAATTGGACGTATACTTATTTCTTTCGGTAGGCACCCAGCATCTCTAAATGGGTTTGGTATAAATTTTAAAGACTGGGAAACGGGTGATGGTAAATGGTATTTGCAACCAGTTTTTTTAGAAAAATTAGATAGTATTGTAAGGGAATTAAGATAATATTTAGTAATAAGGAGGAAAAATGAAAAAAATAATTTTATCTATACTCTCGATTATTCTAATTGGTGTTTTATCTTCTCAGATTATTGAACCACCGACCCCCGAATGGTTAAATGGTGTTTGGAGTTTCAGTCAAAATGATTTTAGTTTTTATTATTATTTTGGAAGTGACTCAAGTTTTAAAAAAGTAAATAATTCAGGATATGCAGAAGAAGAAGGTTCTTATCAGTTAGATTCCGATGCTGGAAATCATTGGTTCTGGATTAAATTCTATGATAAAAATGGAAACTTCATAAAAAGATTTAGAGTTACTTATGCTAATAGTAGTCCCTATCATGATTCATATTCAACACCTTGGCGTAAAATGATTATAGTTAAAGATGGGTATAGGGAGTATCCCAGAACAATGTGGAAAAAGGTCATAGATCTACATTTAACTCCTCCTCGCAAAAAGGGAGTTGACGACAAAATAATTGATTTAATATTTGGAGATGAAAAATGAAACAAATAGTTTTTATAATATCGGTGATTATATTCATGCTCTCAATAAATAGTTTGATTGCATTAAATGTTTACGTCACCGAACACAAAGAAGAGGCGGAATTGAAGGTTTATGTTTCAAGAAGCATTGATAGGAATATACCGGGTGGATTAGATCCAGAAAGTGGCGGTTATGAACTTTTAGTAGATGCTATAGTATATCATTCGCCATCAAATTTAATACCCGATCATAGTCACCTATTAATATGGAGGTTTGTAGAAAGGCAAAGAAGTGCCATATGGATATATCTTTGTAAAACCCAAGAAGAGGCTGACATAAGCGTATATTTCTCAAAAAATCAGAATGACACTAAATTTTTTAATGACAGAGCAAAGCGTTTGCTGAGTAAAAACATTGGAAAAACTAGGCTCTAAAAACAAAATAACAAAATATGAGGCACGGAATAATATTTCCGTGCTTTTTTATTTCATAATAAATTTCTCATAATCATATTTCTAACATCCATAACCAAGGAGCTCCAAATCAAAGAAAGTCCTTTATTTATGGGCTTTTTTTGATTTACCCGTAAAGAAAAAATAATAAAAAATACCAGTTGTTGCGGACAACTGGTAAACCAATTTTGATGACTAACTCAGATTACTTCTGCTCAGTTTCGATTTCGTCTGCATCGAGGGCATTATTCATTGCTTCTGCAAAATATTTACCACGACCAGTTTTGGTGATTTCTTTGAGTTTTCCATTTAATGCATTCAGTTGAAAGATAATTTCATCACCATCTTGCCATACATCGAAGGTGTGGCCACGAAGAATCCATTCATCAAGAGGACCAGTAGGCGTTGAACTACCCGTAATATAGTGTGGTTTTGTAACACCATAAACTTCTTTGTATGGTTTGTGACCCACGAGAAAATCTTCCTGAGCGTGTGATAGAGCATCTTCAAGTTGTGGATGCTCTCCATATCCTTTTGATTCGTCGTCTTTTTTGATACTAACTACACGGAGACCCCCACCAGAACGAAATGCACATATTTTGCATCCATCTTTGAGAGCTTGCTCGATACCAGTAAATTTCATTTTATACTCCTTTTTATGTATTTTTTAGTATTTATAAAATACATTAAAATATATAATATTTTTTTATGAAAGTCAATATAGAGAACGTTTTTGTTATTATCGATTACATATAATCACATTTCTAACGTCCTGGACTAGGGAGCTCCACGAAAAAGTCCTTTATTTAAAGGATTTTTGTTATACCCATAAAGAGAATTGAACTAATATTGACATTTATACAAGTATGTTATAAGATATTTTGATTATCAAAAAATGATAAATCAAAACATAAAAGGGGAGGAACGTAACGATGGCTATAATTTTAATTGTCATCACCGGAATCTTGTATATTTTAGATGGTTTTGCTTTGAAGTTATTATGGGGTTGGTTTATGGTGCCAACACTAAAGCTGCCCATGATTTCCCTAGCGCAAGCAATTGGTATCGTAATCATTGTTAGCTTTTTGACAAATCAACATATCCCCAGAGACGACAAGGAACAAATCAAGGCATCTGTCTTGATGTTTATAAGTCCAGTATTTGCCTGTGTCGTTGGATTTATAGTCCATTTATTTATGTAGATACCGCATACCAAAAAATCAATAAATTGGGTTGACCTTCGGGTCAATCTTTTTTTATTAATTTATAATATATTCCTCATTATCACATTCCTAACATCCTCCCTGCCTGTTGGCAGGTAGGTACTAAGGAGCTCCACGAAAAAGTCCTTTATTTAAAGGGGTTTTTATTGTGTCTTAAAGAATATTGAACTGATATTGACAAAAATTATAATATATGATAACATAAGATTAATAAAAGTATTCCCAAGGAGGAAAAATGAAGGACGATAAAAACCTTGAAATCCGGTCTCCTTTTTGGAAGACCATGTCGCTGGAAGATTGGGGGGTGTGTATAGTGCTCGCCATATATTTGGCAAACATTATAGCCACTTTTTTCTAAGGGGCATTGACCCCTCCTCCCACAAATATAGCCCCCACACATCCGTGCGGGGCTTTCTTTTTAGTATTTTGTATTAATAATGTATTGACAAAATAATTTATATATTGTATACTTTATTATTAAAATAATAAATACTGGGGGAAGAAGTGAAAAAATGCGTTATTGGCTTATTTTTCCTTTTGATTTTTTTATTTTTTTTATTAAATCTCGGGGGAAAATCAGCGGATTCGAGAAATCCACAAAAAACAAGCGTGACCATGGTTTCTGGTTTAGAAAAAATAACATGGGCACAAAAAAATGGATATATATCAAAAGAATTGTATATGTCCGTTAAAAAATCGGTCAATAGCACCGGGAACGTAGAAATGTTTAACAATGAAGGTGGCAAGATAAAACGTGCTCTAAAGCTAAGCATGAGCACAGTTATACTGTCTCTTTCGGAATTATTATATTAGCGGAGATTCGTCTTCGCTTTTTTGATTTTAACAACAAAAAATTTAACAATGAAAGAAAAACCTATTTTCAATTGTATAAATATTGAAAGATCGAAATTTATTAATAACTAAAAAAACAACAATATGAAAACAAAAAATATCTTACTTTCATTTTCTGTGTTTACTGTTTTAGGGTTTCTAGGATTAGCCTTATTTAATTCAGCTTCTGCATATCAAGGAGATTATACAAAAAAAGGACCTAATTATACGGCAGAAAGACATGAAACAATGGAAAAGGCGTTTGAAAATAACGACTACACAGCATGGAAAAATTTGATGCAAAACAAGGGTAGAGTAACTGAAATTGTTAATGCAAATAATTTTTCTAAATTTGCTGAAGCTCATAATTTAGCAGAACAAGGCAAATATGAAGAAGCAAACCAAATTAGACAAGAATTGGGACTAAGGACAAATAATGGACAAAAAGTTGGGGCTGGTTTTGGTAAGGGAACAAACGGACGTGGACAAAGATCTTCTCAATAATTGTCATTATTAACCCTCGCTTAAATTCTAAGTGAGGGTTTTTATTGTGTTGTAAAAAATATAAAAATCTTGTAGATTATCTATATGGAAGATTTAAAAAAAATAAGCGATGAACAAGTTGTTGATTATGTTCGAAACAAAGACCAAGAAGCATATCTTGAAATTGTTTTAAGATACCAAGAAAAGCTTACAAGGTATGCCAATTATTTAATTAGAGATGAGAATAAATCAGAAGATGTAGTACAAAATACCTTTATTAAAGCTTTTATTAATTTGAATAGTTTTAATATAAAAAAGAAATTTTCTACTTGGATTTATAGAATCGCTCACAATGAAGCAATAAATGAAATTTTGAAACATAAACACGAAATACCAATTTTGGAAGATATGGATTTTGAAAGTAATGAAGATATGGAAATGGATTTTAGTAAAAATGAAACAAAAGAAAAAATACAAGATTGTCTTTCTAAAATACCTCCTCTATATTCAGAACCATTATCGTTGTTTTTTTTAGAAGAAAAATCTTATGAAGAAATTAGCGATATTCTAAGAATAGCTATTGGTACAGTTGGAACAAGAATTAACCGCGCTAAAATTTTAATGAAAAAAATATGTCAAACAATGAAAAATTAAACAAAACAGAAGAGCTTATATCTCAAATTAGAGAAGGTAAAATAAAAATGAAACCCAGGTGGTATTTTGTGTTGGGCTCTATTTTCATGATAACTGCACTCATTGGTCTTATTATTAGTTCTGTTTTTTTGGTAAGTTTGATAACTTTTTCATTAAAAACACATGGTCCAATGGGGGCTATTCGCTTTGAACAATTATTAAGTTCTTTTCCTTGGTGGGCACCAATTTTAACAATTATAGGATTTATAATAGGAATTATACTTTTAAAAAAATACGATTTTTCATATAAAAAGAATTTTATCTTGATAATTGGCGTTATTCTCATAAGCATATTATTTTCTGGTTTTCTGATAGACCATTTTGGTTTTGACAATCTATGGATTCAAAGAGGTCCAATGAGAGGATTTTATCAAAAATATGATGGTCGTGGCATGATGAGAAATTCAAAAAAACAGATTTTGCATAACAAATATTTAAATGAAAAAATATATAAAATAAAAATACTTTAGGAAAAATACAAAAAAATGTCCTATTCGATTGGATTTCTAAGTTATAAATATATAATTTGATTATAAAAAATTAAGCCCCTATCAGTGGGCTTTTTGATTTAAATATTAAATTTTATATTCATATTTGACATAAAATAGTTATGGGTGTATACTCATAATAGGTAATGTATAAAGATCGAATTACCAAAATTTTATAACTTAAAGAAAGTATAAATATATGCCAAGATTAAATGGAACAGGTCCAATGGGTGAAGGCCCAATGACTGGTCGCGGAATGGGTCGTTGTGGAAACGGAATGGGAATGAGACTAGGCTATGGTTGCAGAAATGGATTTGGATTTAGAAGATTTATCTCTCCCAAAAATGAATTATCAGCATTAGAGGAAGAAGAAAAAATGCTCTTAGAACAATTAGAAATTATAAAATCGGAAAAAGAGGCCTTAAAAGACCAAAAATAAAAGAAGGCACTGGAAACGGTCCTTCACTAAATGTGAGGGGCCGAAGCACCTTCTTTGTAAAAAATAATATCAAATTTATTAAAACTTTTCAATAAAAAAAATTAATTATATAATATAATAAGCTTATAAAAGACAAAATAATAAAATAATATGCCACGACCAAGACTTTGTAGAAAAATAGATTTTAATCCAAATATAACTTATTTCAAGCCACAAGGAATTCCTATGAAGAATCTTGAAGTTGTAGAACTTACAGTAGAAGAGATGGAATCTTATAGACTAAGACATATTAATAATCTAGAACAAAAAGAGGCGGCAAAAAAAATGAATACATCAACAAGCACATATCAAAGAATAATTTATTCAGCGTATAAAAAAATTGCAAACGCACTAATAAATGGAAAAGCAATTAAAATTATAAAAAAATAATTTAAAATAATTAATAATTAATAAAAAATTTATGGAAGAAACAAAACAAACAAATGAAATTGTATCAATGCCAAGAATTGGTGAAAAAGCGCCATCATTTAAAGCAGTAACAACACAGGGTGAAATCAATTTTCCAGAACAATATGAGGGAAACTGGGTTATATTATTCAGTCATCCAGCTGATTTTACTCCAGTATGTACATCTGAGTTTATGACATTTGCAAGTATGGAAAGTAAATTTAATGAAGCCAATTGTAAATTAGTAGGATTGTCAGTAGACGGATTGTATAGTCATATAGCTTGGCTTAGAACAATCAAAGAAAAAATAGAATACAAAGGTATGAAAGATGTCGAAGTTAAATTTCCTTTGATAGAAGACATTACAATGGAAGTAGCAACAAAATATGGAATGATACAGCCAGGAGAAAGCAACACAAAAGCTGTAAGAGCAGTATTTTTTATAGATCCAAAAGGCATTATAAGGACTATAATTTATTATCCATTGAGCCTAGGAAGAAATTTTGATGAATTATATAGAGTTTTAATAGGACTTCAGGTAGCAGACAAATATTCAGTTGCATTACCAGCAGACTGGAGACCCGGAGATGATGTTATTGTTCCTACAGCTGGTTCTTGTGGTGTAGCAAAAGAAAGAATGGAAAATAAAGAAGATATGCATTGCTATGATTGGTTTTTCTGCACTAAAAAAATTGATAAAGAAAATATAGATAAAGAAATTTTATCAAAATAAAACTTTATTAATTTAAAATTAAAAAAATATGAAAGTATTAAAATTTGGGGCTATATGGTGTCCAGGATGCTTGGTAATGAAGCCAAGATGGAAGGAAATAGAAGAAGAACATCCTTGGCTTGAAACTAAATATTATGATTTTGATGTAGACAAAGAAGCTATAAATACTTATAATATAGATAATGTTTTGCCTGTTTTTATATTTTTAGATAAAGATGGAAAAGAGTTTTTAAGATTGAATGGTGAAATAAGCAAAGATAAATTAATTGAAATTATTAATCAAAATAAGGATAAGTAGTTTACAATATTATGAAACAGTATAAAATATCGTTTTTAAGGTTTTTTATAGTTTTTTTTCTATTTTTTGGATTTCTATTTTCAACAAATATAGGTTCAGCTTCAGATAATTTAAATATCTACTTTTTTTGGGGGAATGGTTGTCCTCATTGTGCCAAACAGGAAGAATATTTAAACACACTGAAGAAAGAATATCCAAACATTTCAATTTATGATTTTGAAATATATGAAAACAGTAATAATATTTTACTTTTACAAAAAATAAGCCAAAAATTAGATATCCGAGTTGATGGTGTTCCATTTACAATTATTGGGAATAAACAATATGTGGGATTTTCAGAATATTCAACACCAAAAGAATTAAAAAATCGTATTGAGTATTGTTTAAACAATAAATGCTTAGATAGTGTTGCTGAAATCGTTGGCCTTGAAAATCCTGATTCAAAAAATCAAGAAATTATCAAACAAGACGATCCTATTGTAAACAACAATTTAAATGAACAAACGGAACAACAAGAAAAATACGAAAAAGACATAACCCTTCCTTTTGTCGGTAAAATAAATCCATCTTCTTTTTCTTTACCTATTTTAACAATTATAATGGGGGCTCTAGATGGTTTTAATCCATGTGCTATGTGGACTCTTTTGTTTTTGATTAGTTTACTTCTGGGAATGAAGGACAAAAAAAGAATGTGGATATTGGGGACAGCTTTTATAGTTGTTTCAGCTTCTGTTTATTTTTTATTTATGGCTGCATGGCTAAATTTAATACTATTTTTAGGATTTATTATTTGGGTAAGAATTATTATAGCCCTGATAGCCCTACTTGGAGGCTCTTATAATTTAAAAGAGTTTTTTACAAATAAAAATACAGGGTGTAA
>CAZWKI010000017.1:0-19273 GCA_964634645.1 uncultured Gammaproteobacteria bacterium | reverse complement strand
TTTTCACAAAAGCTATTATTTTTGATATAAGCTCTTCTATGTTGCGACACTTTGGCATATCATAAGAATATACGCCCCAACTAATGTTTAGCTGTCTTTTCAGCTGGTCATTATTTACAAGTGCTATAATTGGCGTCTCTGGACGAAACTTTGCTATCATTCTTGCACTATATCCAGAATTTGTAGCAACAATAATAATTTGTGCTTTTGTATTTAATACTAATTCTTTGACTGATTCTGAAACAGCGAGTGCATCTTTCAATTTTTTTGTGCTTGCAACCCTAAGAACGTCATCGTATGGGGACTTTTCTGTCGTCGTAATAATTTTATTCATAACTTTTATGGTTTCTATTGGATATTTTCCAAAAGCAGTTTCTCCTGATAACATTAGTGCGTCTGCATGATCAATTACAGCGTTTGCAACATCTGACATCTCAGCTCTTGTTGGCTTTGCATTTCTTACCATTGATTCAAGCATTTGGGTTGCAACAACAACCGGTTTTCCAGCCTCAATACATTTTATTATTATATCTTTTTGAATCATTGGAACTTTTTCTATTGGAATCTCTACTCCCAAATCCCCGCGAGCAACCATAATTCCATCAGACTCTTTTATAATATCATCAATGTTTGAAACCGATTTTGGAGTTTCTATTTTTGCCATTATTTTTACATTTGATTTCGGTTTATATCTTTTTATTGCTCTTTTTAAATCCTTTATATCAGATGCACTTTTTACAAATGAAAGCGCCACCCAATCTATTCCATTTGAAAGACCAAATTTCAAGTCATCTAAATCTTTTTTTGTAAGGGCTTTTTCTTTTATATCAACTCCAGGGATGTTTATTCCCTTATATTCAAAAACCATTCCTCCTATTACAACAACACATTCTACTCTTTCTTTAAAAATACGCACTACTTTCAATTCTATAAGTCCATCATGAATCATTATTGTTGCATTTTTCTTAACAAACTCATGAATGGGAAAAGTAACTGGGATAATTTTATATTGTGATCCAACAATTAATTTATAATTTATTATTTTTTCATGAATAAGAACGACTGTCTCCTCTCTTATAATTCTTATTCCCTCATTTGGAACGTTTGCAACTCTTATTTTTGGGCCTTGAAGATCTTGCATTATTGCAATTGGCAAACTCAATTTTTCTCTAACTTTTTTTATATTTTTTATAAGCTCCAAATGACTTGCGTGTGAATTATGTGAAAAATTTAAACGACACACGTTCATGCCATTTTTTGCCATTTCTAATAATGTTTTGTAATCTGATGAAGCTGGACCTATTGTTGCAATGATTTTTGTTCTTTTCATAAATTAATTTTTTTTGATATTTTATTAATATACGGTATTTCCCACATTTCTTCTCTCAATACTGATTTTATTCCTAAAATTGACAAGACAATAGGTACTATAATAAAAAACCAGCCTATTATGGGTATTAGCGATAAAATCACTTCTATAAAAAACAATACTAATCCTTGTTTTGCATGAAATTTTACAAATTTACTTTTTCCAAAAACAAGAGGAATTAAACACAAGACCCACAAATAGCTCATGATAGCTAATACTTCTTTTGTTTTTGGAATTTTTATTGAAATATCTTCTTCCTTTTCTTTTTCCATGTTTTTGTTTGTTAAAAAATAAAGTTTTTTTATTAAATATTTTATAGATTAAGACTCGTATTTCTTTTCTTCGGAAAACAACACTCCTGAAATAATTCCTATTGTAAATCCAATAAGCGTCAAAAATATTAACTCATTTAAAAAATACATAATGCTAAAAATTTCTCTGTAGAACAATAATTTTATAACAAATATCATAATACCAGATTGAAAACCCGAAAAAGCACACAAAAATCCCGACGTCTTTGCTAATTGATTTTTCTTCTTTACTATTAAATAGCTTACGATTAAAAAAATAAAAATTGCATATGGCCACTTCAATAAAGAAAACCATAAAAAACTATTTTCAAAATAATTATAATATATAAAATATTCTACAGTTACAACCAAAAAATTAAACAAACTAATAAATAACGCTGGCCAAATAGAATTTTTTAGATACCATATTAATTCTTTCGATTCATGTGTATTTTTTGATTTTTTTAATGGTTGAGAAACTTTTTCATTTTCTCTTTTTATATCAATATTTATGTATTGGTCTTGCTTTTTTATTTTTTCTTTTTGTTTTAAAAAAGCAACTATTTCTAAATATTCTTTTTTACTAATTCCGCGTAAATCATTTTTCTTTGATACATTTTTCGCTAATTGATGAGACTTTTTAGTATTTTTAATATTGTCTGATTGATTTAAAACGCTAAAAGAAAAATCTTCGTAAGGACCATACTTAGCCTCTATTATTATTTCCTCATCTTCTACTGGATTTTGTTTTTTGTTTTTAAGACCCATAACACAAAAATAGGTAAATTATCTTTACATATATAATTATACTTTATTTTTATATAAATAAAAACTGTTTTGTCTTGGGCGGATATCCAAAAAAATGCCCGGCCATACGACCGAGCATTTATATAAAACCAATACCAATTAAATAAAGATTACATCATTCCTGGATATCCGCCCATGTTTGGCATAGCATGGTCATGACCTTCATCTTTACTTGGCAAATCAGCTACAACTGCTTCTGTTGTAAGAAATAGTGCTCCAATTGAAGATGCGTTTTGAAGTGCCGATCTTACAACTTTTGTTGGGTCAACTATTCCTGCTTTTACAAGGTCTTCAAATTTATCATCTTTTGCATTATATCCATAGTTTATATCAGAACTATTCTTTACTTGTTCACAAACTACTGATCCGTCTTTTCCAGCATTTTCAGCAATTTGCTTTATTGGCATTTCAATTGCTCGATGCAAAATATCAAGACCTATTTTTTCTTCGCCAACAACCTCTACCCTATCTAAATCTTTTGAAACACGAAGAAGAGCAACTCCACCGCCAACCACAATTCCTTCTTCACTTGCTGCCTTTGTAGCAGAAAGGGCATCCTCTATTCTGTGCTTTTTTTCCTTCATTTCTGTCTCAGTTGCAGCACCAACTTTTATAACAGCTACTCCGCCTGACAGTTTTGCAAGTCGTTCTTGTAATTTCTCTTTGTCAAAACTAGAATCAGACATTTCTAATTCTTTTTTAATTTGCTTGACTCTATCTTCTAACTCTTTCTTCTCTCCTTTTCCTTCAACAATAATTGTATTGTCTTTTGTTGCGACAACTTTTCTTGCAGATCCCAAAATATCAAGTTCTGCGTTTTCTAATTTTAATCCTACTTCTTCTGATATAACCGTTGCTCCTGTCAAAACTGCAATATCTTCAAGCATTGCTTTTCGTCTATCACCAAAGCCAGGCGCTTTTATTCCAAGAGCATTGAAAGTCCCTTTTAATTTATTTACAACAAGAGTTGCAAGTGCTTCTCCATCAATTTCATCTGCAATAATTACAATATCTTTTCTTCCTGATTGAACTACTTTTTCAAGAAGTGGTAATACTTCTTTCAAAGATGAAATTTTCTTATCTGTAATTAATATATATGGTTCTTCGTATTCTGCTTCCATTTTATCTGGATTTGTAATCATATATGGAGAAATATAACCTTTGTCGAATTGCATTCCTTCAACAACTTCTTTTGTAATTCCAAAGCTTTGTGATTCTTCAACTGTTATAACTCCATCTTTCCCGACTGATTCCATTGCCTCTGCTATGATTTCACCAATTTCTTTATCATTTGCTGAAATAGAAGCAACTTGAGCAATTTCTTCTTTTGAATCAATCTTTTTTGAAATCTTTTTTAAATTTTCTACTAAGTGCTCTACACCTTTTTCAATTCCTGATTTAATTGCAAGCGGATTTGCACCTGATGTTACATTTTTTATTCCTTCAGAAATAATTGCTTGAGCAAGTACTGTCGCAGTCGTAGTTCCATCTCCTGCTACATCATTTGTCTTTGAAGCAACTTCTTTTACAAGTTCTGCTCCAAGGTTTTCAAATTTGTCTTCAAGATCAATATCTTTTGCAACTGTCACACCGTCTTTTGTAATTGTTGGAGATCCATAACCACTTGAAAGTACTACATTTCTTCCCTTTGGACCAAGTGTAACCTTTACTGCATTTGCAAGCTTATCAACACCACGTTTCATTTCTTGACGAGCTTGTTCATTGTATAAAATTTGTTTTGCCATATTTTTAGCTTTCAGCTTTCAGGTTTCAGCTTTTAGGAAGCCAGACCATCAGCCTAAAATAATTAATTATAAATATAAATTCGATTATTGGTTATTATTTGATTATTGATTATTGATGATTGATTATTCTTCAATGATAGCTATAACATCGCTCTGTGTCATAACTAGGTACTCTTCTCCATCAATCTTTATTTCATCTGGTGCATATTTTCTAAACAAAACTTTATCTCCAACAGAAACTTCCATTTGAGATTTTGTTCCATTTTCCAATATTTTTCCAGACCCCACTGAAATTACTTCACCTTGCTGTGGTTTTTCTTTATCAATTGTATCTGGAAGAACTATTCCACTTTTTGTTTTTTCTTCGTTTGAAGTTTTTTTGACTACAATATTGTCAAAAATTGGTTTTAATTTCATATTGTTAGCTTTCAGGTTTCAGCTTTCAGCTTTCAGGAAACACATTAAATGTCCTGAAATCAAAAGATGAAACTTTAATAATTATTTTATTTCTTTTAGCACTCTAAATATCTAAGTGCTAATTCTTATATAATATTATATCAAAGAAAAAAAGATGTCAATAAGAAAAAGCCCCGCCAAACAACAGGACTTTTTATAATAAATAATACCAACATTTCTAAACCCTACCCGCCTTGACGAAGCCTAAGGCGTAGTCAGGAAATCTGAAATCTGAAATCTAAATATCTAAATTCTTAACATTTGTAGCATGGGTTTGAATAAATCTTTTTCTGTTTTCAACTTCAGACCCCATAAGTTTATCAAATATTTCATCTGCTTCAGCGGCGTCTTCGACTGTGATTCTTTTCATCATTCTTGTTTCTGGATTCATTGTTGTTGTCCAAAGTTGTTCTGGGTTCATTTCTCCAAGACCTTTGTATCTCTGAACATTGAAAGCGTTAGAAGTTTTTTTATTTTCTTTTTCAGCTTCTTCTTCTTCTTCTTTCTCGTCTGCTAAGGCTTCAGCGTCAACAGATGCTTCTTCTATTTTTACATCGTCCGCACTAATTCCCCACTCTTTCATAACTAATTGAAGTTCTTCGTCACTATAAATCCACTTGGATTTTGTTCCTTGTTTTATTTGATAAAGCGGTGGTTGAGCTGCGTAAACATATCCTGAACGAACCAAATCGGGAAAATATCTATAAAATAATGTAAGAAGAAGCGTTCTAATGTGACTTCCATCAACATCAGCATCTGTCATAATAACAATTTTATGATATCTAAGTTTATCTAAATCAAAATCCTCTCCTATATTTGTACCAAGCGCTATAACAATTGCTTTTATTTCATTGTTTGCAAGCATTTTATCAAGTCGAGATCTTTCAACGTTTAAAATTTTTCCGCGAAGCGGTAAAATTGCTTGGGTATTTCTATCTCTTGCTTGTTTTGCGCTTCCTCCTGCTGAGTCTCCCTCAACAATAAATATCTCTGTGAGCTCTGCTTTGCGACTTGAACAATCTGCAAGTTTTCCAGGAAGTGTGAATCCTTTGAGCGCTCCTTTTCTAAGAACTGCTTCGCGAGCAGATCGGGCTGCGTTTCTAGCCTGAGAAGCCAAAAGACACTTTGCAAGAATCAATTTTGCATCATTTGGATTTTCATTTAAATATGCTGAAAAATAATCTTTGAAAACAGAATAAACAATACCGCGAGCCTCAACGTTTCCAAGCTTTGCTTTTGTCTGACCTTCAAATTGAGGTTCTTGAAGCTTTATTGAAACAATGGCGGTAAGACCTTCTTTTATATCCTCTGAAGTAAGGATAGCGTCCTTTTCTTTTAAAATATTATTTTCTTTTGCGTAATCATTTAGGCATTTCAAAAGTGCTGTCTTAAATCCAATAAGATGCATTCCACCCTCTGGATTTGAAATATTATTTGCAAAACAATAAATATTGGATTTGAAATCTTTTGTATATTGAAGAGCTACTTCAACTTGAATAGCATCTCTTTCTTTTTGTACATAAAATATTTTTTCGTGCTGTGCTTCATTGTTTAGATTCAAATGTTTTACATATGAAGCAATACCACCCTCAAAATAAAACGAGTATGATGGCTGATCTTCTTTTTTTAATTTTTCATCTCTTTCATCAATAATTTTTATTCTCACCCCTCTTGTCAAGTATGCCTGTTGTCTCATGTGGGTGAGAATTGTTTTTAAGTCAAATTCAAGTACTGTAAAAATTTCTGGGTCTGGTTGAAAAATTTGTGTTGTACCAGTTCCGCTTGCACGCCCCGCTATCATTAACTTTGTAGATGCCTTGCCTTGTTTATATTCTTGATAAAATAATTTTCCATCTCTTTTTACTTCACTTCTCATCCAGATTGATAATGCATTTACAACAGAAATTCCAACACCGTGAAGACCGCCTGAAACTTTATATCCATCTTCACCAAATTTTCCACCAGCATGAAGCGTTGTCATGACGGTTTCAAGTGCGCTTTTTTTGCTAACCTTATGAACGTCAACAGGAATACCTCTTCCATTATCAGAAACAGAAACTCTATTTTTTGCTAAAATTTTAATAACTATATCAGTGCAATATCCCGCCATTGCTTCATCAATAGCATTATCAACCGCCTCCCAAATAAGATGGTGAAGTCCTGTTGAAGCAGTATTACCAATATACATTCCGGGCCTACGTCTAACCGGATCAAGTCCCTTTAAAACAGTAATTTCATCGGCAGTATATTTTGCAACTTTTTTTGTTTTTTCTTCGTTTTTTGTCATATTTTTTTAATAAAATAAAAGAAAATCACTTGTGAATTCTGCACTAATTATATCAAAAAATCATCTATATTTCAAGATGATTTTGATTGATTTTTTTGGCTTAAAATAGGCTAAATTATACAACAAATTTATCACTAGAATCTTTTTCTTCTTCGTTTTTTATTTCTTGTTTTTCAAAATCATTTTTTTGTTTTATTTTATTCAATGATTCTAAATTTATTTCATCCATATCTATAATAATTCCTCTTGTTTTAGATATAGACCAATTATAAATAATCGCAAATAAATATCCAACTATCCAAAAAAATAAACATGCTACTATGACCGTTACTAAAATATAAATTAAGCCTGCCTGTATGTTTGTAGAAAAAACAAGTTGAGCTATCCCTGATAATAAAAATATTATCCCAGCTAATAACGAAAGATATTTTGCCAAAGAAAATGGCATTATTTTTTTTATTTCATACATAGTGTTATTTGTCTCGCTCGAGCGAGATTTATTATTTATTATTCTCTAATTTTGAAATTGATTTACTATTTATTATTTTTTATTTAATAAATAGCTTAATAATAAATCAATAGAAAATTGCCTGGCTTCACGTAGGCTACGACAAGGCGAGCTAAATTAAAAATTGAAAATATTTACTGTTCTCTTATTTTAACTTTAAAACTATCTGTAAGCATTTTTTTTATAGCTCTCATTGCATCCTCTACTTCTTTACTTACGAGTGTTCTTTTGGGGTCGTGAAATATTATATGAAATGCTATTGATTTTTTTCCTTTTTCAATATTTTCTCCCTCATAAACATCAAAAACCTGAATATCTTCTATAAGCGAAGAAATAGAGTGAATTGAAGATTCTATGTTTTCCCACAAAACACTACTACTTATTAACATTGAAATATCTTGTGTCATGCTAGGATATTTTGGAAGTGGTTTATATGCCTTTTTGTCTTTTATATATTTCAAAGATTTGCTCATATTGAGCTCTGCATAATAAACCTTTTCTTTTATATCAAAATTATTTAGAATATCTTCCTTTAGTTCTCCCAAAAATCCAATACTCTGATCATCGACAAAATATTCTAGCATTGTTCCATCTTTTGTTAGATTATTGATTGCAACAACGGCCTTGAATCTAATATTAAATTGTTCGAGTAGAATTTCAAAATCGCCCTTAACATCAAAATATCCATTTTTATTTCCAGTTGATGCAATTGCAAAATACTTATCTTGAAATGGCAAGAAATCTTTTCCTTCTTTATTTGCCTTAAAATCTCCTTTGTCTTTTTTGAATATTCTTCCAACCTCAAAAAGCTTAAAATTTTTGAAATATCTTAAATTATCACTTACATTTTTCAATAAATTCAAACTGAGACTATTTCTTAAAAATTTTATATTTTTTGAAACCGCATTTAAGATTTCTATATAGTCTTCTGTTTTGGAGCCAAGCTTTTTTATGTCTTCTTCTGAAATCATAGAATAATTAGATACTTCATTGTATGCCAAATCATGAAATACAAAATTTTTAAGCCTTCTTTCATAAGAAACCATTGGGTCTATTGTGTTTGATTTGAGTCTTATAAATGGCATAGCGGGCTCAATATTTTCATAGCAATATATTCTTGCTATTTCTTCTATTAAATCTTCTTGTATTGTTACGTCTTTACCGGCCCTATACGAAGGAACCGTAACTTCTAACTCATTCTTTTTTGTTTTAACATCAAAATTTAATCTTTCCAATATATTTACAATATCTTTCAATGCTATTGTTTTTCCTATTCTCCTATAAATCAAATCTAGAGAAATATTTATAATTGGAATGATTCTTTTTGAATTATTTTCATCAATAATTTTACCGCAAGTAAAAGATGTTAATTCTAATTGTTTTATAAGCTCTACGGCTCTAAGTAATGCTTCCTTTGTAATATTTGGATCTAGTGATTTTTCAAATCTTGAACTTGAATCAGTCCTAAGTCCCAATCTGCCCGATGTTTTTCTAATTGTGGTTGCATCAAAATTTGCAGATTCTAAAAATATACATGTAGTACTATTTATTATTTCGCTATTTTTACCACCCATAATTCCTGCAATAGCGAGTGGTTTTTCATTGTCACAAATAAGTAAATCGGTTTTTGATAAAATTATTTTCTGATCATCAAGCGTTGTAAATTTCTCTTTATCTTTGGCATATCTTACAATAATTTTTGATTCTTTTATCTTACTCAAATCAAATGCGTGCATTGGTTGACCAAGGTCCATCATTACAAAATTTGTAATATCAACAATATTATTTACTGATCTCATACCAACGCTTTCCAAATCTCTCACAAGCCAATCTGGAGATTTTGCAACTTTTATATTTTTTACAACAATTCCCGTATATCTTGGACATGCCTCTTTTGAAAGTATTTCAACAGAAAAATTGCATGATTTATCTATTGGTTCAATTATTTTTTCATTGATATTAAAAGATTTAAACTTCACATTTAAAAGCGCGGAAATTTCTCTTGCAATTCCAATATGACCCCACAAATCCGGTCTGTTTGTAAGTGATTTATTGTCAATATCAAATATTACGTCGTCTAAATTAAGAGCCTCTTTTATGTTCATTCCGATAAAAGATTCATCTAAACTCAAATCCGCAATTCCACCCTCTATATTATATTTTGATGGCAAACCAATTTCTTCAGCTGCTGCAATCATACCCTCTGATTCAATACCCCTAATTTTTGTCTTCTCTATTGTAACAAGCTCTCCTTGTCCATGCCATTTCACACGCGAACCAATGAGTGCAACTGGAACCGTCATATCTTTTCTTAAATTATTTCCGCCACAAACAACTTTTAATATTCCATATTTTCCAACATCAACTTGGACTACTTTTAATTTATTAGCATCTGGATGATCACTAATATCTATAATTTTTCCAACCACAATATTATCAAGATTTTCATCTTGTTGTATAATATCTTCAACTTCTAAAATTGACATCGTAATTTTTGAAGCAAGATCTTCTGGCTTCATATTAATTGGAATATCAACGTATTTTTTTAACCATTTAAGAGATATCAACATAAGATTAGTTTAATGTTATAAAGTTATAAAATTATAATTTTTAAAATAATATTATTTATAACTTTATAAACTTTTGACTTTATAACTTAGTACTTTTATTAAAATTGTTTAGTAAATCTCAAATCCCCCGAATTCATAAGTCTTATATCATCTATTCCATACATAAGCATTACAAGTCTTGTCACGCCCATTCCAAAAGCAAACCCATTCCATTCTTTTGGATCAAGACCTCCTTGACGCAAAACATTTGGATGACTGAGTCCACAACCCAAAAATTCTAACCATCCATTATTTTTACAAACCGCACATCCTTCACCATTACATAATAAACATTCCAAATCTAATTCAAATCCTGGCTCAACAAATGGAAAATATCCGGGCCTAAGTCTTGTTCTCACTTGTCTTTTAAATAACTGGGATAAAAATTCGTTCATTATTGCAATTAAATTTGCTATTGAAGCATCTTTGTCAACTACAAGTCCCTCTAATTGATAAAATGTGTTATCATGACTGGCATCTATTGATTCGTTTCTGTAACATTTTCCTGGAAATATTGCATAAAGAGGTGCTCCATATTCTTGCATTGCCCTAACCTCCATATTAGAGGTGTGGGTTCTTAATAGTAATTTCTGAGATTTATACATTCCCTTATCTGATTTTATAAAATATGTGTCTTGCATATCACGAGCCGGATGATTTTCTGGAATATTTAGAGTTTCAAAATTATAATATTCTGCATCAAGCTCTGGTCCATCAAGAACCATAAAACTCATGGATCTAAAAATATCTATAAGCTCATTTTGAACAATTGTAATGGGATGAAGATGACCAATTTCTTTTTTGTTTGCTTGAAGCGTTGGATCAAAACTAATTTTTTCCTTAATCTCTTTTGCTTCTTTGTTTACAAAAGATCTGAATTCATTAAAACCATTTTCAAGTTCAGTTCTTATCTCATTTGCAAGTTTTCCAATTATAGGTCGTTTTTCTTCTGCTAAATCTTTTATATTTTTTATGGCTTTTGTGAATTCTCCGTTACGTCCTAAATATTTTTTTTCTAATTTTTCTATTTCATCAGAAATCTTTGCATCTTTTAATTCTTTGATTGCTTGATCTTTTATTTTTTTTAGTATATTTTCCATATTTTTTATCCCACTTAAAGGGGAAAATTATTTATCTGTTTCGTTTTTTGTGTTTATAAAGAAAAATTCAATAAGTCCAAGAGTTAATATTAAAAGTATTTCATTTATCCAATTTAAAAGTTCCCTTGATTGCAAGAAAAGTGAAACTAATAAAACGATTGAAATCCATAATGCTTGCCTAAAAGAAATAATTACCTGTGTAAAAGCCATTTCTTTTTTTGAAAGTGATTTTCTTATAAAAAATCCAAATACAGTTAGGGTTCCAACTGAAAACAAACCCAAACTCAAATAAAATAATAAATAAATAAAAACACCAGCCTCATTTGGATTTATAAAAAACAAAACCATCAAAAAGCCAACTAGACTCAGTAGGCTTCCTAAAATCATAAAAATAATAAATTTTTGTAAATTCATCCTATTTTAAAAATTACTCAATTATATTTTTTTAATGTTCTTAAAAATATTCAGATAGATAATAAAAATAACCTTTCGATATCTATTTAACAGAAATCATGAATTAATTATATAAGAAATGTTGATGAAAAACAACCTTTAGTGAAATTATAAGCCCTTAATTATGTGTTTGGTTTACTATTGACAAAAAAATAAATATATGCTATAATTAATATATGTTTACCATCAGCACTAAGGGATATAAGCCCTGAGCTGAAATGCAGGAGGAACAATGAAAACACTCTGGAATACGCTAATAATAACTTTAACAATATTAGCCATTGTCCTTATTCTTATTGGAGCTTACCTTACTACGATTGCTGCCTTCTTCAAGGGTGGAATCGAACACACACTTGTTGGGCTTTGTATGATTGCTATGGGATGTATGATAATTATGGCTGAACTCCCTTCAATAACACCCGTAATCGGTGAGATTGTAATCCGAATAAAAGAAAGGCAAGACCAATAATCCCAAAGAGGATAACAAAAAAATGGCATCGGAAGATGCCTTTTTTATTTTAATAAAATAAATATATCACTGCCAAAGCACAATATCTTTTATAATATTTTCTTGCATTTTGTCATTTAACTCTTCAACAAGTTTTTTCTTTGCAAGATGAAGCGCTGATGCAACGGCTGATGAATTACAATGAACATACAAAATTTTTTCTTTTACATATTTCGGCTCTATCATATCAAGAACTTCTTGACCCCAAACATTTTTTACAAGAGATTTAAATTCATCAAGAACACTACAAGCCTCTACCTGGGGCTTTATTTTGTTTCTGATGATGCTATTTTTTAATAAATCTTTTATTGAATCCATATAATTGGTTATAAAGTTGAAAGTTATAATGTTTAAAGTTATGGGTTTAATATTTTCTTTATAACTTTACAACTTTATGGACTTTCTACTGTCTAAAGGGGCAAATATTATTAAAATCACAATACTTACATGTATGTTCAGATGGTTTTGGTCCAAAGTTACAAGAATTTATTTTTTCAACGACTTTAATAATTTTTTCCTCTGCCTTTTTAATATCTTTTTCAGTACCAATAAAATTAACTTCTGAATTATCATCTAGATAATAAAATTTCAAGTTTGCAACTTTTTCCTTGAAAACATCTTGATATGCTATTTGATAAATTATAAGTTGTTGTTTTTCGTCAAAATCTAATTTTGTTTTCGCTCTTCCTGTTTTATAATCTATAAGCTCTACTCCAGTACCCACATCGTCTACTCTATCTATACTTCCCTTGAAACTATATTTCCCAATTTTCATATTAAATCCTTTTTCCAAAAATCTTACTTTTGGTGGATTATTTTCATATTTTTTATAAAAATCTCTTAAAATATTTTTTCCCTGTTCAAAATATTTTTTCTTCATGTTTTCATTTTCATACCAATCATCTATAAAATTTTCTTTATAAATATCTATTAATTCTTCGTATGAAACTTGAATTTTGCCATCTTGTTTCTGATTTTTTTCAAAAAGCGATTCTTGTCTTACCGAAATTCTTGCGTTATGAAGCTGAAAAAATTTCTGTAAAGTAGAGTGCATAGATTTTCCGTAACTAAAAACATATTTTCCCATTGATGGAATTTTCAGAATGTGAGAATAATAATATTGTCTTGGACAACTCTCGTAAGCTGCAATTTGAGAAAATGAATATTGTTTTGGTAATAATTTTTTCAAATCTTCTTTGTCTATTTTTTTTATATCATCTCTTTTTGAAAATTTATCATAAAAAGATTTATTTTCATTTATAAACTCTTGTTCTATTTTAACCAAATTAAGCTCGTGTAAAAATCTAGATGCTTTTTTGGATTTTGCACCACCATAATCAATTGCTCTAGTAAAATAAAGTCCGCGTCTCGCTCTTGTCATTGCAACATAGAAAAGTCTTCTCTCCTCTTCTAAGTGAATGTCTCCTTCTAAAATTTGTTCTTTTACTAGCTCATCTGGAATTGGAATACTTTCGGATCTTTCTATACTTGGAAATCTTTTATCAACAAGTCCTACTATAAAAACATAATCAAATTCAAGTCCTTTTGCGCCATGAACTGTCATTATCTTCACTGACTCTGGCCCATCATCAACACTATTTGGCAATTTTCCCTTATCTCCAGATTCTAATTCAAGCTCAAAAAACTCTAAAAAATCTTTTATTTTTGCTCCAATATTTTCCTTATCAAAATTTTTGACTTTTTTATAAAAACTATTTAAATAAGAAAAAATTTCTTGTTTTTCTGATTCTTTCAAAGAATCTATCCATTTCAAATATCCACTTTCATTTAAAAATTCCCAAATTATATTCCAAATCTTTTCATTTGGAGCTTTCTTTGTGTGTTTTTCTATCAAACTCACTACTTCTTCTAAAATTTTTATTGTTTTGATTGATAATTTTAAATATTTAAAATTATTTTTTATAACTTCAAATATGGACACTGATTTTCTTTTTGCTACATGAGAAATATTTACTAAATCCCTATGATCTATATCAGAAAATTTCAAATTCAAAATTCTCCACATGGCCGTTGATTCATGATAATCATCTAATAATTTGAGATAAGAAATAATATCTTGTACAATTTCTTTTTCATATAGTCCAGAAGAAGCTACAAAATTGTAAGGAATCTGTGCTTCATCAAATGATCTTACAAATTGTTTTGCCTGTGAATTCGAACGAATCAAAATCGCAAAATCATTCCAAGAAATGTTTTTTTCTCGCTTCAAAATTTCATAAATTTTATTTATTACATCCCTTGCCTCATCTTCTTCACTCTCGGAAACAATTGTTTCTATTTCTGACGCCTCTTCTTTATGTGATTTCAATTTTTTGTTTAGTGTCTGTTTTTTGTCTTTATTCAATTCTCCAAGTTTTACTTCCAGTCTATTTGGATTATTTAATTGTATAAATCCATAAGCCAAATCCAAAATATCCTGAGTTGATCTATAATTGTCTGTAATAAAAATTTCCCTTGCATCTTTGTAATCTTTTTTAAATCCCAAAATATTATTCATAGAACTTCCACGAAATGCATAAATACTCTGATCATCATCTCCTACAACGGTAATATTGTTTTTGGGATTTGCTAAAATTTTTATAAGCTCATACTGAGCATGGTTTGTGTCTTGAAATTCATCTACCAAAATATATTGAAAATGGTCCCTATATTTTTCTAAAATATTTGGTCTTTCTCTAAATAACCTTATTGTATAAGTTATCAAATCCCCAAAATCTAGAAAATCGTTTTCAAGCAAAATGTTCTGATACGTATGATATGCATTTGCAAGCTCCTCTATTCTTCTAACTTCAAAATCAGCGTTTTCATTATTTGTGAGATCTTTGTTTAATCTCAATTTTTCTGCATAAGATAAGTAATCAATTGTCGAAATTAATTCATCTTTGCATCTTGAAAAATGTTTGAGTAAGTCTTTTATAAATTTCGTAGGATTCCCAAGTGGTTTGTAATAATCCAAATCAAATTTATCCAAATTTTTTCTAATCATCATCCAGGCGCTTGTCTCGTCTAACACTTTAAAATTACTGGGGAGTCCAATATGTATTCCACTTTCCTCTAATATTTTCTGACAAAAACCATGAAAAGTCATAACCCATAAATCTGAGTATCCATATGGAAGCATTACATCAATTCTCTCTTCCATTTCTTTTGCTGCTTTCTCTGTAAAAGTAAGAGCCAAAACATTTTCTGGCTCCAAACCCTTACTTTTTATAAGATGATAAACACGCTTTGTAAGTACTGTAGTTTTACCAGTTCCAGCGCCGGCCACTATAAGCAATGGTCCATCTCCATATTCAACGGCTTGTTTTTGCTCTGCGTTTAATTTGATTTCAAATTTATTCATATTACAATTCTAAACCTTTTAAAAAACATAGTCAAAATTAAAATTATTTCTTATTACAATAATTGATTTTATCTATTTTTTATTGTAATATATCTACCGTAAACAATTATTAATAAAAATACATGTCAAAAACAATATTATTCGTATTTAGTGCGTCAATAATAGCGATATTGTATAGTTTTATTCTCAGCAGAAGAATATCAAAAAAAGACGCTGGGGATGAAAAAATAAAAGACATAGCAGGAGCAATACACAAAGGCGCTATGACTTTTTTAAATAAAGAATATAAAGTTTTGTCTATATTTGTAATAATTATAGCTTTTCTTTTGAGTGTTTTTATGAATAATTGGATGACTGGATTTGCATTTATTCTTGGCTCTTTTTTGTCAGCACTTGCTGGAAATATAGGCATGAGAATAGCAACAAAAGCCAATTCTAGAACTGCTGTTGCCTGTAAAAAGGATATAAACTCTGGTTTAAAAATAGCTTTTGACTCTGGTTCTGTAATGGGACTTTCTGTTGTTGGTTTTGGATTAATGGGTATTTTAATAATATTTTTGATATCAGGCGGAATTATAAATTATACATCCTCAAATATACTTTATAGCTTTGGTTTTGGAGCTTCTCTTGTCGCGCTTTTTGCAAGGGTTGGAGGCGGAATTTATACGAAAGCAGCTGATATAGGGGCAGACTTGGTTGGTAAAATAGAAGAAGGTATTCCGGAAGATGACCCAAGAAACCCGGCTACAATTGCTGACAATGTAGGAGATAATGTAGGCGATGTTGCTGGAATGGGCGCAGATTTATATGAATCATATGTTCAATCAATAATTTCAACAATGATAATAGGCGCTGTTTTAATAAAAACAGACATAAGCATAACATTACCTTTAATATTATCTGCCTGTGGAATATTTGCTGCAATAATAGGGGGTTTTTTCGTAAAAACAAAAAATGAGAAAAAATACATTCTGCATTAAATCGAGGTATTTTTGGGGCCGCAATATTAATGCTTATAATTTCATATTTTATAATAACAAAAACTGGAAGTGATATAAGAATATTCTATTCAACTCTTGTTGGACTAGCCTCTGGAATAATAATCGGCCTTTCAACAGAATATTACACCTCTCATTACAAAAAACCTGTTAGAACAATAGCAAAGCACTCTGAAACGGGCGCTGCAACAAATATAATTCAAGGACTATCTGTCGGAATGATATCAACTGTAGTTCCTATTTTGGTAATTTCCATTGCGATTATTCTTACATATAAGCTAATGGGTATTTACGGAATTTCAATATCTGCTGTTGGTATGCTATCAACCCTTGGAATTATACTTGCAACTGATTCATATGGACCCGTGGCTGACAATGCGGCTGGCATTGCTCAAATGGCAAATATGGGGGAAGAAGTAAGAGGTAGGGCCGAGAGTTTAGATGCTGTTGGAAACACAACGGCAGCGATAGGAAAGGGTTTTGCAATAGGTTCAGCTGGATTAACTTCTTTGGCTTTATTTTCTAGTTTTACTCAAATACTTGGACAAAAAGGAATAAGCACCATAATCAACTTAACTGAGCCTAATGTTATGGTTGGCCTTTTTATAGGTGGCTTGTTGCCATTTATATTTTCAGCACTCACAATGAATGCTGTATCAAAAGCCGCATCTAAAATGGTAGAAGAGGTAAGACGACAATTCAAGGAAATACCTGGAATCATGAGCGGTAAAACAAAGGCTGATCACGAAAAATGTATTGAAATTTCAACAAAAGCAGCCCTCAAAGAAATGATATTACCTTCTATAATAGCAGTAGCAGCCCCAGTAATAATAGGTCTCGTGCTTGGAATAAATGCACTTACTGGACTCGTGGCTGGATCAATAGTAACTGGATTTTTAATGGCAATATTTATGTCAAATGCAGGTGGTGCATGGGATAATGCAAAGAAATACATAGAATCTGGTGATAAACACGATAACAATAGCGATCATCATAAAGCCGCTATTGTAGGCGACACAGTTGGAGACCCCTTAAAAGACACGTCTGGTCCGTCTCTTAATATACTCATTAAATTAATATCAATAGTCTCTTTGTTGTTTTTAATTATTTTTATTTAAAAATCTTGTAAAATCTTGTTTTAATAAAAGCCTGTTTTTATAGGCTTTTTTTAATTAAAAAAATTTTGTACTATTGACCAGAGAATTAAATAAGTATATAATTGTTGCGTATTTTGAAAATACATTTTTTTATATATTTTTTTAAAATTATAATGGTTAAAAAATTTAAAAAAGAAAAATTACTAAAAAAACCAACAAGCATGAAAGAATTGGCATTGGGTATGATTACTTACAATGCTTTTTCTATTCTTGGTCCTCTTATTGTGTTTCTTATCATTGGTTTTGTTTTGGACTATATTTTTAATACAAAACCAATAATGCTTATTTCTGGAGTTGTTGTTGCCTTTATTGTTACAAATATTTTAACATTCATAAAAATAAAAAAATTAATAGGGGATTTTCATAAAATATATCCCGTTGAAAAAGAAAACGATAAAAATATTGATAACGAACAAAAATTAGAAAAAATAAATAATAAAGATAACACATAGAATATGGAGAAAGTATCTTTGGCGCCACAAATACTGTTTTACATAAAATCATTTCCTGTTACAAACTCTTTCTTCTGGGGAATATGTTTAAGCTTATTGTTAATGACAGTAACTCTATACATAAAAAAATCTCTAAAATTAGTTCCCGGAAGATTACAAAATATTTTTGAAATGCTAATAGAAGGAGCATATAGCTTTGTAATAAGTGTTATCGGGAGTCATAAAAAAGCAAAAAAAGTTTTTCCACTTGTATTTACAATGTTTTTTTTCATTCTTATAGCTAATTTATCAACTTTTATTCCTGGACAAGCTGCCATATCAATAAAAACAGAAGGCGGATTTGTTCCTCTTTTTAGAGCTATTGTTGCTGACTATAGCTTGGTTTTCGTTCTTACAATAATATCGGTAATTACAACCCAAATAGTTGCAATTATAGTACTTGGTCCTTTTGGATATATATTCAAATTTTTAAATTTTTCTGGTGTAATAAAATTTTTCTCAGAAATATTTAAAGGCCGATTACAATTTGGAATATTGGCTCAAGGACTATTAGATGTTTTTTTGGGGCTTATGGATATTGTCGGTGAAATTGCAAAAATAGTTTCTCTTTCTTTCCGTCTATTTGGTAATATTTTTGCTGGTGAAGTTTTGTCGTCAGTAATTTTGTTTTTGGCCCCCTTTATTGCACCATTACCATTTCAATTCTTGGGACTCTTAACGGCAATAGTTCAGGCTTTTGTATTTTCAGTATTAACTTTAATATTTATAAAAATGGCATCAGAAAGTGCGAGTAATGGAGAAATGGAAAAGGGTTTGGCTTAAATATTTAATTAATAAGATTAATTAATTAATCCTAATTAAAAATTGGGAATAAGGATAAAAAAAATATGGACGCAGAAGCGGCAAAACTTATAGGTGCGGGAATTGCAGTAGGAATGGCTGCAATAGGACCCGGAATTGGTGAAGGTATTATAGGGGGCAATTCTTTAGCGGCTATTGGCAGAAATCCAGAGGCAAGCAACAAAATAGTGCCCCTAATGTTTGCTAGCATGGCTGTTGCTGAATCAACGGGTATTTACGGTCTTGTTATAGCACTTTTAATTCTATTTGCATTCTAAAAATCAGAGAACATTCTGTCCTCAGATTAAGGAGGACAGAATATCCTTGGTT
>CAZWKI010000016.1:21363-22635 GCA_964634645.1 uncultured Gammaproteobacteria bacterium | reverse complement strand
CCCGGGGCACCTCCGTGATTCCGTATAGATCGATGTCCTTGAGAACGGCATCTCGGCAGAAGGTGCGGAGCTGCTGCGGAATGCGTGGCACAACGCCCCTGCCCATGTGCGCTCCCGAGGGCTGCATGCACCCCGAGTCTTTTCCCTCACGCTGAGTCAGATGTTCCTTGCGACGTTCTTGATCTTACTGGTTGGGTTCTTTTTCGCCTTGTTGTTTTTTTACTAATATAGCAACTTCCTCTAAAATTTTTACTGATTTGAGCGGCTGAGGTTGATCATGAAAATAATTATTTGTAAGTTTTACAATTCTCTCTAATGCTTGATAAGAAAAAAATACCTTATATTTATATTCAACAGAAAAAGTTTTTGATTCTAATATTTGAACCGTTTCATTGAAATCTGGTTCTAAAATTTCTATCTTTGACATAACAGTTGCAATGGGGTGGTTTTCTAAATATTTCGAATAACTTTTTGGGTCTGAAGTGCCTATAATCATTACATTATATTTGGAAATTAAATCTAACAAGACTTCCGATAAATCAATATTTTCTATTCCTTGAGAAGATACTCCCACCATGTTGTGGATATTAGAAATAATCAAAATTATATTTCCAGCTCTTATTACTTCATTCATAAGTCTCAAAAAATTCTCCTGCACTCTACCTTCCGATGCTGCAAATGAAACAAATCTTGAAAGTGATAATGAAACTAATCTTTTATCTTGCAAAAGACTTGGAACATCTTCGGTCGACATAAGATTTGCCAAAGAATTTATAATGTTGTCTTTTCCAACCCCCGGATAACCAACCAATAAAACGCTTTTGTCGTTTGTCTCTATGGATCTAAATATTTCTTGCAATTTTTCTTCTCTAATAATATTTGCCGATAAATAGCCATCTCTTGCAAGCATAGTTAAATCTTCACTAAAACTATCCAAGTATGGCGTTGCAACAGCTGTCATTGCTCTGTTCATGTCTCCTTTTGGCTTAAATATCGCCACAGATCTGCTTCTTCTATATGATTCTCTTAAAACATCTCCTAGTCTAATCCACTCTATAACGTTTTTGATTTGATCAATATTTATACCCGAATCTAAAAATAATTCCAAAATAACTTCATTTGTCATAACCAAAGACATTAGAACGTGACCAACGTTTATATGACTAAATGTAGATTTACTAGCAATATAATAAGAGTTAAACATAACAAGATCAAAATCCGACAATCCATTATTTTGTGAGACCATACTTTTCATATATCTTGTTGTTTTTT
>CAZWKI010000016.1:0-21353 GCA_964634645.1 uncultured Gammaproteobacteria bacterium | reverse complement strand
TGATATAATTAACCAGAAGCATGAAATTAACGATGTTTTTTCTCTAAAAGAAGATTTGTCTATTCCAAGTCTTGCAAAAATCAAGGACAGTGAATCATCTTCTAGTAGTGCTAAAAATAGATGTATCGGTAAAACATTATTAAATCCATTTTTTCTAGAAATATAAAAAGAATTAACAATATATTTTTTTACATTTATATCAAATGAATCATAAACATTAATAGGCTCCAATTTTGGTTTTGTTTCTCCTTTTCTATTTTTTCCAAAAGAAGAATTATTTAATGGATACTTAACAACCTTCTTTTTTGTATGACCATAACTTTTCATTCTATAGGTCAAAAACATTGTAAACAATATTGAAATCCAAAAAACAAGTGGGTATAATCCCAACCAACTTTCTATAGAAAATATATTTGAAGAATTTATTTCTATAAGATAAATATGTCGCAACATAGCAAATATTCCTAGCAAAGAAATAACAAAAAGAATGGAATTTAATATCGCCCGCACAATATCTTTAATCTGATTTATTTTGATAGATAAGTCATCAAAAGAATATTCAAAATAAATTAGCTTATCGCTTATAGTAATAAAATATTTATGACCATGACAAAAATTACAACTTTCTCCAATTTTGCATTTATCGCAATAACTAATTTTTGATTTATCTAAAAAATCCATTATGTTAAAAATTTAAAGTTTATATAAATAAATCTTACAACAATTAATGGAAGCAATGCCCATATCAAAAAAATACTTACATAAATTACTACAAAAATCAAAAATATAAATACCTTAAAAATCAATACAATTAATCTAACAAAAAAACTAATAAATCTCCCCCAGAAATCATTTTGCGAATACATGGGCTTGAAAAGAAACCTAAAACTTATGGACAATCCCCTATTTCTCCAATCTTGTTTTGTTTCTCTTATAGCAAATTTAAAGGCCCCCAAAAGACCGACCGAATACCACCAGATAGGAAAATATATTATTTCCCAAAAGATATCTATTATTATCAATCTGATGATTTTTTTTATGTTTTCTTTGCTCATGATTTAAATTTAATCAAAAATCTTCCTTTGTTTTTAGGAATGCTACCGCTTTTACTATACTATTATTTTACCACAAAATTGATATTTTTAATAAATAAAACCTCACTTTACTGTGAGGTAATTATCCTTAAAAATAGCTTAATTACAATATTTCATTTTAATAAAGAATTTATATCTGAATATCCCATAAGTATTTTAAGTTGGGGAAGAGCTTCTCTAAATAAAGGAACAAGAATCATAATAGAAACCACTATTGGGATAATTATTATAAGTGTCTTTATAACACCCAAAATTTGTGCCGTATGCATGTATTTCTTCAATTTAATACATATTTCATGAATTTCTCTATTGAGCCTTAGATTTTCTTGAAGCAGTTCTTCTATTGTTCTTTTTTCTTGTTCTTCCATGTATATATTTTATTTTTTTGTTAAATTTTTTAGCTCTTCTTTGAACTCATCAATGTCTTCAAAAGATCTATAAACTGATGCATATCTAATATAGGCAACTTTGTCAAATTTTTTTAAATGATTCATTATTATATCACCTATTTGAGATGAGTTAACTTCGTCCTTTTTCATTTTCTGTAAATGTGTTTCAATGTCTCTTATTAACTGAAAAATTTCTTCTTCGCTGTGATTTCTTTTATCAAGAGACTTTTTTATTCCCAATCTTAACTTTTCCTTGTTGTATGCCTCTCTCCTGCCATCTCTTTTTATTACTGTTAGATCAAGGATTTCTATTTCTTCAATGGTTGAAAAACGAAAACTACATTTCGTGCATTCTCTTCTTCTTCTAACGGTTATTCCATCTGATGCAACTCTTGAGTCTAAAACCTTTGTATCATCTCCACATATTGGACATTGCATATTTTTTAAAAATTTAAGATTTTATTTTTCTTCTCAAAAATGCTGGTATATCTAATTCGTCATTTGATTCTATACCCAAATTAAAATTTTGGGTATCATCTGATTTTTTTCTATTGTAAAAAACACTATTGTCCTTTATATCTTCATTGTCTTCAACGAAATCTTCATTATCAATATTATCTATAATTTCTTCTTCTTTTGTTTCATCAGCGTCTTCTATATCCCTTGTGGATGATTTCATTTGAACTGATTTACTTTCAAATTTCTTGACGCTCGGATTGTTCATTGAGTTTACATATTTGCTTGGTATATAAAAACTATTTGATTTTGATATTTCCTTCATCGGAACTTCGAAATTCTCAAAACCAGTAGCAATTACCATTACTTTTATTTCACCCTTCATTGAATCATCTATTACTGTACCAAAAATAATTTTTGCATTTCCATCCGCTGATGCAGTAATGATTTCAGCAATTTCATTTACTTCAAACATTGCCAAATCATCTCCACCCGTTACTGTAAATAATATTCCTTTTGCACCTGCAATTGAAACATCTAGTAGTGGTGAATCAACCGCTTCTTTTGCTGCTCTCTTTGCTCTATCTTCACCGCTTGCACGACCAATTCCCATAAGAGCAGACCCTGCATCCTCCATAATAGCTCTTACATCTGCAAAATCTACATTTATCATACCAGGAATTGTAATAATTTCTGAAATTCCTTGAATTCCTTGATGCAATATTCCATCAACCGCACGAAGTGCTTCTGGCCAAGAAGTTTTTCTATCTAAAACATTCCATATTTTATCATTAGAAATTGTAATTATTGTATCAACTCGATTTTCGAGTTCTGAAAATCCGTGGTCTGCAATTGCTTTTCTTTGTGCCCCCTCAAAACTAAATGGTTTTGTTACAACGGCAACGGTAAGTGCTCCATTGTTTTTTGCAATATCTGCTATAACCGGAGCTGCACCAGTTCCCGTTCCGCCACCAAGCCCACAGGTTATAAAAACCATATCGGAACCCTCTAAGGCACCTTCTATTTCTTCGATGTTTTCTTCTGCTGACCTGGTCCCAACATCTGGATTCATTCCAGCACCAAGCCCCTTTGTTGTTTCTATTCCTATTTGAATTTTATGCTTTGCTCCAGAATTACTCAAAGCCTGTGCGTCTGTATTAATACCTATAAATTCCACACCTCTTATACCATCTCCGACCATTCTATTTATAGCAGAACCACCAGATCCGCCAACACCAACAACTTTTATTTTTGCAAATGTTTCAATTTCTGGTTTTATTTCTTTGCCTTTTTTCATGGCTTTTTTCCTTCCTGTCATTATTATGGAATTATTGATTTAAATAATTTTTTGAATTTTGATGCAATTCCACCGCTACCGTCAAATGATGTACCAATAGTTTTGTGTCCTCCATTTTTCATTTCCCACAAAATAAGTCCCAAAACATTACTATAACTAATGTCATGAATTTTGTCTGATATAGAACTTACCATCGTTGGCTTAGCCAAAAATGCTGGTAATTTCAATTGTTCTTTTGCCAAATCAACTATACCATTCAATTTCGAACCTCCACCGGTAAGAACAACGCCAGCTGGAAGCATACCAAATCTTTCTATTTTCTTTAATTCTTTTGAAACCATGTCAAAAATTTCTTCTACTCTTGCTCTTGTAATTTTTATTATTTCTGACCTTGGAATAAGAGTTTTCTTTTCTTCTTCATCATAAAAAGACAAATCAACGTCATCTCTTTTTCTAACTTGATTTAATATACATGTTGCTTCATTGATTTTTATTTGCTCTGCAGTTTTTATTGATGTTCTAAGCCCTATCGCCAAATCATTTGTAATATGAGAAGAGCCGATTGGCAAAACCGCTATATGAATAGGATCACCTTCTTCAAAAATAGCAATCCCTGTTGTAGCGGCTCCAATATTTATTAAAATTGTTCCCAGCTCTTTCTGCTCTTTACTCAAAACTGATTCTGCATCAGCCAAAATAGAAAATACCAAATCCTTAATATCTACCCCCGTTCTGTAGATACATTTTGTAATTGTTTTAATTTGATAAGATAGCGTCATTATTACTTGAGCGTTTACCTCAAGTCTAACTCCGTTCATTCCGACTGGATCTTTTACATCGTCTTGATTATCAACTTTATAATGTCTTGGTATAACATGTAATATTTCATAATTTGGTGGGGCAGCAATTGTCTGTGCTGCTTCAAGAACCCTATCAATATCTTCAAATTTTATTTCACCGTCTGCCTTGGCAACAGCAATAACGCCTTGACTATTAATAGATTTTACACTGGGTCCAGAAATGCCAACAACGGCATGCTCTATTGGCATCCCAATTATTCTTTCGACTTTTTCAAATGTAGAAGAAATAGAACTAACAACATCTTCTATGCTTACAATATTACCATTTATAATACCATTTGATGGGTTTTCTGCTACTCCTATTATTTGTAAGGAATTATCATTTCCATCAATTTGAGCAACGGCAACTTTTATGATATTTGAACCAATATCTAATCCTGTTATAATTTTATTTCTTCTCATATTTTATTATAAAGTTTATGTTTATTATTAATTATAACTCAAAAATAATAAGTTGTGAAATAATGAATTTTAATTCTTCTAAAATCTAATCCCCACGCTTTTGATTAATTTATTTGCTCTTTCGTTCATTTTTTTTTCTTGTTCGTCCTCCTCATGTAAATAACCCCTTAGATGTAAATAACCATGCACAAATAAATTTATCATTTCTTTTTTTATATTTTTTGACTGCCTTTTCGCTTGTGAATAATTTATAAAAATTTCTCCTAAATATTTTTTGTTTATGTTTTTGTATTCAGCGATTGAATCAATTTCTGCAAAACTCAAAACATCTGTCGTTTTATTTTTTTTTCTGTACTTTTTATTCAAATTCTTAATTAGTTCATCTCCACAAACAACCGTTGAAATGTTTTCATCTTTTATTTTTTCAAACGCTAAAATTTTTTCTAGTGATTTTTTAAACCATTTTTCTATAGAAAATTCTTTAATCAAAATATTCAACATTTATTTTACTATAAATTTAAAAGCCCGAAGAAATACTTCAAAAGCAGAAGAATACTCTAAACTGTCTTGATTTACAATAATATAGGAAACTATATAAATTTTTGAACCTCTTGCGATATAAACACTAAAACCGTCTTTAGATTTAAACCCAAACACTTCATTGTTGTTTGAAAAATTTTCTAAATCATTTGGATTTGAATCTGGAGACATGTTTTGATACCAAGTCTTAAGAGTCATGTTTTGTGGATTTTCTTTTGTTTCTATTTGGAAAAAATCCATACCAACTGATTCCTGAAAGGTAACTGCGGAAGCGTCTGAATTTTTTTCTTCATATCTCCATTTACCTGGATAGATTATAGAATAATCTTGTTTTTCATTTATATATACTTTTGCTATGGACACATTGTTCACTAATTTTTCTCCTGCTTTTGTTGGGTCATAAAGGGTCAATAACTCTTCCTTATCCAAATAACCGTCTCCATCCGTATCTATTTTGTTTTTATCTGTATTAAACAAGCTCTCTTCTTTGTCCGTAAGACCATCATTATCCATATCTTCTCCTTTTGGTGGTGTAAGTGGCAATACTGGCTCCTCTGGTTCTTCTGGTTCTTCTGGCTCCTCTGGTTCTTCTGGTTCTTCTGGCTCTTCTTTGAAGCTTTCTATTAACTCTGGGGTTGCTTGATATCTACCTGATAATAAAGTCAAATTTCCAGCAACACCTCCTTCTTCTAAACTAAAAATTAATTTGTATTTATTATTGTTAATATCTAATTGATAACTATAGTCTTCTACATCAGAATTTGGATCTTTCGGAATTTCTTTTATATATTTACTCAAACCATTTAATGTGTTTGGATATTTATTATTATCAGAAAAATACAAAGAAAGTGCACTTCTTAACTCTTCTATATCTTTAATTCTTTTTTTGTCTCTTAGCAGTGATGTTGATAAGTCCTCTACTGGAATATCTATAGTTGTTGTTGTGTTTTCATTGGGTTCTAAATTTAAAAGACTATTTGGTTCTTCTGCTTTCTTAATTACCAAAAAATAAAACCCAAAAGCAGCAACACCCAAAACAACAATAATCATTAAAACAATAACCATCACAAGAATCCAGTTTGTTGGCTTTTTTTGTGCTTGTCCAGGAACAAGAAATTTATCTGGCATTGAATGAATACTATCATTTTCAGGAATAAATTGTTGTTCTCCTGAAATCAAATCATTCTGATTATTGGAATCATCTTCAAAAACTTTTTGTGCTGGAATTTGGCTATAATTTTGTTCGCTATTTCCTTGATCAAAATCTTGAAACATACTATTTTACATTAAAAGATAATATAATTGACTCAAATATTTTTAGATTAGTATCTTGAGTGTCATTTCCAAAATAATTAAAGCTATAAACCTTGTCTTTATGATTTATAAAAATTGAATTCTTTGCCATCCAATTTGTATCACTGCTTGTTACAACAATTGCATCATAATTATTTATTTTTATCTGTTCTTGATTAAATGCCGGATAATCTTGCTGTGTCAAAAGCCAATCTACAAAGTCAAATTCTAATTTATTGTCTCTAATTTCAATTTCCATATTGAAAGATTTGTCTTCTGAGGATATGGAGATTTTATTTTGAGATTCACTGAAAATAAATTCTTTTGGATATTTAATTTCTATGCCCAATATATTTTGGGATACCCAAAAAGACGTATCAATTTCTGAGTTTAGAGATTTAATTTCTTCTATTTCTATTATTTCTATGATTGGATTCAAATTCAAAAGTCTTCCTGGTCCAGTTGGGCTATAATTATTATCAATTTCTTCTTTGTCTGTATATCCATCTTCGTCTGTATCAGGATTATTTGGATCTGTTTTGTAAATCAAAACTTCTTCTTTATCAAAAAGACCATCTCCATCTGTATCGGGATTATTTGGGTTTGTATTGTATTTTTCTATTTCATCTTGATCTAATAATCCATCGCCATCCTTGTCTTCTAAAACTGGATATGTATCTTCAATAATTATCTCTTCTGTATTATTTGTAATTTCATCATTGTTAACATTAGTATTTACCAAATTAATTGTTTCGTTGGTATCTGTATTTAAAACAACATTGCCAGAATCTCTTGTAGAATTAAAAAATTTCTTGTAGGCCCATAAACCGCCTGTTCCAACAATCAATAAAATAATAATTATGCCAACAAAAAAATAATATGGTTTTATTCTATTTGATTGAACACTATCTACTTCTTTAATAAGTTCTTCGTAATTTTTTATCGGCTCTTTTGGTGCAATACTACCCGGCCTTATAACATTAGCACCTACAAATGTATCTGTTTTGGAAAATATATCTTCTGTTTTTGTATTGTTTTTTGGAGAATTATTTAATTTTTCTATTTTCAATAAATCCCTGGCGTTTTGGGCCTCATTTGAATTATTGTTTATTGATCCATCTACAACTTCAAAATCGTCAATCAAATTGTCCTTGGATTGAACTAAATTATTGTTCATTTGGGAATTTTTATTCTCTAATTCATCAAACATAAAATCACCTATTTAGGTGATTTTATTATAACATAAATTTGACCTGAAAAACAAATAATCCTACTAATTATAACAAAAAAATATTAATTTCATATATCCAAAATATTTAATGCATTAATGGTTTATGAATTTAGTACGATGAATTTACTGTTGGAAATTTGTTATTGGGATTATTGATGCTTCTGGAGCGCAATAATTTGTTGTTGCTGAACCAGATAGACCCCCGCCAACAAGAACAAAACCTTCTTTACAGCGCCAATCAATACAATTATCTTCGCAATCAGCGTTAGCTATTAAAATTGAATTTCTATCACATACTTCTCCTTCTTCTATTATATTATTACCACAAATTGGTATAACAACGCACGAATTATCAACCATATCATATCCAGGATCACAAATCCATCTACAATTCTCGCATGTTGCATTATTTAGCGTGACAAGTGTTCCATCACATTCCTCTCCATAGCTAGACTGGACTATGCCGTCTCCACATTTACCATAGCATGGATTACTTACGGGAGGATATTGCCACCTACAATCTTCTCCACATCCAATAGACATCTCATTATAAAAACCCTCACAAATAAGTTTTGAATTGGTGTCACATTCTTCTCCTTCATCTATAACTTCGTTGCCACATGTCAACTCAATGGGTGTGTAATCGTGACAAACATCTTGATTTGTTAGTCTTATAGTAGCATTGGGATTTGCTGGATTATTATTGCCGCCCCAATCAGTAAATGTAAGTGAACCATACAATGTATAATTTAAACCTCCACTCTGATACTGATAATAATAAAGTTTTGATCCAGTTGGACAATAAAATGTATGATTTACATCATCCCAACAAGTCTGTGGGTCACATAATGCACATGAACTTGTACAATTTGTAAAAACATTATCTGGGTCAAGTGGCAAAGAGCCTCCAATTTCTGATCCAAGCGTTTGATTCCAAGACGGCCACAGGGAAGTTGTAATGCCATTTTGATATGTACCGCTTTGCAAAGATGGATATATAGACATACAAGTCGCTGTATCATTTACAATACTACAATCTGTATCTATGCTACATTTAATATTTCTTATTGTGTCACTATAACAATATTTATTTCTATCTCCATAACTATTTATTTTTTTCTCTATAGATCTCAAATCTTCCCATCTCTTTGTATCTTTTATTAAATTTATTTTATCTATAGTTGTGTTTGTATTAAATCTCCAATTATTTAACAACTGATTAAATATATTTGTAGTTTGTGGGGAAGAGCTTTGATTTTTTGAAATCAAATATATATTTGTCCAGGCTGTGATATCCTCTATATTTGAAGCATTTACATAAGTTGTTCTTCCATCAATAATTCCTTGATAAGAATCTATTGTTTTAGATTGCGGATTGCCTTGAAAATCTATAACGCCAGAATATTTATACCAATCAATAGCTGAAACATGATATGGATTTTCATAAATTCTTAAACCAAAAATATCGTCTCGATAAGAGGATATATCTGCTAAAGCTTTATTGAATAATCCTTTAAACAAATTTCCAAAAACCTTAGCAATCATTTTGAGTCCGAATCTATTGTCAAAAATTCCACTTATTCCAACTTGAGTCAAAACCGTATCTCCATTTTTCAAATCACTTTCATTTATATTCATTGCAATTGAATCGTCATATGTAAATATATATTCTCTTAATAGTCCATCTGGCGTAGAGCTCGAATTTTTTATAAGAGGAGAATATGTAAGTGCTGGCAATCCCCCGTCTCTACAATATTTTAATTCAAAATTGAAATCTGTGTCTTCATATTTCCAAACATTATTACACATAAATAGTTCAACTTCTGCTTGATCTGTAAGATTTCCTCCCAAATATCCAATAGCTGGGGATGAAGTAGAGGCAATAACTTTTGCTTTTGTTTTGCCATTTTTATTTTGAGAAGTAATTGTTGCCTTCCCAGAATTATCTGATTGACTTACCGTTATCAAAGATGAATCTAGAGAACTCCATGTAAATTTCCAGTCATAAACACCTGTTAATGGAACTATTGGTTTACCCGAAGATGTTCTTCCTTCTGCAATAAATGTTTCTGATACAGCTGGCTGGTTGAATTCATAATAATGATTCAATGGCTTTGTAATATACACATGATTTAATTCACAAACACTTGCGGCAGTTGTAAATTTCCAAAAACAAACTTGTGAATCTACAGAATCACTAGGTCCATCAGAATTTAAATCACCACATTCGAGATTGGCTCCATATATTGATTTTATTTCATTTTTTTTGAGTGAAACAGTATACTCAGTTGAAGTGGCTAGTACACTTGTTATATTAAGCCTCAGCTCTGACTCAGTCTCTCCGACTCTACTTGTATAATAATCAAAGGAAACATTGGATCCACCACCCGATATCTGAATATTATTTGAAAGTGTATTATAATCAACTATTGATGAAAAATTAACCTTTATAAGTGTATTTGGACACTCACTATTTCCTGTTGGATATTTACTAATAATTTTAAATGCGGGTAATGTAGATGTCGGCACTATAGGACCATCTGAACCAGATCTAACATTCAAAATACTTTTTCCTGAGAGGCTTAAATCTATGTTTGTTGCAGTAATGGTTGCTACCCCAGAAGAACTTGCTGTAGCCGTTGCAATGCTTCCGATTGGTTCCAATGAAGCAATAATGGCTGGATTAATATTCCAATTAAAGTTATTGGATGCTGTACAAATATTACAACTATTATCATGACAAAGCGCTGAATATGGTTGTGTGTTTCCAATATTTAAAGTTTTCTTATTTGGGGCTACACTTACATTTGTTGCTCTGCAAACATCTGTTCCTGTTTTAAAAGTCCACGTCTTTGGTTGTAGGGCATATCCGTATATATCTTTTATATTATCTGTAAGAGTAACTTCATACCAGGTATCTTCTGCAAAATTGACGTGGCTATAATTTACAATAGAGCTTGTCTGTGGTGGATTTGTAGCTAATGAAATATTTGTAAAAGGATAACACACCGTTGATGGCGTTGCACCCGTTCCACAATTCTTTACTATAATAGCTGTAGAAGGTGCATATGTACTTGTATTCATTTGAACTGTGCTTGTACCACTTTTTGCAAACTGTGCGTGTATTATTGAATCAATTGGTGTTCCTATTGAATTTACTATTGGAGAAGGTGAACCCAATTGAGAAACTTCGCCATATGTGCTACCCGTTATGCATCGTAAATTTTTTACATACGGAAACCTGCAAACAGGACTTCCAAGATTTTCACATTTATAAGCAACTGAATTCCAACAACAGTCATAGTTATCGTTTTCATCTATACACCTTTGCTCTCTTTCGTCATCAGAAGAAACTTCATTAAAAATATTACAATTTCCTGTAATTTTTAAATTTGTTGTATCTGTTAATAGTAGTTCTGTATTTGTTGCTCTTATTCCAACGGTTCCTAATTTACCAAGACTATTTAAAACAACTGGCGTATGAGATGCATGAAAATTGCTTATGTTTCCTATTAAGTCAGTGGAATATGGTGGCACAGAAAATTTATCCCAATCATAATTATAAGAATTATTGCAATGATAACAACCCATTGTTTGTATGAGATGAGTTGAATATATAATTGGAAGTGGGGGTCTATTATTTGCACCATAAACATAACTTTTGTTATCTGGTTCAATTCTTAACTTATCTGGTTTGCATTCTTCTCCATTTGGATTAATTCTAAAAGACCAAACATAATCATTTATAACAGGATTTCCCTCTATGTCTGTCACGCCATCTGAAATAAATTCTACTCTATACCAATACCCTATTTGCATATTTGGATTTACTTCAAAATCTACAGTGTCGTCTACAATATTTAAATTAGAGAATGTTACAGTACTTGTTCCACAATTTGGATTTTTTGCATTTCCACATTCAATAATTTCAAAATTATTCATAGTAATTGTTGATGAGGCCATGCTAGCCGAAGTTTCATCTGGATATTCAAACATCAAAGATATACGAGCATTATATGGAACATCTTTGCTTCCGGGGTATGGACTTGGAGAAGATGATTCATCTCCTCCGATAATACAAGGTGATACTTTTACTCTTGGATTTTTACAAATATCACAAGTTGTAAAATGCCAACCATAAAAATCAAATCTTTCTGTCGTTGTTGGAGGCACACTGGATAAATATTCAAAATTCCATGAATTTCCATAGCTACCCACAGTATTGCGAAGTGCAAATAAACCCGTCTGCGTGGATGGAACTAAAACATTTAATGAATTTGCTAAAACGTTACTAACATCAGCTTCGTCATCATATTGCGTATAGCTAAACACAGCCTTATTAACTTCTGGATCTGTAATAAAATATTCTCCTTTAATTGTTAGTTGTGTTTCTAATGTTCCTTTTTGTGGGCTCATACTACAAATTGAAGGACCTGGACTTCCAGCACTCAAACTAAAATCAACTTCATTTGTATATTGATAAGTTTCGTCTACTAATTTAGCAACGCTTATTTTGTTTGTTGTGTTTGTAATACTAGGAACCTTTACTATAATTCTATTATCGCTCCAATAATCTGACAAACAAACCGATGGAAAATCAAAACTTCCAACAAATTCTCCATCATCATTTTTAAATACAACTTTACTATCTCCCCTACTAGAACCAAATCCAGAACCATATATTGTTACATACCCACCAACAGTTGTTGATGTTGGAGAAATAGATGTTATACGAAAATCATCCGAAGATTCAACTTGAAATGTAAGTGGCAAGCTATTGCTATATGCTTCTCCAGATTTTATTCTCACTCCATAAGTTCTTCTTGCTAAATTTGGAGCAATAGAATCTGCGCTAGTTTCGTTCCAGTTTACAACAGTCGAGCTAACTGCATTGGTATTACTGCCAATCAAAATATCTCCTGATGCACCAAATCTTACTCCATATAAAGAAAATGGGTCTTCGTATTTGACTATTTCTGGAGCAACAATACAAAGTCCTGGACCCGCCTCTTGATCTGTAAAATTAAATTGAACTAAATTACTAAAATTAGACTCATTCTTTACCTGAATATAATAAGTATCATAGTCAGTGCCCAATACTTCTGGAACTGAAATTATTATATTGTTATTACTCCAACTATCTTCACCGCAAGGAAGAGTTGCCGAAACCCCAGGATCTGATTCGTTTTGTCTAAAATATACCTGATTATCTAATTCTCCGTTACCAAAATTTTCTCCTGAGAGAGTAATGAATTGACCTATTCCTCCACTACTATTAGAAATACTATTTATTTGGGGACTTGAAACAGTGAAATCAACTTCGTTGCTATTTTGGTTTGTACGAACTTTTATTTTTCCTGTTTTTGCATTTGTATTTAATAATCCATTACCAATTGGAATAAATGTTTTTATTTGATCGTTTGTCCAAGAGTCTCCGTCATTACAAATTTTTCCATACCAATTTAAAGGATTCATACAATAAGGTGAATTATTATTTACAATAATACCATTATTGAATATAACACTTGCTCCGCTCAAATATTTTCCCGTAATTATAATTGAATTCTCTGAATCATAATAAGAAGAAGATGGGACAACGCTTATGATTTCTGGAGAACAATCCGCGTTTTGCCCTGTTGTAAAATTCCATTCAAAATCTTCTGGGGGTGGACCATTCCTATCTCCGTCTAATTTATTTCCACAAGTATCTTGTATAATATTTGAATTTAAAATTGCTGTATATAGGGTATTACTTATATACGTTGATTTTGGCCTTAATTCTAATCTAGTCAAACTTGCACTACGATTAAATTGTATTGTGGATGTGGCATCTCCCACCTTTAACGCAAAGGCTTCTGCCTTACGAAGAGATCTTATATCCATTGACTCTGAAAAATCTGCGTTTATGTGAGACCTAGTACAAACATCTTCTTCACCATCCTCTGGAAATTCTCCAACAACTTTTGGAAGTGTATTGTCTGATTCATTTCCGGTGGTAAATGTCCAATAAAAATTATTTAATGCGCTATCAAATAAAGAATTGCCTTGAGTATCTTCTATGGCTCCCAATTCGACTCTGTAAGTTGTATTTGCTTCATAATCTGCACTAACATCAAATATAATTGCATCTCCATCTACTTCTATTATTCCTGAAACCTGATTATCGATTGAACAAATTCCGCCCTCACAAACCTTAAAACTACTGTCGCTAACAGTACTACTTGCTACATCGTGATTAAAAATAACTGTTATAATACTACACAAAGAAACGTTTGTGTCATCTGGATCATAATCAGTGACTCTAAAGGTTGATTCGTCATAATTAGTACATCCAAATTCTTCATAACAAATTCCTGTTGAATCTGGAGCTGGGCCATTGCCAGCCTCATTACATCTTGTATGACAACCAATACAATCACCCGGGATACAGCTATATGTATTAGGTCCACCGGGTCCAATAACTCCAGGTATAAGAGTTTTTACTATAAAAGTTGTAATAACATAAGAAAAAAGAATTATCGCTATTCCAATAACGCCTGCTACAATCATTTTTTTGGCTTTGGCAATTTTTTCTTGGTTTCCTCCACTTGTCATCCATATTGCTCCGGCTACTATTACAATAATAAGAAATATAACACCTATTACAGCTAGTATTATTTTTATTATATTTGCGATAAAAACGCCCGGAGTTACTGAGGAAGTAAGACCTGATTGATCTGCAATACTATCTACATTTAGATCTTCTGCTATTCCTTGTGCAAAAGATATTTTGCTAAACAAAATAACCGCTGTAAGAGAAACGATTGAGAGGATTGTAATAAAAATTATTTTTTTACTTTTCATAATATATTAATTTTGATCAGTATTACCATTTGGACCAACTGATTCCCAAAAACAATTTCCGTAACTGTCTTTAATATCTGAGGTCAATCTTGGTCTATATACTTTCATACCACCTTCTAAATATGGGCGATAAATTTTTATGTTTACTCGATTATTTTTATTTTCAGTTCCAATAGGATTGTTTGGATCTGTATTTACAGATACTCCATAATTTGGAAAACAATTACTGCCTGTAATGCTTGTTTTTTTACCATCATTGTCTCCTCCGCAAGCAGAAAAATTATAGATATAAAAATTTTCTGTATTAACAGAGCTTGGAGAAAGTGTTGAATCAAAAGTTGCTGATATAGGAGTATTTAAAGAAACGTCAGTAGCATCATTGCTTGGTGAAATTGTTAAAATTATTGGAGCAGTAATATTTAAGTTATTATTTGTTCTAAAACTCCAAGAATAATCTTGAGATCCCGCTTGTGTCAAATCTCCATCCAATGAATTGCCGGATGCGTCTGTTATTCCTGTTAAACCAGATTTTAGTAGGGTTGTTATTGTTTCATCTCCAGGAAGACAAAATACTTGTTCTCCACAAGAATTAAGTGTATCTCCCACCCCACAAGGCAAACTTGATAAAAATTCAACTGTTTTAAATTGATTACTTATTTTACGAGTACCCGATATTATATTACTACCATATTTTACTTCAAAATTAGTTTCAGTTATTGTTAATATGTCTATTGGTTCAGAAAAAGTTACCTGTATGATGGCATTTCTTGCTACTTCTTCATTTGCTTCTGGCCATACAAAGTCAACTGTCGGTGCTGTATTATCTAAAAAAGTAGAAACATAAAATCTCCAATTGTATCCACAGGTTCCTACACCTCCAAAAAGATCCTTATCGTCTGCTGTTTTCATGTCTGAAGACAAACAAACTTGTGTTATCGTATCACGTTCCGCTAATCCAATTGCTTCTATTGGATCAAGTACTATATTTTTGCCATCAGCACTTAAAACAGCAACAACATCTTCTGGTTCTTTTACGGTTCCGTTATCTGTTATTTGAATTAATTCGGCATTCAATTTACCACAAGCATTTGCATTTCCATTGGTATATGAACTACATAAATTTGCTCCTTCTGTACCAGATGGAAATGATCCATCTTCTGTATCGGTAATTTTTATTACGCTTGTTGTTGCAACAGGAACTTTGAAGTTTATCATTATCTTTGTATTTCTTGGTATATTTCTTGCTTCTCTTTGAGGATAGTGATATTCAATAACTCCACCACCAAGAGCTCCTGTACCAAAATCAGTATAACCAGAGCCTCCACCATTTCCAGAACCTCCACCAGGTCCGCTTATTCCACCCCAAATAGCTTTTACTATAAAAGTTACTATGACATAAGAGAAGACAATTATCGCCATCCCAATAACGCCTGCTACAATCATTTTTTTGGCTTTGGCAATTTTTTCTTGGTTTCCTCCACTTGTCATCCATATTGCTCCGGCTACTATTACAATAATAAGAAATATAACACCTATTACAGCTAGTATTATTTTTATTATATTTGCGATAAAAACGCCCGGAGTTACTGAGGAAGTAAGACCTGATTGATCTGCAATACTATCTACATTTAGATCTTCTGCTATTCCTTGTGCAAAAGATATTTTGCTAAACAAAATAACCGCTGTAAGAAAAATAAAAAATACAACGGTTATTTTTAATAAATAAGAAAAATTTCTTTCTGTTTTTGTTTTAGAAATCATAAAGCAAATTTAAAATATTTTATTCTAATATTTCTTTTAAAATCTGCGATACTTTGGTGCCCTCTGCTTTGCCACTCAACTTCTCCATAGACAATTTCATTATGCTACCAAAATTAGCAGAACTTTTATCAAGTTTACCCTCTTCTATTATAGCACAAATAATTTTTTTTATCTCGTCATCAGACATCATTTCTGGTAAATATGTTTCTAAAATCAAAATTTCCGCTTTTTCCTTGTCGGACAAATCCTGTCTTCCACCTTTTTCAAATTGAGAAATACTATCTCTTCTCTTTTTAACTTCAGACATGATAAGCCTTGTAATTGTTTCATCGTCTAATTCTTTCATTAGTTCTATTTCTTTGTTTTTTATGGAACTTTTTAACATTTTCAAGGTAGACAAAGAAATTTCGTTCTTTGTTTTGAAAGAATTTATAAAATCCTTCTCAATTGTTTCTTTTAAGGTCATGTGATTTGTGAGATTAGAATTATTGGTGAGTTTAATTTGTGGGTTTCAAAAAATGTTTATCTAAAACCTGAAACCTAAAAACTGAAACCTGAACCCTATTTTTGATAAGTGTCTTCTAGTTTTCCAATTTTTCTCAAGTATTCTCTTTTGTCTTGAGTTTTTATTCTATGAATTGCCCCTGCCTTTCTTTTTCTCTCATTTTTTGCTTTTGTCTTAAATCTAATTTTTCTTGCCTGCAATAATTTTCCACTCTGAATTATTTTTTTTGTAAATCTTCTAAAAAGTTTCTCAAAGGATTCATTGGTTTTTGCTTTTACTTCTACCATTTATACACCCCCTTTCGGATTTATATTAATTATTTGATTATGTTTATTTTAAACTCTCAAGTCTTCTTCTCAAAACTTTCAACAATTGGTTTGATGGAACAATTTCTTGATTTCCACTTTCCATATCTCTTATGAGTACTGTGTCATCAATAAGTTCTTTTTGACCCATTATTAAACAGAATCTTGCCTTCATTCTGTCTGCATCTTCCATTTGTGCTTTCAGTGCTGTTTTTGAAATACTTTCTCCCATAACAAACCCATCTTTTCTTAATTTCTCAAAAAGTACCAAAACTTTTTTTCTAGCTTCATCACCAAGTTGAGCTACAAATATATCACAAGTTTTGTGCTGTAAAATATTTAAAAATTTATCAGTATCTCTGTTTTTTTCATTATTTTCTTTGAATTTTATAATTGTTCTTTCAAGTCCAATTGCAAATCCAACTGCTGGTGTCTTTGCACCCCCCAATAATCTCACGAGTCCATCATATCTTCCACCACCACCAAGTGCTCCCTGAGAAGAATCGTCATCTTTTGCAAAAATTTCAAAGGCTGTTTTGTTGTAATAATCAAGTCCACGAACGATAAAAGGATTTAAATTATAAGGAATCTGTGAATCATCCAGATATTCCAAAACTTTTACAAAATGCTTGTTGCAGTCAGGACAAAGATGATCGACAATTTGAGGAGCGTCTGACACTATTTCTTCACATTTTTTTTGTTTGCAATCCAAAATTCTCAAAATATTTTTGTTGTATCTTTTGTTACAATCAGGACAAAGTTTTGATTTGTATTTTTTCAAATAAACCCTCAAAGCTTTCATATAATGATTTCTACACGTGTTACAGCCTATGCTATTTATTTGAATATTTATTGGAATATTGAGCTCTTCATACATTTGATAACACATAAAAATAAGCTGTGCATCAAGTATTGGATCATCTTCACCAAAAACTTCAAATCCAAATTGATTGAATTGTCTATATCTTCCTGCCTGTGGTTTGTCATATCTAAACATAGGTCCGTGATAAAACAATTTTACCGGCTTTCTTCTATTGAGCATTCCGTGTTCTATATATGCCCTTACAACGCTTGCCGTGCCCTCTGGTCTTAGCGTTACTTTTTCTCTTCCAAGCGTCTCAAAACTAAACATTTCTTTTGCAACAATATCTGTATCACTTCCTACGCCACGAACAAAAAGACCGCTTTCTTCAAGAACTGGTATATCTATTTTTTCAAATCCATATGAATTTGCAATGTTAATAAATTTATTCAAAACAAAATCCCAATAGAATTGATCTTCTGGGAGTATGTCTTTAAAACCTTTTACTAAAAAATATTTTTTGGCTTTTTGTTTTTTACTCATACTGAAAAAAATTATAATTATCAAAATTAAATAAAGAAATGTTGTTAAATGGAAATCCACGAAGCAAAACCCTTCCTATTATAAGATTCCTTTGAAGTGGTCCAAATACCCTACTGTCTCGACTATTTCTTCTGTTATCACCCATTACAAAATATTCATCACTGTTTAATTTTATTTCTGTTTCAAGCGCGTCTGTTTTCAAATCTTCTGGCAAATATTCGTTCTCGTTTATTTTCAAAAAATTATTTTTTCCAATTTGTTTTATATATACTTCTCCATCTTGAAATTTTATTGTTTCGCCAGGAATAGCAATAACTCTTTTTATATAATATTGTTTAACATTGTCTGGATTTTTAAATACGATAACTTCTCCTCTTTTTGGTTCTTGAAATCTATATGAAATTTCATTTATTATCAAATAATCTTTGTCGTGAAAGTTTGGTTGCATTGAAGCTCCATCTACCATAAAAGGTTGAATTAAAAAATATCTAACTGGAAGTATAATAGCCAAACATATTATTACTGTTTTTACTATTTCCAAAAAAAAGCTCAAAGCTGAGACAAATGTTATTTTTTTTATTTGACCCTCTTCTTGTATCATTGTCAAATCACTATTAATTTCCTCTTCTTCTCTTATTTTTTCATTATTTGTTTTATTCATTTTATTTGTTTTTATACTTATATTAAACATAATATATCACAGGACAATATAAAAATCAAATGCCTATAATAAGCCTAATTAAATATTGACAAAAACATATATATATTATAATATTTAATGAAAAATAAAAAATCAAGGAGGATAAAATGCTTAATATCGATATTAAAACTGGTGGTCATTCTATGGAAATTCCAGAGGGAATGTCAGATTTGGTGCGAACACTATTTTCATATGCGCAAATTGATGGAGAATTTGAATTTATGTTGGGAATGAAATTAAAAGGCACTCAAAAAAAACAGGGAAAAGTTCATGTTGTATCCTGTGATGAAAAAAGTAGAATCCTTCGAATAGAAGCTCAACCTGGGGACAATAAAACTTGTCACGAACTTACGACCACTGTGCCAAATGATCTTAATATTGTTGATTTTGAAAAAAAATTAAGGAAATCAGAAGCAGAACAAACACAGAGAGACAAAAAAGAAATTCAAGAAGAAAAAATTCTCAAAAAATGCATACAGTTGTTTTACGCATCTAATGGAAAATTCCAATCCGGTATAAGCCAAAAGAAAATTCGCAATGGAGAATGTAAAAAACTTGGTTACAAAAACTTCCAATCTCTTTATGGGTCTGTGCTTCATGTGGCTGTTTCAAAATTCGGTTTTCTGATAATAGAGGGTGAAAAATTTAATACAACATATGCTTGGTCTCCAAGATTTCTAGCCAAAAAAACAGACTATGAAAAAATCCACCCCGAAATCAAACTAGAATATCAACGCAACAACGAATCAATTACAATAAAACAGAATACAAATAAGGGCGTTGAGGAAAAACCTCTAATACCCAAAGAAGATTTGGAAAAAATGACAGATGATGAACTTCTTGATGTTTTTTGTAAATCAGACGAAGAACTAAAATCTATTCGCCAAAAAATATCTCAACTTGAAAATCTAATAAAGTCTATAAACGATATAACGGAAGAAAGAAAAGAAAGGGCAAGACAAGAATTTGAAGAGAGCTTAGAAAAAAATCAAAATGCTTTGAAATACTTGTCAAACGAAGAAATAATAAAATTGGTACAGAAAAAAAGAAAATAAATAAAGGGGAAATTACTCCCCTTTTTTATTTTTTAAAACCTTACTCAATCACCTCACCCACACTATACTCTCTAAAAAACACATCAGATATATCTCTAATTAATTTATTCCAAGTATTACCAAATAGTCTTTCTGCGACTTGTTCGCTTACAATCCATCTTAGTATTTTGTTTGTATATACTTTGTATACCTTTGTATCATTTATTGTTTTAATCAAAGACCCTTCTTTGTGTGAAACAATAGGTCCTGTTGAATATGTATTTAGTTCTTCTTTTGATATTGTTTCAACATTTCTAAAATCTTTATCATAATATGATTCCCATGTATTTTGGTCTGGATATGGATGTTTGATATTGTTTGAATCTATGAAATATACTGTTTCATTGTTGTCTTCTTTAACAAATCTTCCATTTGTATAATCAATTGTATTTGATTGCTGATTGTTATCTACATTATCATCTGTATTACTATTATCATCTATTTGATTTTGATTGTTGTTTATATTTGTAATCATAGATGGCAATAGTCCTCCTCCTGGAGGATTAATTACATTAACTTCTCTTGTTGCTCTGGCTATATTAAAATCTATATCGTAAACAAAATAATTAACATAGTATGTTCCTACATTAGATGTATTTACATTATTTGTTGTTGCAATACTGCTTGTTAAATTTCCGTCTATATTATCAATGGCTGTTGCGCCAGAATCTGTATATTCTCTGTTTCTGTATACTGATGTGGGATTTGAACCTAAAATATTTATTATTGGAGATGCATAATCTCCATATCTCATTACTGTTGCTTTGCCTCCGTTAGCCCAATCAAAATATGCAACATATGGGATATTACTTGAATCCATTACAATTGGATTGAAATCTGCGGCAGCGGCTGAAAATCCTGACTGACCAACAGCCTCCCAGCCAGTATCACCATTTCCAGTGTATTTCATTACTGTTATTTTGTAACTATTTTCCTCGTCTGAATATGCAACATATGGGATATTATTGGAATCTATGGCGATGGTAGTATAAAATGCTCGATTACTAGAAAAACCTGCTTGGCCAACAGCCTCCCAGCCAGTATCACCATTTCCAGTGTATTTCATTACTGTTATTTTTCTACTATTTAAAGAATCACTATGTGAAAAGTATGGGATATTGTTATGATCCAAAGCAAGAAAGGCTAAATATGATTCATTAGGTTCTAAGCTTGAAAGCTCTGGTTGACCAACGGTCTCCCAGCCAGTATCACCATTTCCAGTGTATTTCATTACTGTT
>CAZWKI010000015.1:12191-22980 GCA_964634645.1 uncultured Gammaproteobacteria bacterium | reverse complement strand
TTCTCATTCATTGTTTTATATTTATACTCGAGTTCATCGGGAAGATCTTCTATGAGTTTATTAATTGTTTTTCCTTGATCTGTGATATAACTTCTAAGACCAACGGCATCTGTTGTAACAATAATTGCAAGGAAAAAACTTATTGCAAATTGCGCAGAATCAATTCCATAATTTAAAAAGATTATAGTGGCAAGAGAAGATACTAATGTGCTATGAGAAGAGGGCATTCCGCCATAACGCAAGAGAGAGCTCCAAGAAAAATTTCCTCGTATTGTAGATAAAATTGGTTTTATGATAAATTGTGTTATTATTACAGAGATTATTGGTATTATAATAAGTTCGTATTTCATAAATAAATAATTAAAAATTAAGAGGACTTGCCAAAAGCCTCAAGTACCACTTATAATTATATAGTAAAAATAAAAATTATCCAATATGAGTATTCTTTATTTAAAGATAATATTATTTTCTCTGTTACAGGCCATAACAGAATTTTTGCCAATTTCAAGTTCTGGACATTTGATTATTTTACATAATTTGTTTAATGATAGTATTTTAAATAACGCAAGTTTTGACATTGTTTTACATAGTGGAAGTTTGCTTGCAATTATAATTTATTTTTTCAAAGATATAATAAACATTATAAAGAATTTTTTTAACAAGTTACTTAAAAACACAAAAGAAATTAAGAGTGATATGGGATTTTTGATTATTATCGCAACTATACCAGCAGGACTTATAGGATATTTTTTTGATGATATAATTGAAGGAGCATTTAGAGCTCCCCATGTTGTTGCAATTGCACTTATTATTGGATCAATTATATTTATATTGGCCGAAAAACTATATAGACCTAATAAGGAAATCAAAAATATTAGTCCCTTAGATTCAATTTTTATAGGTGTTTTACAGTGTCTTGCTTTTATTCCAGGAATATCAAGAAGTGGAATAACAATATCTTCAGGAATGTTTAGGGGTTTAAACAGGCAAGAGTCTGCTAGATTTTCATTTCTTTTGGCGATTCCAGTAATATTTGGTGCATTTATAAAAAATATATTTGAAATAAATAAAACAAATTTAGAAATATATTCACTTATTACAGCTTTTGTTTTTTGTTTTTTATTTAGCATTATTAGTATAAAAATTCTTTTTTTATTATTAAAAAAGAGCCTAGGGCTCTATGTGTTTGCGATATATAGAATAATTCTCGCATTAATTATTTTGATATTTTTAATTTAAACAAGGTTTATATTATTTTGTTTTATTGAAGAATTATTTAAATAAATTAATAGGCACTCTGATATATGATTGCCTATTGTTTTTTCTATATCTATAGAATTTGTATCTGGCCTTCCAAAAATTTGTACAACTAATATTTTTCCATTTTTTTCTTTTATGCCTATTCCTGTATCCGTATAATTATCTAGTATATTATCTCTATGACCATTAGAATTCATCCAAGCATCCATTATAGATTCTTCAGAATAAAAATTTGTTGCTAAATTTTCTCCTATTATAGAATATTTATAGTCGGTTTCTTTTATCCATTCTCTAAACATTTTATTTTTCGTATTGTGTTCAAATAAGTCATTGTCCAAAAGATATTGAGCTTTGTTGTTTGCAGCAATTTCTAGTTGTACGTTTACTAGTAGGGGATTTAATCCGTTTTTAGCCCTTTCTTGATTTACTAGTGTAAGTATTTTATTCTGTGAGATCGTGGATTTTGCAAAGACTATGTTGGGTATTTTCAAAAATAAAAATTGTGATAGAGATATCACTAGAATTAATACATATATTTTGTTGCTGACTATTTTTTTCATGACATTTAAAAAATAAAAACTTTGATTACAAAAATCAAAGTAACAAATATTGAGCATTAAAGTTTTATTTTGTTTTGCAATTTAACCCATTTATAAGATTAAATTTTTTGTATTTTGATTTTTGTTTTTGCTTCCAGATCACATGATCTATAATATAAGTATATCATATATTTTGCATGATGTCAAGACGTATTTTTTTATTTTATTTTAGAAAATAGCCTAATAATGTTATAATTAATTTACATTAAAATTAATTTTTAGAAACATATGAATTACGCAGTTATTTTGGCAGGAGGAAGCGGTACAAGGCTTTGGCCTGTTTCAAGAAAGAACAAACCCAAACAAATGAGCCATTTTTTTGAAAGTAAATCACTCTTACAAATTACATACAAAAGAACTTTGAAAATTTTTCCAAAAAACAATATTTTTATATCTTGTGGCAAAAATCAAGTAAAGATTTTAAGAAAACAATTGAAAGGAATAAAAAGAGAAAATTTTATTATTGAACCATGTGCCAAGGGAACTGCAATGGCAATAGGGTTTGTGTGTATCAGCATTTTAAAAAAAGATAAAGACGCAAAAATTGTAATGGTCAATTCGGATCATTTTGTAAAAGACGAAATTCTTTATAGAAAAAACATTTATTCATGTTTGGAAGCAGTCGAGAAAAATTCAAAATATTTAATTTTGGTTGGTATAAAACCCAATTATCCAGAAATAGGATATGGATATATACAAATTGGAGGTTTTTTCAAAAAATACAATGAAGATAAGTTTTTTAAAGTTTATAAATTCAAAGAAAAACCAGATTTAAAAACCGCCAAAGGATATGTAAGTAGTGGAAAGTTTTTATGGAATCCGGCTTGGTTTGTTTTCAGAGCTGATACAATGCTTTCTCTTTTTAAAAAATATTTACCAAAACACTTCAATTCATTAAAAAATATCGAACATAATTTTTGTTCAAAGAATTTTGAAAGAATATTGAAAAATGAATTTGAAAAAGTACAAAATATTTCAATAGACTATGGAATAATAGAGAAAACAAAAGATATGCTTGTGTTGCCATCTAATTTAATTTGGAGAGACATAGGAAGCTGGGACGCTGTAAAAGATTGTTTTAGCAAAAAAAATAAAAGTCTTATAGAGGGAAATGTCATAGAAATTGATTCAAAAAATAATTTAATAATAAACAAAAACAAATCAAAACTTGTAAGCGTCGTGGGTATTAAAAATTTTGTAGTTATAAATTCAGATGATGCACTTTTCATATGTCCAAAGAAAAAATCTCAAGAAGTAAAAGACGTTATAAAGATTTTGAAAGAAGATAAAAAGTATAATAAATATTTATGAAAAAATTTAGATTTATAATATTGTTTTTGATTATAGTAATATTTTGCTATATATTTTTTTATAATATTTCTATTCCTATAAATAGAGGATTAATTCTGGATTTTGAAATAAAAGAAGGGCAATCTTCTAATATTGTCGCACATAATTTGAAATCAGAGAATTTGATTAGAAATTCATTTATTTTTGATATTTATATGAAGCTTTCTGGAAAATATAAAAAAATATTACCAGGAAAATTTAAGTTATCAGACTCAATGAGTTATGCTCAAATATCAAATATTATAATTAAAAAACAAGCCAATTTAAATTTTGAAGAAAAAGAAATCAAAATAATAGAGGGTTGGAATTTAAAGCAAATAGGAAAATATTTAGAAAATCAAGAACTATGCACTGAAAAGGAATTCATGGAATTAAGCAGATCAAATAATTATGAATATGATTTTATAAAACAAAAACCTAAAAGTACTGATTTAGAGGGATATTTATTCCCAGACACTTATAGGGTTTATAAAAATTCAACTTGTTATGATGTTATAAATAAATTATTAAATAATTTTGACAAAAAATTAACGAAAGAAATGAGAGCTGACATAGAGAAACAAGGAAAATCTGTTAACGAGATAATTACAATGGCATCTATAGTAGAAAAAGAAGTCAAAACATTAGAAGATATGAGAATAGTATCTGGTATTTTTTGGGATAGAATTGAATATGGCCAGGCACTTGAATCATGTGCAACGTTGGCCTATGTGTTGGGAGAAATTAAGGCGCAATATTCCTATGAAGACACAAGGGTAGAGTCTTTATATAATACTTATATAAATAAGGGTCTTCCACCAGGACCAATAAACAATCCGGGATTTAATTCAATTATTGCCTCTATATATCCTGAAAAATCAAATTATAACTATTTTCTTACAGATCCCAAAACAGGAGATACTATATTCAGTAAAACATTTGAAGAACACAAACGAAACAAGCTAATATATTTGAAGTAATTATTCTTTTATAAAATTAAATTTTATATACTCAAAATTATCTATATTGCTTATATCTTTGAAATATATTTTTTCAGGACCATTTTTTATTTCTTCAAAAGAGTATTTTTGATAACGATAGCCATTTGTTACAAGTAAAAAGTTTTTTGTATTTTTTGCTATTGATATATCGTATTTGTTTGTTTCCCATCTTTTATTAAAAATATCCACCCTGAACAAAGAGCCTTCATTATAAAGATATATATTATAATAATTAGGTAAATAATAATTTAGGAATCTTATATTTCTAATAAAATTTTTTCTATATTCTGTATATGGACTTCCTGCTTCTGTGACAACTATTGTTTCATCGGGATCGAATTTTTTTATCATTGTAATGATAGCGTCTATTCTTCTATCATTTTTTTCAAGGGCAATTTTACTTACCTCATAGGGTTGAATGTTTACAAGAAAAATATCTAAGCTAGGATATTTTCTTAAAACAGAGAAATCAGTGAAAAAACAAATTGATTGAAAAATTAATACTATAAAAATTAGAAAATATTTGTTTTCAGCATTTTTTATTCTATAAACGTAGCAAATAAAAAGTATTATAATAAGAGGAAGAAGTGTCATGATATAGCCAATTTTTCCAAGATGTATAAATGAACAAAACAAAAAAGATGGCAAAAACCAAATCCAGAGCAACATCTTTATATTTTTGGTAAATTTAAATTTTTTTGTCAGCAGATTTATCATTACAAGAAAAAACATAATACTTGAAGAATATATCAAAAGTTTCAATGTGTTAAAAGTTTGAGCCAACATTTTTAATGCATTTTTTGGATTAAATATTGAAGTAATTCCCGTTGTTGCATTGTATTGATTTTTTGTGTTATTAAAAAATACTTCAAATCCACCCGAGAGAATTATTGTTGGTAATAACCAAAGTAAAATTGATAACCCTAAAATTAATAAATTAATAAGTATTTTTTTGGAATATTTTTTGGAATTTTTCAAATAAATAAAAAATACAAAGACATACATTAAGCCGAAAAATAAAATTAAACTTTGTCTGAATCCGGTACCAATTCCAAACAATAATGAAAAAAGTAGCATCTTGTCTTTTTTCTCAAAGATTATTTCATAAGAGACATAGAAAAATATAAGCGCAAAAAGAAAATCAATCATATATACATTTGCAAATTCCCCATGAAACCATACATATGGATTTGTTATTACTATAAGAGAGGAGAGAAATGATAAGGTTCTTTTTTTTAATAATTTGAAACTAAATTTGTAAATAATAAAACATGACAATATTGTGAATATAATATTTAATATAATCATTGAATAATTCTGATTGTGTATAATAAGATTTATAAATTTAGATATATAAATATACAAAAAATAACCCGGTGGGTGTGGTTGGTGTTTTATAATATTGAAATCATTCATTCCAAGAGCGAGTTGAACAGAATCCCACTCAAATAAATATTTTGTCATAAAGGGAACTCTTGTTATTATTACAATTACAAAAATTGACAAAATATATATAAAATGTCCTCGTTTTTTAAATAGTTTTTTTCTAATCGTATTTATTATTTTTTTTAACATGACGTTGATTTTTTGGTCAAAAGCAGATAATATTAACTGTATATAATATATATTACTATTTTTATGTTAATAAAGCTACTTAGGAAACTTGGTATTAAAAATGAAAAGTTAGAGCAAAGAATTTATGAAATTATACCAGGATTTTTGATTTGGTCAACATTCATAATATGTATTTTTCTTTCTTTTTTCAAACCCATCTGGGCAATTTTTTTTATCATTGTACTTGACGTATATTGGGTTGTAAGAATTTGGTATCTTTTTGCATATTTGCTTGCATCTTTCTTAAGCTATAGAAAAGCCCTAAAAACAAACTGGAAAGAAAAATTATTGTCTCTTCCAGATTGGGAAAATTATATACACCTTGTGACTTTACCAACGTACAAAGAGCCATATGAAGTTGTAAAGATGACAATAGAGAAATTATTGGAAGCAGATTATCCAAAAGACAAAATGATTATTGCTCTTGGGGGAGAAGAAGGGGATAGAGAAAATTTTTTTAACATTTCAAATAAGATCAAAGAAGAATTTGGAGATAAATTTTTGGATTTTATAATCACAATACATCCAAGAGGTTTGGAAGGCGAAATTCCTGGAAAAGGATCTAATATGCATCATATTGGAAAAGTGATGGCAAATTATTTCAAAGAGAGAAATATTGATTATTCTCGAGTTATTATTTCAATGTTTGATATAGAGACCTGGGCGCATAAAGAATATTTCAATTGTCTTACATATAAATACATTACACAAGAAAAAAGGGAACACTATAGTTATCAGCCATTAATTTTTTTTAATAATAATATTTGGAAGTCCAATCTAATTGTTAGAGTTGTTTCTCAGTCTACAACATTTTGGTTACTTACGGATTTATCTAGAGTTGAAAGATTGTTTACTTTTTCATCACACGCAATGAGTTTTAAAACGCTTGTTGAAGTTGGGTTTCATCCAAAAGATGTTGTGACAGAAGATACTCGTATATTTTTGCATTGTTTGAATCATTTCAATGGAGATTACGGTGTTTGTCCCATATTTATTCCACTTTCAATGCAAACGGTGGACACTGGTAATTTTTTTGAATCACTGAAAAATCAATATATTCAAATAAGACGTTGGGGCTGGGGAGTAGAGCATTTCCCTTGGATGATGATGAATTTGGTAAAGAACAAAAAAATAGCATGGAAAAAGAAAATGAAATATTTGTGGAATCAAAGCGAAGGTGTGTATACTTGGGCGACTCTTCCAATTCTTATCACAATGCTTGGATATTTACCGGTTTATATTGCAGATATTACAAACCTTCATTACAGTGTTATAACTCACAATGCGCCCATACTTCTTGAAAAAATAATGAATACAGGAATGATAGGAATATTCACAACATCAACAATGAATTTATTCTTTTTACCAAAAAAACCAAAAAGTTCTTTTGTGAGTAGTATATTACAATATCTTGTAGTTGTTCTTCAGTGGGCACTGTTTCCAATTACTATTATACTTTTTGGTTCTATTCCAAGCGCAGAGGCACAGACTCGCCTTATGCTTGGAGGAAAGCATAGATTGGGATTTCAAGTAACAAAAAAAGTTCTTAAATAAGACTTCAAAATTATTGAAAAAATTATTTTAATACACTTCCAAGGAAATTTTTATAACCATTTATAAAAGATTTTATGTCACAACTTGATTTGCCTTCAAGCTGTACTTTTTTTAGTTCTAATAATCCATTTTTACACTGAACGAAAATTTTATCATCTTCGATAAACACTTTTCCAATTTTTTCTTCTGTGTTTTTTTCAGAATAATCAGCTGAAATAATTTTTAAAATTTTTCCTTTGAATTTTGTATAAGTTCCTGGCCACAGCTCAAAAGCACGAATTTTATTATAAATATTTTTAGCATCTGTTTCCCAGTCAATAATTCCATCATGTTTTTCAATCATTTTTGTCAGTGACTTTTTGGTTTCATCTTGAGGAATTGGTTTTAATTTACCGTTTAAATATTTTTCCAAGTTTTCTAATAATAAATCAATTCCTAGGTCAAATAATTTTTCACTAATAGTTGAATAATTGTCGTGTTGTTCAATATTTAACTGTTCTTGAATTATAACGGACCCAGCATCCATTTTTTTTGATAATAACATTATGGTAACTCCGGTTTTTTCATCTCCATTTAAAAGGGTGGTTTGGATCGGAGAGGATCCACGATATTGTGGTAAAAGTGAAGGATGAATATTCAGTATTCCATATGGAAATATATCTATTATGTTTTGTGGAATCATAGCTCCGTAAGCAAGTAATATTCCAATATCTGGACTTTTTGATTTTATTATTTCTAATTCGTTATTAGTGATTTTGTCAGACTCTAAAAATTCTATTTTATTTTCTATACAAAAAATTTTAATAGGGTTTTGTTTTTTTTCTCTGCCGGTTTTCTTTTCGCTCTTTGTAATTACAAGAGAAATATAAAAATTATTTAGAAGTAATTTTTCTAATAAGTTTTTTGAATTTATGTCAGAACCGAAAAATATTATTCGTTTATTCATGGGTATTTTTATATTATCTGCTGTTATGCGTAATTTATTTTTAAAATCCCAAATACTAAATATTAAACCCTAAACAAATTCGAATATTTAAATTTTAATTTCTCAAACAGTTTATGATTTTGAATTTGTAATTTAGATATTGTTTAAAATTTAGACTTTAGGGTTTCGAATTTATTATTATATTTCATCTACTTTTGCTATTTGTTTTAATTGAGCTAATTTGTCTTTTCCAGCTGTAAATTTTTTTATTTTATCTATAAAAACAATTCCATTTATATGGTCTATTTCATGTTGAAACACGTAAGATAGAAGTCCACGAGCTTTTATTTGTTTTACGGCGCCATTTATATCTTGATATTCAATTGTTATATTTCTATATCTCGAGACAAATCCAAAAATTCCAGGAAAAGAAAGACAGCCTTCTTCTGAGCGTTGTTTTAGAAATGAATGTTTTATAATTTTTGGATTAAAAAATACACTATCTCCACTTTTTGTATCAACGGCAACAAATCTTATTTCTGATCCGACCTGGTTTCCAGCAAGTCCAACCCCGTCAGAGCTTTTCATTTTTTCAAATAAATCTTTTGCTATTTGAGGAAGTTCTGGATTGTGAAAATCAGAAAAAATTTCCAGTTTTTTTCTCAGAATTTTATTTGGGTATTTTACTATTTGCATAGGATTGTTAAGTTATAAAGTTGAAAGTTATAATGTTATAAAGTTGAAAGTTATAATGTTATAAAGTTGTTAAGTTGTAAGTTTATAAAGTAGAATATATAACTTTAGGCTTTTTAGCTTAGTAATTTTTAACTTTATAACTTAAAGTAATTTTTTTCTATAATATCAACATCTTCAAGTGTGTTTTTTATATTCTCTATATCAGAATCATTTTTGTATTTTATTAAAATATTTTTTATGAAAAAAGATCGCAATTTATTTATAGGTGGCTCTATTATTTGAATTTGCGTATTTGCAGAAATATTAATTCTTAATTTATCATACAATTCAATTGTTTTTTTATCAAGAGCGTCTTTGTTTTTATTTTTGATTGTTATTTTCATTATGTTTGAAAATGGTGGATAATGAAAGATTCTTCTATTTTCTAATTCTTCTTTTATCATAGAGAAATAATCTTTATTATAAATATGATAATATGTTTTTTGTTCATTTAAAATTTGCAAAATCAAATCTTCTGGTTTGAGTGATAGAATTTTAGATGTAAATCTGAAAAACTCTTCATTTGAATCAAAATGATTGTTTAGAAATTGATGAGTAAGGGGAAGTATTATAAGGCCAAATTGTTTTTCTTTTATATGATCAACAATAATTTTTGTTGCAATTGTTATATCTGCGCTATTTATTGTTTTGAGATTTTCATAGTTATCCTTATCTATAATAATTATTTTTTTGTCAGAAAACATCTTTTTTATAATTTCCACAAATTGTTCTATACCAATTCCATGATTATCAAGTCTGATAGAGGAACATTTTGGGCATTTTGTAGGCACATCAATGGATTTTTCACAGTTGTAACAATGAAGTCTGTCCAAACCATTTTCTTTGTTAAAAGATAATATTGAATTACAGTGTTCACATTGAAAAACAAATCCGCAATCACAGCACTTTAGATTTTTGCTATATCCTTTTTTGTTTAATAAGAACAATATTTTTTTCCCGCCTGCAACGCTTTGCGTGGCAATGCGGGCAGGATTTTCAAGTAATGTTTTTTTTATTTCCTCTTCGCAATTGTAATGAACATAGTTTTCAAAATATTTGACACTCATATCAAGTAGAGAAATTTTGCTATTTATTTTTTCTTTGCTTTCTAATAATTTTAGTTTTTTTTCTTGCGCAAGATTGTATAAATATGCACTGGGACAATATGATGTAAAAATTATTTGAGAGTTGTTTATTTTTGCAAGTTCAAAAGCATTTGGCAAGAATTCAAATCTAGGATTAATGTCTATTTGATTCAAATTTTCATTTTCTGATTCATCTATTATAATTGTCGCAACATTGTCCATTGGATAAAAAATAGACATTTTTGTTCCAATTAAAAATTTGATTTTATTGCCTATTATAGAATTCCAAATTTCATTGTGACGATATTTTGATAAATTGGTATTACCAGTAATAATTCTGTAATCATTATTTGTATAAAAATTTAAAAGTGAGGAGAGTACATGCTCAATATGTGCTTTTGTGGGACTTATTATTAGTGTTAATTTTTTGTCTTTAGAATTTTTATCAATAATATTTTTTATTAGCGAGATTTTTTCATCATAGAAACTATGTTTGAAAATAAATTCTTTGTTATCCAAAATAGAGGAGTTTATGTTTTTTAATTTAAAAGGAGTTTTGTAAATAAAAAATTTCTCATCACGCTCTTTTATTTTATTCTTCATTGGCAGAGGAACAACGGTATTAAGAAAATTAAGAGATGAAAAATTATACTCACAAAACCAGTTATAAAATTTCATTTGATTTTC
>CAZWKI010000015.1:2429-12181 GCA_964634645.1 uncultured Gammaproteobacteria bacterium | reverse complement strand
TTGGATTTAAGTTTACTATGTTTAATATTTCTTTTATGTTTTCACTTTTTTGTTCTGAGTTTTTCTTTATATCAAAAACAAGTCCAAATTGTTTTGAATTTCTAAAAGGAATCTCTACTAATTGGCCTATTTTCAGGTTTTGGGATAAAGACCCAGTCACCTTGTAATCAAGCAAATTTAGACCCTTTTTGAGCTTTATAAGGGGTTTTATGAGCGCATATAGCATAGTTTAAGTATAAAGTATAAAGAAGAATGTGTGAAGTATTTTGACCCGTGAAGTTGCCGATCCGCGAGGTCTTTGAGGGGGGGGGGCTAAAATGTGATATAATAATTGTGTAAAAAACGATTAATATTTTAACATTTATGACAAAAAACAAAAAAATAACAAAAACAATCACTTTAATGTTTGTTTTTGTTTTTAGCTTCACACTATTTAATCAATCATATGCATCTATTACAAATGGAACAATAGATAGTACAAACAAATATGCATATGGAGAAAACATTGGCTGGATAAACTTCTCTAGCTCAAACAGCACAATTAGCATCACAGACACAGAATTAACTGGCTTTGCATACAATGAAAACACTGGCTGGATATCACTAAACTGTTCAAACACAGATACATGTAGTAATAATAATTACAAGGTATCAAACACAACAAGCGGAGTATTATCAGGCTATGCATATGGAGAAAACATTGGCTGGATAAATTTTAGCGGTGTAAGCATAAATTCATCAGGTGAGTTTACTGGCTATGCATACAATGAAAATACCGGATATATATCTTTTAACTGTTTAAATACTGATACATGTTCCAATAATGCTTACAAAGTTACAACGGATTGGCGTCCAGCATCACAGCGACCACAATGCAACAACCAAATAGATGACGATGGAGATGGAAGAGTTGACTATCCTGCTGACACGGGGTGTACATCTCTAACAGATGACAATGAAGCAAATCCATCAAGTGGTGGAGGAATACCAATAAATATGTTAAATAATATAAATCAACAAAATCAAACAAACAACAATCAAGAAACAGAAAACACAAGTAGCGAAGCACAAACACCCGACTTCTGGACAAACGGCAAATTCATTAAAACAGAAAGCAATGAAACAATATATTTTGTAGATAGTAGTAATATGAAACATGAATATTCACAAGAAAATGTATGGCATTCATATTTTGGAGATGATTTTTCAAAAGTTCAAATAGTATCAAAACAAGAATTAGATAGTTATCTAACAGGAGATAGTGTTCCTTACAAAAAAGATTCTTTAGTCAAAACAATTTCAAATCCAAAAGTATACAAAGTAACAGAAAACAAGATATTAAGATGGATTACAAATGAGAATGTTGCAACAAGACTATTTGGCAATATTTGGAACAAGATGATTAATGATATAGCAGAAGTATTTTTCAATGACTATAGTATTGGAGAAAATATTGAGTAGTTAATAAATATAAATTTAAATTTAAATAAACAATTAACCAAACACTATGAAAACAAAAAACATTCTAAAGAGCATAGCATCTTCATTTATTGTAATAGCAATTACCTTTATCATCGTAAAAGCAGGAGACCTATTTCCAAGTAGTACTACAGCAGAACCCTCACTATATACACTAGGAGATATATACAACAAGCTAACTGATAATACAAGTTCTGCAAGCGAAGGAGATCACGACCTTGACTCATCTGCCACACCAACATCAACTTTCTACACACTCAAACAAATATATGAAGCAATACCAACACTTGATGCAAGGAAGATGCTTACCACTGCAGACTATATGGGTCTCATTGGAACTTATAATGCAACAAATTTAATTCCAGCTAATGTAAAAAATGGAACTGAATTTGGAGATGGAGAAACTGGAACAATGAGTCCATCACAACCACTTCAAACAGGTGAAGTTGGTGATGAAACAGGACAAGCAAGAAGCTATACTGATAATGAAGATGGTACAGTGACAGACAATTCAACTGGTTTAATGTGGAAGAAATGTAGTGAAGGACTAAGTGGTGATAATTGTCAAACTGGTTCTGTCACAACACATATTTTTGCTCAAGCAATTTCAACATGTGAAAATGATGAAACAGCAGGACATACTAATTGGAGACTACCAAATAGAAATGAGCTATTAACATTAGTAGATTTGGGTAAGTTTAATCCAGCTATTGATACAACCATATTTCCAGCAACAGTCAGCGGCAACTATTGGTCATCTACTACATATTGTGTCATTCCCAGTGGCGCTTGGTTCGTCTATTTCGGCGATGGCTACACCTACTACGGCGATAAGGACAATGTTTACTACGTTCGTTGCGTCCGATGAATTCCCTTCCCCCACCATGAAATGGTGGGGGATTGGCTATTTGATTATTTGATTATCTATTCAGTCCCGCTTAGCGGGACTGAATAAAATTATATATTATATAATGGCTTATTATTCACATTTACGTATTTATAACAGCGCATTTGAATTATTACACGAATTTTATCTTCGTGTTCCTAAATTTAACAAACAATATAAATATCTTTTGGGTTCTCAAATAATAAAATCAAATCTTTCCACGATAAAATTAATTATAGAAATTAACAATGAAACAAATTTAGAGAAAAGACAGAATTTATTTAAAGAATTAATTTGGTCAGCTGAATCTATAATAATTTTAATTCGAATTGCAAATGAATTAAAACAATTTGGTGCCGAGAAAAGTTATTTATATATTATGGAAAAGGCGGTTAATCTGTCTAAACAAGCTGAGGGCTGGAAAAAAACATAACATAAAACACCCCAGAATTTTTCATCTGCTCGATGAAAAAGTGAGGGTAGGGAATTCAGTTCCTACTCTTTGTTAAAATATTTTAACAGAGGATAACGACTATTCATTATATTGTAAGTTAGGAACTTCTACAGTCAGCGACAACTATTGGTCATCTACTACATATTTTGACAATCCCAGTAACGCTTGGAACGTCAATTTCAACGATGGCAACACCAACAACGACGATAAGGACAATGAAAACTACGTTCGTTGCGTCCGAGCATTCCCATTTTCAGCCCTAATTGATTTTTATTATGTCCACAATATTTACTCTTGAGAAATTATATCTTGCATATAATGAATGTAAAAAGGGAAAAAAGAATACAATAAATGCACTAAATTTTGAAATAAACAGAGAAAAAAATATTTTAAATTTATTATATGATTTGCAGTCACACAGTTATGAAATTGCTAGGCATATTTGTTTTATAATTAAAAGTCCAACTGTAAGAGAAATATTTGCGGCAGATTTTAGAGATAGAATAGTTCATCATTTGTTATATAATGAACTTTATGATATTTTTGATAAATCTTTTATTTTCTCATCATTTGCTAATAGACGAGGAAAAGGTACTCACGGAGCAGTTGATTATCTTAGAAAAAATATCAGAGAAATAAGTTGTCCTAATAATAGTTTTTATTTAAAACTTGATATTTCAAGTTTTTTTCGTTCTATAAATAAACAAATTTTATATGATTTAATTGAAAAAAGAATTAATAAACAATTTTCTTTTTCAGGTGATAGGGATTGGCTCCAAGATATTTTGTGGCTTACTCGAAAAATTGTTTTTCATGATCCTTGTAAAAATTTTATTTATAGAGGAGATCCAGATTTAAAAAAATTAATTCCAAAAAATAAATCACTTTTTTATTCGAATGGCAATGGTTTGCCAATTGGAAATTTAACAAGTCAGTTTTTTGCAAATATTTATTTAAATGAATTAGACCATTTTGTAAAAGACGAGCTTTGTTGTGATAGATATTTGCGTTATGTAGATGACTTTATAATTCTTGATACAAATAAAAATAATTTGAGATTACTTGTTCCTGTAATAGATAATTTTTTAAAAACTAGATTAAATTTAAGAATTAATTCCAAAAAGATTTGTTTGCAAGATGTAAGAATAGGCATAGATTTTTTAGGATATTTTATAAAGCCAACGCATACATTAGTAAAAAATAAAGTAGTAAGTAGATTTAAAAAACAAATATATTATATAAATAAAAAAAATTTATCCATAAATTATAAAATTTCTATGATTAATTCATATTTCGGACATTTCATACATGCGAATAGTTTTAATTTAAGAAGATATATTTTTGAAAACAAGCTAAATAAATGTATAACACACTTATTTACAAAAAAAGCTTATAAATCCGTTTATATCATTATTTAACAACTTAAAATATATTATTTGTCAACTCTTTAAAATATCACAAAAATTGAGTATAATTATATGTATAAAACCTGTTATAAACAGCAATTTTTGGTTATTAAACTAATATAAATATTTTATGGAAGAAGACAAAGTAATTAATCCAAGCGATGAATATGCAACACGATTAAAAAGATTAGAAGAAATTAGAAAACTTGGAATTGATCCATATCCAGCAAGGTGTAAGAGAACTTATGAGATAAAAAAAGTTTTCAAGGATTTTGACGACTTAGAAGAAAAATCAAAACAAATTATTATCGTAGGTCGTCTTAGAAGTATTAGAGAACATGGGAATCTCACATTTTCTCAAGTTCAAGATGGGTCAGGAATAATTCAGATTGCTATTTCAAAAAAAGAAGTAGGATCTGATGAATACAAAAATTTCACAAATCTTATCGATGTTGGAGATTTTTTGGAAATTCATGGAACTTGTTTTGTAACACACAAAGGTGAGAAAAGTATAATGGTAAAAAAATATGTTTTAATTTCAAAAACTCTTTTACCGCTTCCTGAAAAATTTCATGGACTCAAAGATGTTGATACTCGCTATCGTAAAAGATATTTGGATTTGCTTGCAAATGAAGACGTCAAACAAACATTTATTACAAGAAGCAAGATTATTAATTTTATAAGAGAATATTTTAATAAAGAAGGATTTTTAGAGGTTGATACCCCAACACTTCAATCAATTGCAGGAGGTGCAATTGCAAAACCATTTATTACTCATCACAATGCCCTTGATATTGATTTGTTTCTTCGTATTGCACCTGAATTATATTTGAAAAGATTAATTGTGGGTGGATTTGAAAAAGTTTATGAAATAGCAAGATGTTTTAGAAATGAGGGAATTGATAATACTCATAATCCAGAGTTTACTCAAATAGAATTTTATTGGGCATATAAAGATTATGAGTTTTTGATGAATTATATGGAAACGTTTTTGGAGAAATTAGTAAAAAATATAAAAGGAGATACAAAAATAAAATTCAATGGAAACGAAATTGATTTCAAAGGACCATACAAGAGAATTGATTTTCGGGACTCTATTATAGATGCAATTGGTATTGATATTGATGAGTTTGATACAGCATATGAATTAAAACAAGAAATAAAAGACAAGAAAATAAAAATAGATATAAACGATAAATGGTCACTAGGAAAAATTCAAGACGAGTTGTACAAAGAATTTGTACGACCAAATTTAATTCAACCAGCATATCTTATAAATCACCCAACAGCTCTTTCACCGCTTGCAAAGCAAGTAAAAGATAATCCAAAACACGTTGAGAGATTTCAGCTTGTTCTAGCTGGCGGAATTGAGCTTATGAATGCCTTTTCAGAAATAAATGATCCGATAGATCAGGAAAGTCGTTTTGGTTCACAGATAAAAGACAAAAAAGGTGGAGACGAAGAAGCACATGATTTTGATAATGATTTTATAGAAAGTTTGAAGCATGGTTTTCCTCCAACGGCAGGACTTGGACTTGGAATTGATAGGCTTACATCAATTCTTACCGATAATCCAAATATAAAAGACGTTTTACTTTTTCCGCTTATGAAACCCATTGGATGAAATTAAAATTAGATTTATATAATTGTTACGATCACAAAGTTTTCTATATTTAAGAATATTGAAGAATAAAATATCCAACGGGTTGAAAACCAAGAGAAGAATAATTAATTGTTAATTTGATAATTTAAATTAAGTATGAAAAAAATAATTGCACTATCATTATTTTTACTTATCATTTTGACCGGATGTAAAAATTCTAGTGATTTGGATTCAAAAAATGAATTAAAAGAAAATACTATTAATAATTCACAAATTAAAATTGATTTAAATCAAAGCATTTCAACAAGTACACAAATAAATAATAAACAAGAAAATATGAAAATTACAATGAAAACAAATAAGGGAAATATAGAATTAGAATTATACAAAGATAAGGCGCCCATTACCGTAGAAAACTTTTTGAAATTAATTAATGAGGGTTTTTATAAAAATATTAAATTTCATAGAGTTATAGAAAATTTTATGATTCAAACGGGAGATCCAAACACTCGTGGAGTAGAAGGAAAAGATTTTGTTTATGACTCAAACAAAAATCCAAACAATTTACCAATTGCAGGAACTGGTGGTCCAGGATATACGTTTGAAGATGAATTTGATTCAAGTTTGAAATTTGATAAACCAGGAGTTCTTGCTATGGCAAATTCAGGACCAAATACAAATGGTTCTCAAATATTTATAACGCACGTTCCAACCGATTGGTTAAATGGAAAACACACTATTTTTGGGCAAGTTATAAGTGGTCAAAGCGTTGTAAATTCTATTGTTCAAGGTGATTATATTATTGATATTAATATTAAATAATAATTTTTAATAAAAATAAATATACATTTGTATTATTGGTATTATTAGTACAATTCGTATATTAGCATTAATATTATGTTAGACATAAAACGTATTCGAGAAGAAAAAAATGAAGTAGAAAAGGCTTTATTAAAAAGAATGGATAAGGTTGATCTTGATGCCATAATAGATCTTGATGATAAAAGAAAAGAATTAATTTTAAAGACAGATGAATTAAAATCAGAAAGAAATAAGTACAGCAAGACCAAACCATCAGAAGAAATTATTGTAAAAATGAAAAATCTTGGAAACGATTTAAAAGAATTAGAAGAAAAACTCAAAAAAGTTGAAACAGAATTACATAAAAAACTTTCAGAGCTTCCAAATACACCACTTGATGATGTCAAATCTGGAGGCAAAGAAAATAATGAAATTATTTATATATATGGCAAAAAACCAGAGTTCAAGTTTAAGCCAAAAGATCATATTGAGCTTTGTAAAGATTTATCGCTTATTGATTATGAAAGATCTGCAAAAATGTCAGGAAGTGGTTTTTGGTCTTATACAGACAAAGGTGCAATGCTTGAGTGGGCACTTTTGAACTATTTTATAGATTTTCACTATAAAAATGGATATAAATTTATTTTTCCGCCATTTTTATTAAATGAAGTATCAGCATATGCGTCAGGTCATTTACCAAAGTTCCGTGAAGATCTTTTTTGGACAGAGGATGGGCTTTGTCTTAATCCAACAAGTGAAATGATAATAAATAATTATCATAGAGATGAAATAATTGATGAGCATAAATTACCACTTAAATATTTTGCATATTCAGCATGTTTTCGCAAAGAAGCAGGAAGTTATAGAACAGAGGAGAGGGGAATGATAAGGGGTCATCAATTCAATAAAATTGAAATGTTTCAATTTACAAAGCCAGAGGATTCAGAAAACGCATTTGAAGAAATGTTAAAAAACGCAAGAAAATTAGTTGAAGGACTTGGACTTCATTTTCAACTCTCTACTCTTGCGGCAGGGGATTGCAGTGCCGCAATGGCAAAAACATATGATATTGAAATTTGGATTCCAAGCATGAATATTTACAAAGAAGTAAGTAGTATTTCAAATGGACTGGATTATCAAGCAAGAAGAGGCAATATAAGATTCAAGGATTTTGATGGAAAAAATAAATTTGTTCATACGCTAAATGCTTCTGGACTGGCCACAAGTAGGTTATTTCCCGCAATACTTGAACAATATCAGAAAAAAGATGGCTCAGTAGAGATTCCAAAAGTACTTAGAAAGTATTTACCCTTTAAAGAAATAAAATAGTTAAATATATTGAACAAATTTATTGTTCAGTTTATTTTTTACTTATAATATGTGGAAAAGAGGATATAACAGGAAAAAATTTGGACTTGCAAAAAGATCTGCTATTTTGAATAAGCATAAGTCTTTTGGTAGAAGAAGAAACATCAACGAATATTTCTATAATAAAAGTAGTTTAAATTGGCAAAATAAAGTTTTACTATATTTTTTTGTAGTTGTTTTTATATATCTTTTGTATTTTTTTCTTTTTTCAAATTATTTCAAAATAGACAACGTTATAATAGAGGGAAATACTAGAATAAACACCATTGATATAGAAAATATAGCAAAAAATGCTTTAAGTAAGAGAAGATTTTTGATATTTAAGAATAATAATTATTTTTTATTTAGTCCAAGTACAATAATAAAAGAATTAACTAAAAATAATGTTCTAGAAGAATTAATTATAAAAAGAAGATATTTTTCTACAATTTTCATTTATATAAAAGAAAAAGAAACAAAAGCGGTTTATTTGATTAATGATAATTATGAATTAATAGATAAAGAGGGTGTGGTTATTTCAAAGGTAGATAAAGAAGATAAAGAGGTCAAAAATATAGAAAAAATTTTAATAAGAGAAATCCCAAAAATTATAATTGAAAATCAAGCAGAAATAGATGAGCAATTAAAAAATGCTGTAAAAGACAATCCAATATATCAAAATACTAGCTCAACGGTCTTTGTGTCAGAAATGATAGACGATAAGCTTATAATAAAAGAAGTCCCTAGAATACAAGAAATAAAAAAAGATGTTTATCCAGAAGTTCCAGATTTGGGAAAAACTATATTTTTAAAAGAAAATATAGAAAAAATTTTTTATATTGACGAAAGTTTTCAAAATAAATTTCCAAATATAAAAATAATCGAATATTTATATGAATTTGATAAAACAAACATAATAACGGTTGTTTTAGATACAGGAGTGAGTATTTATTTTAAATTAGATGAAAACTTAGAGAGTCAGGTATCTAATTTATATAAATATGTAATTGAGAATAAAAATGAACTCAAAAATATAAAATATGTTGATTTAAAACAGAAAGACCAATTAATAATAAAATAAAAATTTCTATAATATTATACTCAGTTTATTTTAGTGATACATAAAAGAGTGGGGTTTAAAAGTAATAAGTAAATTTTTTAATATATTATATTAGGATATTATAGGAAATTAATTTGTTTTATTGTTGTATCATTTGAAATATAAATAATACATACATAATACGGAGTATTGCTGATAAGCTTAGATATGTTATAATAACTGAGTGTAAGAGATATTATACTCAATTAACGATATGCCAATAAACAAGGCTAAAATTAAACAAGACACCACTGCTCTACCGCTTTTTGATGAATACCTGCTTCACCTCCAGGTAAATAATTTTTCTAACGAAACTATTTATAATTATGAAAGAGATTTGAAATCTTTTATAAATTTTTTAAGTTCAGAAGGATTAAAATTCAACAAATTATCAAAACTCTACGTTGACAGATTTAAGGCTTATTTATTTTCAGTTGACAGATCAACCAGTAATAGCAATAAAATAGACAAAAAATTATCAGCATATTCTGTAAATAGGATTCTCTCCTCTCTCAGGTCGTATTTGAAATTTCTAATAGAAAATAATCAAGAAATTACACTTTTACCAGATCATATAAAGCTTGTTAAAAATATAAAAAAACATCCGAAGACTCCAGAGTTTAATGAAATTGTAAGACTTATAGAAGCACCAAGTAAAATTGAAAAAAATGAAGAAG
>CAZWKI010000015.1:0-2419 GCA_964634645.1 uncultured Gammaproteobacteria bacterium | reverse complement strand
AACTTCTTTTTTCAACTGGTATGAGAATATCAGAACTTGTTAATTTAAATAAAGATCAAATAGATTCTCAGGGTAGAATATTTATTTTAGGTAAAGGTAAAAAAGAAAGATTTGTTTATATGACCGAGCGATCTAAGAAATATCTAGATGAATATTTGAAAATTAGAAAAGATAATTCAAAGAGATTGTTCGTTCCGCTTCGTGGCAGTAATACAAATAAAAAAGACACAAAAGTTTCTACAAATTATTTACAGTATAGAATTAAATTTTATAGAGAAATTTTGAATATCAATGTTCCAATAAGCGCACATTCACTTCGTCATGGTTTTGCAACATATTTAGCAGAAAATGGTGCATCCTCCGCAGCTATTCAGATTTTGCTTGGCCATGAGTCACTTGATACAACCACTAGATATGTTCATGCGTCAGATAGATTTGCAGAAAATGTTCATAAAAAATTTCATCCTCTAAAAAATTAATATTTTTTATTATCAAAAAAACACACAAAATTTTGTGTGTTTTTTAGTAATATTATTTTATAGATAGTTAAGTGGGTTTACCGGAGTTCCATTCAATCTTACTTCAAAATGTAAATGTGGGCCAGTTGTAAGACGACCAGCACCAAGAGTTCCTGGCATTCCACCTGAGAGCCCTATAACATCTCCTTGAAGTACGAAATCTCCCGTTTTTACAAGTATTTTTGATACGTGTCCATATACAGTAGATAAGCCATTGCTATGAACAAGCATTATATAGTTATATCCATAGCCATTGTCTTTTGTAATTGCAACATACCCAGACGCAGCAGCCCTAATAGATGTTCCTTGAGCAGCTCGAATATCAATAGCAGGGTGCTCAAACACTGTTCTAAATGGATAATCTGGGTCATGAAAATATGCTGTTACTGTTTTTGACGGAACCGGCCAAGACAAAACTTCATTTTTTAGATTTTCTAAACCTTTGTTTTTTGTCAATAATTCTCTAGCTTTTTGTTCGTAATTAGTTATTAAATTATTAGCTTCGCTTTGTTCTTTTCTTAGGTCAGATAATAATTTATTAAATTTTTTTTCATCATTTTGAGTTTGAGATAAAAATGTTATTTTGACACTTTGATCTTCTTCTAATTTGTTTTGCTCGAGTTCTAATTGTTGTTGTAGTTTTGCAAACTCTTCTTGTGATTTGTTTAGGCTTGTATTTTTTGTTTCAAGCCAATTTTTCATTTCTTGAAGATTTTCAATTTTTAATTGTAGGTCAGATTGCATTGATTTCAACCTACTTATTTCATCAAAAAAATCGCTTAAATTTTCATTTAATAAAAGCGTTGTAAGAGCATTATTTTTATCTTCTTCTTTGTATAGTTCTTGCAGAGCATTTTTTACGCCTTCTTTTGTAAGTTTTATTTCGTTTTCTTTTTTACTGATTTCCGTATTAATAACCCTTATTTCAAGTTCTAGACTTTGTTGTTGAAGTTCTACCGATTTAATGGCCACTTCTCGAGATATTATTTTTGTATTGATTATTGATATTTCATTATTTAAACTTATAGCTTCTTGTTGTTTCTGTTTTATTTTAGTCTGATAGGCTTTTTGCTGATCGTTTAACTGCTCTATCATTTTTTTCTTTTCATTTATCATCTGATTTAACTCGTCAACAGATTCTGATTTGGAGTTATAAAAAGGAAAAAAAAGCATTGATGAAATAATCATGCTTAGGATAATTTTGTTTGTGTTTTTGTTTTTCATTGCCATCATTTATATTATAACACGTAAAAGTCAATTAGCAAGTATTTGTATGTTTGCGTTTATTCTATGAAATTTTTATTGAGATTTTTAATTTGCTAACTTTTCTATGGCCATATTTATTCTTTTTAAACTTTCTTTTTTACCCAAGATCCATAATATTTCTGCAGGAGATGGACTTTGAGAAAGTCCAGATAAAGCAAATCTTATTGGCCAGAAAACATCAGCGGCTTGTAAATTGTTGTTTTCGGTTATTTTAATAAGTGCATCGTTTAGATTATTTTCATTCCAGCGCCCCTCCTCTATTGAACTTAAAAATTTTATCGTAGCATTTAAACCATTTTTTGTATTCTCATGCGTGCTTTTTTTAAATATCAGCAAATCTTTGTCATACTCTGGAAGACTGAAAATAAAATTGGATAATTCTTTTAATTCTGATAAATTGTTTAATCTTGATGAAAAGATTTTTACCACATCCTCCACTCTATTTGTTTTGGGGAGTATTTTTTTTGCAAAATTAATTATATATTTATAATCATGTTTATTGTCTTTTTTGTTTGCTACTATGTTTCTTATATATTCTGCATTTAACCAGTTCAATTTTTTTATGTCAAATATTGCACCCGCTTTATTGATTTTATCAATAGTAAAGTCATTTATTAATTCATTTATTGAATAAA
>CAZWKI010000014.1:0-23237 GCA_964634645.1 uncultured Gammaproteobacteria bacterium | reverse complement strand
TCCCAATATAAAAGAGAGTAATTAAAATTATTAAATAAATTTATTGCATAATACTAAAAAAGGTTATCACAAGTCATGCGATTAGTCAATATTCTATCATATAAAAAAGTAAATAGCAATTTACTGACACTAAAAAAGCAAATTTTGTAACCCGTAAAATATAAAGCTAAACAAAGTTGAAAAAATTCCTATTCCCAAAAAACTATCTGCCAAAATTAACATCAAAAGCAAAAATGGTCCATTTTTCAAAAATGAAATTTTAAAATTATTTAGACTATCAGGAAGTATTGCAAATAATATATGGTGTCCATCAAGTGGTGGAATTGGTATTAAATTGAAGACACCCAAGGACACATTTATCATTATTAAGGATAGAAAAAATTGGATCATCAAATTTTCTGGAGCAAAATTTCCATAAGATATAGTTAACTTCAAGATTACACCAAAAATAATGGCTGATATAAAGTTTGATAGCGGTCCAAAAAAAGAAACAATTGCATCGCCCCATTTTTTATTTTTAAAATAAATTGGATTTACTGGCACTGGCTTAGCCCAACCAAAACCAACAAATAAAATCATTAAAAATCCTACTGTATCAATGTGAACAAATGGATTCAGACTGAGACGTCCCATCAACTTTGCTGTTGGATCTCCTTGTTTGTATGCTGCGTATGCATGTGAAAACTCGTGAATTGTAAGAGAAACCAATATCGCTATAAGCCAAGCTACAAAAATCATTGGGGAATTAAATAGTGTATTTATTATCATTCAAGTTTGACAAAATTAAAAAAATAATATATCTTTATCATTATAAATTATTAATACTCAAATTACAAATATATGTCAAAAACTTGTTCAATATGTAAACGTGGCACTGGCAGTGGATTTTTGAAAAGTCATTCACAGATAAAAACAAAAAGGTCTGTAAAAATAAATCTTCAAACAAAAAAAATTGACGGAAAATCTGCAAAAGTCTGTACTCGGTGTATAAAAAAAATGTCAAAAGTAAAAAAGTAAGATAAAAAATTTATTCAACCCAGAGTTAGAGCTAACCCTGGGTTTTTTAAAAAACAAAAAAGAGATTTATATCTCTCTTCTAATCAAGCGCTAAAAATTATTTAATAATTATAACGGCTGGGGCTACTATATTATAAATTAGATATAAAATAGAAAACGCAATAGTTATGGCTGGCAATTTTTGAAATACAAAAGCGATAAATCCATCTATAATCTTATCAATAAAAACCCCCGACAAATCTTGCCTACTTTCGAAAGATGTACCTAATTTACTTAAAAATCCACTCATAATTATCTTTATATATTATAATAATATCAAGTATTGTCTATAATTGCAATTTGAATCTCTGAAATAAAAAAATCATTTGAATTATTTACAATTTACAAAGAGTCATTTTTGTATTATCATAAGCTTAGCGTGTTAACAAATTTTTAAAGAATTAATGAATATTATGAATCTTTTGGACAAAAAAAAATTAGAAGGATTGTCTGAAGAAGAATTGAAACACTACTATAAAAAAGGCAAAAAATCTATATTAATCAAAAATGGAATTTTTTTATTTTTGGTTATTTTTGTTGCTTCTATTTTTTTCCTTTCTCATATCGCAGCAACATCGAATTCTAAATTTGCAAAAATTATTCAAAAAAATTCTTTTATACAAGAAATCTCTCAACTCATATCATCTGACACTAAAAAATTGGGCGGGGAAAAAAATGGAAGAACAAATATTTTAATTCTTGGAATGGGTGGAGAGGGTCACGATGGTCCATATCTTACAGATACGATAATAATTTTGAGCTATAATTACGACAAAAAAGAAACTTCCATGGTTTCTGTTCCAAGGGATTTAATTCTAAAAACAGATAATAATTTATACAAAAAGGTAAATAACTTATATGCGATAGGAGAAAACATAGAAAAGGGATATGGGATGGAATATAGCAAAGAAATAATAAGCAAAAACATTGGAATACCGCTCCATTATGTAATAACGATAGATTTTTATGGATTCAAAGAAATAGTAGATGCACTTGGTGGAGTTAACGTAACCATTGATAATAGTTTTATTGATTATCAATATCCAACATATAATCACAAAATTCAAACCATAGAGTTTAAAAAAGGCGAAGAGCATATGAGCGGTGAAAGGGCATTACAATTTGCAAGAAGCCGTCATGGATATGTTACAAGTGGAAACTCTATGGAGGGAAATGATTTTGCAAGAAGCAAAAGACAGTTCAAAATTATAAATGCAATAAAAGACAAAGCATTAAGTTTTTCTACAATTACAAATCCTACAAAAGTTGCAAAGCTATATAAAATATTAAAAAAATATATAGAAACTGATATAGAGGCTTGGGAAGCAATGCGATTTGTAGATGTTTTTAGAGAAATGGACAAAGAAAAAATACTTACAGAAACAATAAGCGATGCACCAGATAGTATTTTACAGGGAACGATTTCTACTTATGATGGAGCATATATACTTATTCCGCGTAATTATAATTACAAAACAATTCAGGATTTTTTCATAAATATATTTGGAAATAATAGCTCTATAACAATGGATGGGCAAGTAGAAGAAAATGCAACGATAGAGATATTAAATGGAACAATGATAAATGGACTTGCTTCACAAATTGCAACCAAACTAGAACAAAAAGGACTTAAAGTAAGAAGCGTTGGAAATGCTCTAGATAGAGCTGTAAGCACAACGATAATATATGATTTAAGTCAAAATAAAAAACCTCAAACCCTAAAAAAAATACAAGACACCCTTCTCGGACTAAGATCAAATAAACTACCAGAAGAAATAAAAAATCTAATAGGCGCTGATGTAGATTTTTTGATAATTCTTGGAACTGATCAAAAATAAAAACTCAAATAACAAAAATATGGAAGCACAAAACAAAAAACTTCCAATAGTATCTATAGTTGGACGTACAAATGTAGGAAAGTCTACTCTCTTTAATCGTCTCGTAAAAAACAAAGCTATTATAAGCAGAATTCCCGGCACGACAAGAGATGCAAATTATCAAGAAGCCCAGTGGCAAGGATTTAATTTTATGCTTGTTGATACTGGTGGACTTGAAGATGAAATTTGCAAGGATCTTGATAAAACAAAAATCACTGGAATTGATAAAGAAATTTTAAAAAAAACAAAAAATGCAATCTTAAATTCAGATTTAATATTATTTCTTGTTGATGCAAAAACGGGGCTCATGCCACAAGACAGAGAATTTTCAAAATATATAAAGAAAAATAAATTAAATACAATTCTTGTTTCAAATAAAAACCACACAAAAAGTGATAGAACACAGGGATTAGAATTTTTTCAACTCGGACTTGGAAGCCCAACAAATATTGCAGCTGCAAGCGGATCTGGAGTTGGTGATTTACTAGATTTGTTGCTCAAAAAATTAAAAACGAAAATAAAAAGAACTAAAAAAGAAAAAGTAGATGATTCTATAAAAATTACATTTGTCGGAAAAACAAATGTGGGGAAGTCCTCTCTTATAAACGCAATTCTGAACGAAAACAGAGTTATTGTTTCAGAACAAGAACATACAACAAGAGATGCTCAATATATTCCATTTGAGTATAAAGAAAAAAAATTTGTTCTTATTGATACAGCTGGAATGAGAAAAAAAAGAATGCAAACTCAAAAAAATGAACTTGAGTCAAAATCAGTAGTCCAAACAAAAAAAGCAATTCACCAAACTGATATAATAATTTTGGTAACCGATGTATCACAAGATCTAACGGTCGGGGATATGAAATTCGCCGAGATTATAAAAGAAGAAAAAAAGGGACTTATAATAATTGCAAATAAGTGGGATAAAATTGAAGACAAAGACATAAAATCCTACAAAAAATATGTTGATTATTACAACACAATGATGCCTTATCTTTCCTGGGCAAGAGTAATTCCAATATCGGCGCTTACAAAACAAAGAATTTTTAGTATATTAGATGACTCTATTGAAATTTATCAAAAAGCGCTAACAGAAATAAGTCGTGAAAAATTAAAAGACTTCTTGTACAAAATTACAAAAATTCATCCGCCAACAATAGGACGCGGTTCTCACAAACCCAAAATACATAGCATAAAAAACGTTGGATTTAATCCACTTGCTTTTGAAGTAGTAATTGGAGCAAAAACTAGCCTACACGATTCTTATTTAAAATTTATTGAAAAAAAATTACGACAAGATTTTTCGCTTCAAGGAGTTCCAATTGTTGTCTACATAAAAAAATCAAGAACAGTGGTCAGATAAGATTAATGGAGTTAGTCGGATTAAAAAAATTAGAATACGTATTTATAACTTTATAACCTTAAACTTTATAACATATGAAATTAATAATGGGATTAGGAAATCCAGGAAAAAAATACTCCTACACAAAACACAATGCTGGATTTATGGCAGTCAATCTTTTTGTAAGTAATAATAATCTTGGCGATTTCAAAAAAAACAAAAAATTAAAATCTCAAATATTAAAAACTGGCGACCTGCTAATTGCAAAGCCAAATACTTTTATGAATTTAAGTGGTGAAGCAGTAAACTCGTTAAAAGAATATTATAAAATTGATACAAAAGATATTATAGTTATTTATGATGACTTGGATATTGAAATGGGAAAAATAAAATCAGGTATATTTGAATCTTCCGCCGGACACAATGGCATAAAATCAATTATCGAAAAATTAAACTCGACCGAATTTCATAGAATTAGAATTGGAATAAAAAACGAGAATATTCAAAACATTCCAAGCGAAGATATTGTGCTTCAAAAATTTCAAGGCGATGAAATAGAGAAAATAAACATTGCATTACAAGAAGCTATAAAAGAAATAGAAAGTTTGTTATAAATAAACTTCTTATATAAAATAGAAAAGCCCGTCGATTAAAGAGCGGGCTTTTATGTTACGTGTTTTTGACTATATTATAGTCGGAGTGTTTTTTTGTACTCATCTGTTAGCTCAATTTTTCTTGGAGCAGTCCAAAAAGCTATAAGTTCTCCTAGCATGTCACAGCAACTCATCCTATCACACCCTACGTAACCACCAGGAAAATCTTCATTTTTCACAGCATATTCTGGAATTTTGAAAATTTCTTTAGCTGAAAATAACGTAATGCGATTTCCTATAAATATTGGGTTACCACACCATGCGCATTTTATCGTCATTTTTTCAAGACATTTATGACAATACGGTACATTTTTATCTGTGATTTTAATAACTGAAGCAAATCCATTAAAAGTTACGACATCCTTTAAGTATGTATAGTGACCACACCCGGCAATAACTTTTTTGCCAAAAGTCCTTAAAAAGAATTTGAATAGAGCGACATTAATCGCATTAAGAGTTATGTAATAAAGATTTTTAATGTTTTTTACAAACATTTGAAAGTCTTTCATTCTATCCTCCATTAAATAATTTTGTATAATCTAATTTTACCCTAACAAATTGAAAATTTATGTCAAATAGAAAAGCCCGTCAATTAAGACGAGCTTTTGTTATTAAAAATTTCTTTTTTTCCACGTTGTCATTTCAATAATAGCTTCTCCGGACTTACTTGAAACAAACATAAAGTCTGCTTCATAAACAGCTTCAATCATGTAGTCCTCCAAAGATTCGAAGAAATCTAGACCCAAAAATTCCAAAAAAGATACAATGTATCCGGATAAACCCGATTCATACACCACCAAACGGATGTGGGTCCACTTATTAAATGGAATTTGCGTTCCGGTTTGCATGGCATAAGCCCCCGGGCCAATGTATGAATCCGCGAAATAGATAAAAGATGAATCATCTCTATCTCGTATATCATAGCCAATAGAAGCTCCTGGGCCGTTTATTAAAACAATTGCCGATCCCTGAATTGTTGTCGGAATAATGTGTAGATCAACATTTCCGAGTAATCCAGTCGCTGGTGGAACGTGAAAATCACCATCTTGATTTGTGTCATAAATCGTTACTTCCGTTATTCTTTCGCAAGCGAAAAACACGAAAAATAACAACATTAATAATGATAATCTTTTCATTTTATCCTCCTGATTGTTATTTGGTTTTAATGATGAATTTTATAACTATACTCAATATTTGTCAAATCGCCAGCGGCAGCCTTTAAAAAAATAAAAACCCTCTAAAAAGAGGACATTATTATTATCATATTACTACCAGCCAGTGTAGATAATTCTCACAAGCCGAAGCAAGGAAAATCACCTAACTTGCGTTAAAGGTCACCAGGAGGGGGGCAACCAAAAACTACTGACAGGTAGAAATATAATAATAACTTAATTATTATAGCATAACTGAAAAATTTGTCAAGGGCTTGATTCTAATATTTATTAGAGTTAAAATTTTAAAAGAAAAGCAAATTTATGGAGTTTCAAAACTGTGGCCTTTTTTTATTTGAATATATTCATAAATTAGAATTACAATTAATTATCACTTTATGAAAAGCGAATTAAGTACAAAAATCATACTGGGCTTATCTCTTATTCCTGGTTTTGGATTTAGAAGAATAAAAAAATTATTCGATATATTTTGCGACTGGGAAAAAATATGGCACTTAAATTATAATGATATAAAAAATATATTTGGAGAAAATCTTGCAAAAATATTTATTGAGAGAAAAGACAAAATAAATATTTATGAAGAATTTGAAAAATACGAAAAAACAAACATAGATGTTATTACGTATTATGATGATATATATCCAAAATTGTTAAAAGAAACATACTCTCCTCCGCTTATTATCTTTGCAATAGGAAATATTCATTTATTAAAAAACAAAAATTTTTTAAGCGTAATAGGTTCAAGAAAATATACTCAATATGGAAAATATGTTGTAGAAAAACTTATTTCACAAATATCCAAACAAAACATTACTGTTGTATCTGGTCTTGCAATTGGAATTGATTCATTCGCTCATATTGAAGCACTAAAAGAATGTGGATCTACAATAGCGGTGCTTGGATCTGCAATAAATGAAATTTATCCAAAATCAAACATCAATCTTTCTAAACAAATAGAAAAATATGGCCTTATAATTTCTGAACTTCCTATTGGAACAAAATATGCAAAAGAAAACTTTCCACAAAGAAATAGAATTATAGCAGGATTATCTCAGGCAACTCTTATAATAGAAGCGGGTCAAAGATCTGGCGCCCTAATTACTGCAAATTATGCTATTAATGAAAATAGAGAAATTCTTACAATTCCTGGATCAATATTAGAAAAAAATTACGAGGGCAATAATTATCTAATAAAACAAGGGGCAAAAATTATAACAGACATAGAAGATATTCTTGAAACTTACAATATAATAACAGAAAAAAATTATAACGAACACAATGATCCCATTTTTGAAGAAAAAGAACAAAAAATAATTTATGAAATTCTAAAAGATGGACCACTTAACCTTGACAAAATTATTATAAATAGTAGACTAAATGTTAATATTGTAATAGCTAGTTTGACAAAAATGGAATTATCTAATTTGATTCAAAATATTGGTAATCAAACATATAAAATTAGATCAAACTAAGCTATTTTTTATTGTTTAAAATTATTTAAATAATAATTATTTCCGCGTCAAACGGAAAAAATCACAATGACAACAAACATAAAATATCAAAAAGCTGTGGAATTTTTAAAATCTTTGAATAATATCCCTGCCATTAATTATTCTGAAAATTCAAATACACCAAACAGAAACTTCTACATAAAAAGACTTGAATATCTTTTGAAGCTTATTGGAAATCCACATAAGGATATGAAATATATTCATGTAACGGGTACTGCTGGAAAGGGAACAAACACATTAGCAATACACAATGTTTTAAAATCGGCTGGATACAGGGTTGGTTCATATTCTTCTCCACACACAACAACTCCAATTGAGAGAATGAAAGTGAATAATAAATATATTTCTCCCAATTCTTTTGCAAACATTGTAGAAAGCTTAAAAAACCCACTTACAGAATGTGCTCTAAATAGTCCTTATGGAACACCGTCTTATTTTGAAGTTTTTTTGGCCATAGCATTTATATACTTCAAACAAATGAAGTGCGATTGGGTTGTACTAGAAGCTCATGTTGGTGGATTATGCGACCCAACAAATATTATTACGGGAACTAAATTCGCCGTAATTACAAATATTGATTATGATCATCAAGATTTGCTTGGTAATACTTTAAAAGAAATAGCTGCGGATAAGGTGGGAATTTTAAAACCAGGATGTACATTTATTACAACTGAAACAAGACCATCTATTTTGAAAATGTTTAAAGAAAAATGTGAAAAACTAAACTCAAAATTTATTGTATTAAAACCAAAAAACAATATTGAAAAAAATTCTATAATTGCAAAAAAAATTGGTGAACTTATTGGAATAAGCAAAAAAAATATTGACAAAGCATTGTCGGAAATAAAACTTCCTTGTAGATTTGAAACGATTCAATGTGCACCCAGAGTTATTATTGATGGGGCTCACAATAGGATTAAACTAAGAAAACTGGTTGAGGACTTAAAAACAATAAAATATAAAAAATTGATTTTTCTTTTTGGTATGGTATATGATAAAGAAATATTAGAATCACTTAAAGAGATCGTTGGAATTGCTGATCACATTGTTTTTACGAGAAGCCTAAATTTAATTGGCGCAAGGAAAACGACTCCTCTCAAATATTTTCGAGATATATTAAAAAAATTAAAAGCAAAGAAGGGTGCGAGTTATTTCTTAGATCAATGGCAAGCCCTTGATTACGCTCTATCAATTACTGAAAGTCATGACTGTCTTGTAATTACAGGATCTATGTATCTTACTGGATCTCTTCGGGAAAAATGGATTGATGAAAACTATATATTGAAAAATAGGGCAAGTTTTTAAGAATTTTAAATTAAAAAAATGAAAAATTTGGTAATAGTAGAATCCCCAACAAAAGCAAAAACAATAAAAAAATTTCTTGGAAGCAATTATATAATTGAATCTTCTTTTGGTCATGTGAGAGATTTACCTGCTGGTAAACTTGGCGTTGATGTCGAAAATAATTTTGAACCCTCATATGTAGTTCCTACAAAAGCAAGAAAAAACGTTAATCAACTCAAAAAATTATCAAAAGAAGCAAATCAAGTATATTTCGCAACTGATGAGGACCGTGAAGGCGAAGCAATCTCTTGGCATCTTAATTTTTTATTAAAACCAAAAAAATATGAAAGAATTTGTTTTCATGAAATTACAAAAAATGCTATTCTTGAAGCTCTTAAAAACCCAAGAAAATTAAATATAGATCTCGTAAACGCACAACAGGCAAGGAGAATATTGGATCGTCTTGTGGGTTATGGACTATCTCCTTTCTTGTGGAAAAAAATTGCAAAAGGACTTTCTGCTGGAAGGGTACAATCTATAGCTCTCCGATTAATTTGTGAAAGAGAACAAGAAATAAAAAATTTTATTAAACAAGAATACTGGGGAATAAAATCAATATTTCAAAAAATTAATAAATCTGTTGAATTTGAATCTGAATTATCAAAAATAAAAGAAAAAAATCTTGAAAAATTCTCTTTTACAAAAGAATCCGATATAGAAAATATTATAGAAGATATAAAAAAATATGACTATTTTATAGAAAACATAGAAAAAAAGAGCGCTGAAAAAAATCCATTCCCCCCCTTTGTAACCTCGACTCTTCAGCAGGCGGCAAACATAAAATTAAACTTTTCTTCAAAACAAACAATGATGCTTGCTCAACAATTATATGAAGGAGTAAAAGTTCAAAAAGAAACATTTGGTCTTATAACATACATGAGAACAGACTCTTTGAATCTTTCTGAGATTTTTTTGAAAACGTGTGAAGAGTTTATACAAGAAAAATTTGGAAAAGATTATTTGAACATAAAACACTTCAAAACAAAAAGTAAAAATGCCCAAGAAGCACATGAAGCCATAAGGCCAACAGATATTTACAAAACTCCTGAAATTGTAAAAGACTATCTAGACATTAAACAATATAAATTATACAAGCTTATTTGGGAAAGAGCTCTTGCGAGTCAAATGTCTAGTGCAAAAATAGAAAAAACAAAAATTACAATATCTGATAAGCAAAAAAATTATACCTTTATTTCTAGTGGAAATGTAATAAAATTTCTTGGATTTTTAAGTGTATACCCAACAAAAATTGAAGAAGCAAAATTACCAGTATTGGAAAAAAATGAAAAATTAAATTTAAAAAGCACCACCGGCGAACAACATTTCACAGAACCACTTCCAAGATACAATGAAGCCTCTCTAATAAAGATTATGGAAAAATTGGGCATAGGAAGACCATCTACATATTCACCAACAATATCAAATATTATTACAAGGAAATATGTTATAAAAGAAAGTAAAAAACTTATTCCAACAGAAACGGGAGAATTAATAAACAAGGTTCTCGTAGATTATTTTCCAGATGTTATTGATTATCAATTTACAGCAAATATGGAGGGTGGCCTTGATGAAATAGCTCTTGGAAATAAAGAATGGAAACCGTTTTTATTAGATTTTTATAAACCTTTCAAAAAAAATTTGGATGAAAGATATAAATCTGTTTCTAAAATAGAACTGGATGACGTAGAAACAAATGAGGTTTGTGAAAAATGCGGTGCTCCAATGATAATAAAACTTGGAAGATTTGGAAAATTTATGGCATGCTCAAAATTTCCAGAATGCAAAACTACAAAAAACATTAATTCTGATATTGGGATAAAATGTCCAAAATGCAAAGAAGGAAATATAATATCAAAAAGAACTAGAAAAGGAAAAATATTTTATGGATGTAACAAATATCCAGATTGTGATTTTGCTCTTTGGCAAAAACCAACCGGAGAGATGTGTGAGAAATGCGGAGCTCCAATTGTAGAATATTTCAAACAAAATAAATGTTCTAATAAGGATTGTAAATAAAAAAAATAAGATTAAATCTCCAAAGATTAAAATGACTTAGTAATAAGTTGTTTTATTTATAAAAGAACTTTGATTTTATTTGTAAAATGTGTCTATAATAAAAACATGACAAGGGCAATAGATGATATTATAAAAATCTATAAATTTAACAACAAAAACCTTCCACAAAAACAATTGGACAAGGATATTTCTTTGATTTTAAAATCTTGGGAATTTGCATCAATTGCGCACCATAATCAAAAAAGATTGAGTGGCGAAGAATATATAAATCACTGCACATCAACATCGCTTACGCTTGCAAAGATGAATCTTGACGTGACAAGTATTTGTGCCGGACTTTTACATGATGTTCCTGAAGAAACAGAATTTACTATTTTTGACATAAAAAAAGAATTTGGAGAAGAAATATCAAGCATAGTTGAAGGTGACACAAAAATAGGAAAAATAAAATATACGGGAGAAGAAAGATATGCAGAAAATCTTCGTAAAATGTTTTTTGCGATGTCAAAAGACGCTAGGGTTATTATGGTAAGATTTGCAGATAGACTTCATAACCTACAAACATTACAATATCATGAAAAAGAAGAAAAAATAAAAAGGATCGCGCTTGAATCTCTTGAAATATATGCTCCAATTGCGGGTCGTCTTGGAATGTATAAAATAAAAGAACAAATGGAAGATCTCGCTTTTAAATATATTTATCCAGAAGAATATATTTGGACAATCAAAGAGTTGCATTCTCATATAGTAAAAAGAGCAAAATCGCTAAACAAAACAAAAAAAAATCTTATAAAATTACTAAAAAAAAATCAAATAGACTTTGTAAGAATTTATGGAAGAAAAAAAAGATATTTTCCTCTTTATCAAAAATTAATTAGAAAAGACAGAGACATTACAAGAATATATGATCTTATAGCGATAAGAGTTATTCCAAAAACCATAGAAGATTGTTATACAATATTAGGATTAATACACAATCACTTTCAACCACTCAGTGGTAGAGTAAAAGATTATATAGCACAACCAAAACCAAATGGATATCAATCTCTCCACACAACAATATTAAACGAAGATAACAATCCAGTAGAAATACAAATTCGTACAGAACAAATGGAGACTAGGGCTGAATTCGGTATTGCGTCTCATTGGATTTACAAAGAAAATAAAGAAATAAATTTAAAGGATGAAAAATATCTGTGGATAAAAGAACTTATAAGATGGCAGTATAAAATTAAAAAAAATAAAGATTACTTAAAATCTTTAAAATTAAATACTGATATTTTTAAAACAAAAATATACGTATTTACTCCAAATAATGACGTAATAGAGTTACCGGAAGAATCTACCCCAATAGATTTTGCATATCATATTCATACCGATGTTGGAAATAGTTGTATTGGGGTAAAAATAAATAATAAGGTTGAAAAATTAGATGCAGAACTAAATAATGGCGACGTGGTAGAAATTATAACGGATGAGAATAAATCTTTGCCAAATCCAGAATGGTTGAATTTTGTAAAAACAACAAGTGCAAAAGATAAAATAAAACACTCTCTTGCAAAATCTGATATTAATATCATAGATACTTTCCGAGAAAGAATTAAAAGATGGAGACAAAAATAATTTATTTTTAAATTATTTAATATCAAATCGTTTTTTTTAGAAAATTTATCTTTTAAAACAAAAAATTGTCCTAAAATGACAATTATTTATAGATACTCATCTCACATATATAGATTATATAGATTTAATTGTTTATTTATATTTATTCAGTAGCCATTCTAATATTACCGCATTTACTTTTTATTTCTACGGCTATTTCCATTACATCATCAATGCGTGGCTCATATACAATCATTTCAGTTCCGTTTTTGAGTTCTAACGTTACCAATTTACTATGACTTTGAAATACGCTTTTTACTTCACAATTATAAAACTTAGTTAAAGCCATTTCCCAACTACTATTGGTTTCATCTTTAAAATTTCGACCATCGGGAGTAGTGCATTGTGGCGGATTGGATTTCATAATTGAAAAGCCAGCATTAACGCAATCATCAAAGTTTCTAATTGTAGCTAAAAGTTCTTTACATCTCTCATAGCTTGCCATATCACTTTTTGGTAAACAATCCTTCAACTCTTCGACAATATTTTTTTGTTCGTGATCAAAAATAAAATCTATATCATAAAAATGAAAAGAATCGGCTATTTTGAGGTCAAAGCAATTATTATATATAAAGCCCAATCCTATATTACATTCTTGGCCAAGGCTCCAAAAAGCGATCTTTTCTGCAAGTGGATTATAAATTATATAATTTGCATAATTGACCGGACAATCTGTAGAGCCCAAATCTTTCCCATCTCCGTTTATTTCAATTCTATAATTATTTTCAAAGATAGTCGCTATTTTTGATTTATAACTACAACCAGAACCCAATTTATTTTTGATTAGAGAATCCAAATCTGCTTCGTTTTTAACATCAAAAATGACTATGTGCCAAGGTAATGGATAAGAGAGATCGTTTTCCCTATATTCTGGTATAAAAGTATTTTCTGTTTTTATTAATTCTCCTGTTTGCCAATCAATTTTTACATTATACTTTTGAGTAAGATAAAAATTATTATTTTTATTTAAAATTTGATTGGGTAATAATAAATCTAACATTGACAATCCTTCTGGTAAATTAGCTCCCCAAAAATAATTGCTTATTGAAATGCTGGGGTATCTCATCACAAAACCATATTCTTCATTTTTATAATCAATCCATTCTATTGACTCTCTTATTTCATTCACCTCGGATAATGTCCAAATAGAATAAAAACGTGAATAAAGTTTATGGGTGACTGTTAGTCTATCGCCAATATCGTTTTGAAAAAAATATCCGGAACCCATTTGTTCTATAAATTTATATCCTTGATTTTTTAAAAAATTCATCAACACTTCTTGACCATTTTTGCTATTTGTCATGTATTTATTGTCGTAACGAGATAATTTTGTTATATCTATATTTTCAATGTTTAATTTTGCAATCCCTTTAATCTGTGGCCAAGGATTGCCTTCTTGAAAAATTACTGGTCTATACAATAAAACGAGCAAGATGAAAATAACTATCAACGCCCCAAAAACACCAAATATTTTATTTCTTTTTGTGTTTATCATATTTTTTTATTAATAAAGTAATACCTCTAATAACAATTCCTACCAATCCGCCAAAAATACAAACAATTAAGAAAAACAAGACCATTTGTATAGCTCCTAGAAAAATAAAATGGCCGTCATAATCATACTCAATTAATTGCCACAAAGCCACAAATACGAAGCTTGTCAAAAATGAACCAATAATTAATTTAGGTATAAAATTATAGCTCTTATCTTCGTTTTGCACTAATACCATTAACATGCCTGCTGTAAATGGTAATAAAAGAAGTTGCCAACCCCATAAAAATTTAAACCAATCTGGCACAAGGACAAATAGCAAACCACAAAAAACAGTGAGCACGGAAATCAAATAAATTTTCTTCATATATTTACCAATAAATTATATTTTCATCATCCAACCAAAAAACATATTCGTATCTATTTTTAGACAATCTATTATTTTGTTTAATAATTTCTCCCGTTTCCGTATCAGCAATAAATAAAGTCCAATACTCATTTGGTATATCATAATCAATCTCTTCAATTTTAACTTCAATAGCCAATTTTTTATTGTTAGGCGAGAATATGGATTTGCCAAAATCAAGAAATTTCTTATCTTCCTGACGGTTCATCTCATAATAATGGTTAATAGTTAGGCCTTCTACATTATTTTTTAAATCAATTAAGCGAAGGCTTAAATCCTGATTATTACAATTGCGGTCAGTCTCCGGAGTTAATGGATATTTATCACAATCACTCTCCAAAAAAACTACTTTTTGTCCATCCGCTGATTTAGAGATTAACCTTCCTTTCGTTGGCAATTCTATTTTTTTTCTGGTTCTAAAATCTAAATAATAATTAAAGAATGGCCCATTATACAACTTTGAATCTTGTGGCCATTGCCAAGCCGAACCAATTAAAGTATTTTCTGACAAAGGTGTAAGTATTGGATCTATATAGTTAGTATAAAATCCCAAAGAATCTTTAATCTCATTATTTTTTATTATTCTAGTCCAGCCGACTCCACCCTCACCTTTGATATGATCAAAAGAAAAGATATTTTCATTTTTATCAATATTAAAAACAGATGGCTCATTTAAACTTCCTATTTGTCCAGATAAATTATTAAACTCCTTATCTATATCCTCAAATTTATTTTGTATATGGCAATTAAAATAGGGTGGCTGAATCAGGCAAGTATCACCACGTTTAAGCCAATAAATACCAACAGCAATAATTAATAATAAGGAAGCTGTTAAAATAATAAAAAAATTCTTGTTCATATTTTATATTTTATACTACTTGTTTCTTTAAAGCTATAAACAATGCAAACCAACACATAATACCAAATCAAATTAATAGCTACAAATTCAGCGTTCACCCAATTAGAAAAGAATATACCTGGTGCTTGCTGACCGATATAACTTAAAAATAGACGGTATAAAAAACTAAAAATAGCCAAAAGTATGGCAATTTTAAAAATTACATAATATTCCTCTTGAGGTGAAATTTTCTTTTTATAAAAAGCGATTGTTAAATAGGCTATAGCGATATATCGAATAATGCTCATTAAAAAATTAATAAGCTGATGATAAACTATTTGCCCATCCGAATAAAAGTTAAGTATTAAAAAACGATTAATCAACATAGACAAAACGCCAACCACAAAACTGGCAACAATCATTGCTAAAAATAACTTAGTTTTATTTTTTGTTAATTTCAGAAAAACCATTATTTTTGACCATTAAAAATTATTCTTTGCTTGTTTTTTATACCCATACACTAAATACAAAATTCCCGGGATGATAGGCACAGCTAAGTTTATGCTGAAATTTGCCTCTGTCAAAAGTCCAACAATAAAATCAATCGCAATCGCACCAACAACAAGCCAACCTGCAACTTTAGGATATTTCCAGCCTAGAGCCAAACCAATAAAAACTAATGGCATCATAGTCAAGGCCACGTTTTCCCATAAAGAGTAATCTGGCTTAGCAAATGGCAAAGGATTTCCATAACCGAAATAAAATGGCAGGGCAAAAATTAAAATACATAAAGCAAGTATTCTAGTAAACCACTTTATTGTTTTCATATATTTTAAATTAATATTATTTGATGAATAATTTTTTTATTCATTTCTTATTTATCATTAAAATAAAATAATTTATCTATAGTTGTTTTGAGTGATTTTGCTACTTCGTAAGCTAAATTAAGTGATGGGTTATATTTTCCCTGTTCGAGAAAGATAATAGTTTCACGCCTAACTCCGGCTTTCTGGGCTAATTCTTCTTGAGTAATACCTAATTTTATTCGTAAATCTTTAATTTTATTTTTCATTACTATGATTATGTTTACTATAATACTTAAAAATAATTGAATATGTCAACATTAAAAAACAAATAAAAAAAGCAAGTGTCATTGCTATTGGTTTATAAAATAAGTTTTTATCACTAAGAGCATAAAATATAAACATGACAATTACGGCAACCCAAGAAGTTAATTGGATAGCAAGTAATGCCGATTTGCCCCCGATTTGATAATCCCTCTCATCTACTATCACATCTACCACTTTTTTTCTTAAATAAAAAAGTATCAAAGAAGATATGCCTAAGACCATAATTGGGATGAAAAAATTATGTAAAACTAGAGACTGACTAAAAATTAAAGCAGTAACAAAAACTATACCTAACCTTATTTTGTTGTATTTTTTAAGAGTCATATAATTTGTTAATTATTTCTAACTATCTTTAATGTTAGAAAAATATAACATCGTTGTCAAGTGTGGATAAGTAAACAAAAAAATCGCCTTTAAAATGACGGTTTTAAATGTCTCATATTAGCTCTAAAACCCTATAAAATCAGGATTTTCGTGCTAGCTGTGTGTGGCGGAGAGACAGGGATTCGAACCCTGGAGGGTTTTTACGCCCTGCCACGTTAGCAGTGTGGTGCCTTCAGCCACTCGGCCATCTCTCCATGTTTTTATTAAAATAATTTTAATAACTTTTTAAATTTTATTCCACCTTTATATTTTTTAATTTCCATTTCTCTCTTAAATGCTTCTGATTTTGTAGTGTACTCTTCTGTATATATTAATTTCCAGGGAATATATTTTTTTGTATATTTTACAGAACCACTATTGTGTCTTTTTATTCTATCATTAATATTATTGGTATGACCGATATAATATATATTATTTTTTATGCTTTGTAATATATAAACTGTATACATAAAACTTATTTATTGTAGCCACCCACCGCGTAGCGGGGTCCCGCTTCGCGGGATCGGCCATCTCTCCATACAATTTATAAAGTTATTTAAAATCGCTTATTTAAAATACTTTAGCCACCCACCGCTTCGCGGGATCGGCCATCTCTCTATGAATTATTTGAAAATATTTTTGAAACAAACGTATAAAAATTTTACCTAAAAAAAATCTTATTGTCAATCTGGACTTAAAATTGTATAATTATCTTATAACTATGTAAAATATGGAAGAAACAATAGACAGGGGAAATCTTTTGATTCAGTGGCATTTTACTGAATTTGAAAAAAAAGACCGAACAATTGCGTGGTATATTGTAATGCTTGTATTAGCAATTTTTTTTCTCATTATAGCAATTATAACTAGTAATTTTCTTTTTGCTGTAATAATAGTAATGTCTGTTGTGATTGTGATTTTACACGACAAAAAAGAATCTATCGAAAAAGAAATAAGAATATTTGAATCTGGCTTTGAAATTGACAACAAATTTTTCAATTACAAAGATATTAATAATTTTTTTATTATCTATGAGCCCCCCGTGATATCGAACCTCTTTATAAGACCAAAAAACAAATTAACCCCAACCCTAAATATTCCTCTTGTTGAACAGAATCCTCTAAAAATAAGAGATATCTTAATAACTTTTGTACAAGAAGATGTTGAGGCAGAAGAAGAACCAACCTCTGACTATTTATCCAGATTATTAAAATTATAAAAATATATTTTAATAATCCTCTGCCTTGCAAGGCAGAGGATTTTCATTTAATATTTATATCATACGCTTCTGTAGTTCAAAGGATAGAATACAAGCTTGCGGAGCTTGGGATCCAGGTTCAATTCCTGGCAGGAGTACCAAATAATTACAAATTATACTTGTATAAAGCTTGCCTGTCCGCCGTAGCGAAACGAAGGAGGACGGAGCATAAAATCTAGGTTCAATTCCTAGCGAGGGTACCAAAATAAATATTATTCTTTATATAATAGGGCTTGCTTGTCTTGCCGAAGCAATAGCGTAGGCAGACGGAGCATAAAATCTAGGTTCAATTCCTAGCGAGGGTACCAAATAATTACAAATCATTTTAAATAAAACATAACCATCCACTGCACATAATTAAATTAACGTATCCTTAAAAAAATAAGCCATGTGGCTTATTTTTTATTCAAAATAATGTTTTAAATAAGATCTAAAAAATTTCTAATTTTTTACAAATTAACAATAGGGTTGCCAAATTATTGAATATTGCCATACAAACAATAATGAGTTGCAGAGTCACAAGTAATAATATCTGAACCGCCATTGCTATTTTGACAAGTCATACCATCTGTAAGAGTCCAATAACTAGGTTTTGTTGGCACGAGGTTCATTGTTGTTCCAATGACGTATCTATCAGAATTCACATTAGTACATATTGTAATTGGAACATTGCCAGTAGACCCAGGGAAGGATGGTAAATACGTAGATAAAGAACTTGCAAAATTGCTCCAAGAAGACGTATCTGGAAATGATGCCTTGTTGTTTTTGTATTTATCTATAGACGATTTTATCAACATTAAATCAGACAACCTTTTTGTATCTTGCGCCTTTGCTCTTGCTTCACCTAGAAAAATCACAGCGAGCGTTGTTAAAAGCGCAATAATTGCAATTGTTATCAAAAGCTCTATTAATGTAAAACCTTTTCTCTTCATATTTGTTATAAATGATTTTTATTTTAATATAATATAATTATATAACAATTTTAAAAAAAACAAAACCCATCGAGCTTAGCTCGATGGGTTTTAAAAAAATTAACAACAAACTACATAGTTCCACCATAAAGGGTTGATGTTGCATCCGCTAGACCGTATCTTATTGTATAAGAAGCTGAGGTGGTGGCTATATATATAATACTCTCCCATTCTGATGTAACATTTAAATTAGGCATATAAGATAGTAGAGTACGACTACCACAACTACTACCGGACAAGGTGCTTGGTGATGCTCCAGAAGAAGCTACGGGATAAGTTCCTGTGTCAGAATCGCTTGCACACATTTCAAGCGCTGTCTGAAAACTTCTTGCATTACTAGCTATTTTTGCAGCTGCCGCTTTTGTTCTTGCATTAGAAAGTGAAATAACAGCAAGAGTTGATAATAGACCTATAATTGCAATTACAACTAATAGCTCTATTAATGTAAATCCTTTTTTCTTCATATTAATTAATTTCCTTTCATATTATAAATTATTAAAATCAATTTATAATATTCTATATTTTATTTTATTTAAATTTGGCTTAAGACAAAATCCAAAAGCCTTTTTTATTATCCACAATTATATATAAATATTATACCACGCATAATAAAAAAATAAAACAAGCTACATGGCATTTGTCATGCTATACATTGGCATAAGCACGGCTGCTACGACAAATGCAACACCAATTCCAATTACAACCATTATAATGGGCTCAAGAAGAGATGTAAGATTGTCTACCATATTCTTTGCTTCTCTTGAATAAAATGACTCTATCCTGTCAAGCACAACATTTAATCTTCCTGTTTTTTCACCAGTTCTAATCATTTGTATAACCATTGTTGGAAAAATATTGCTTTTTGAAAAAGTGTCTGCCATAGAATATCCATCTTCAACCTTTCTTATTGTTTCATCTATCAACTTTTTATAATAATAATTATCAATAACCTCTGCTGTAATTCTAAGAGCGTTTGTAAGAGGAACACCCGCTGAAATTAGAGATGAAAGCGATCCAGAAAATCTCACTACATATATGTTTTGCCAAAGCCTTCCAAAAATAGGGACTCTTAGTTTAAGTAAATTTATAAACTTTTTCCCAGATTCTGTTTTTTTTGTAAAATAATAAATAGAGCCAAAAACTATTGCAATAATTATTATTAAATATACATATTTATGAGTCAAAAAATCACTGAAAGCTATAAGAATTCTTGTAGGGAGTGGTAATTCTTGTCCAGCCTCTTCTATTATATCTACAAGATTGGGAATAATAAAAATCATCATAGCAATAGCAACAAGTATCATTCCAGAAATTATAAATGCTGGATACATCATTGCTCCTTTTATCTTGGATTGAAGGTCATAACTTTTTTCTATTTCATCTGCCAAATATTCAAGAACTTCGTCTAATTTTCCAGAAGTTTCTCCTGTTGCTACCATGTTTACAAAAAAATTATCAAATATTTTGTGTTTTTTCAGAGCATCTGAAAGCTTCATACCACCATCAACATCATAAGCTACATCATTTAAAATATTTCTAAATTTGCTATTTTTAACCTGTTTTGCAATGTTTTTGAGTGCCTGTATTATGGGAACTGTTGCTGAAATCATTACAGAAAGCTGCCTTGAAAATACAACCAAATCTTTTTGTTTTATTCTATTTAAAAATGATAAAAATTTCAAATTTACGCCTGACATTATTTCTTTTTCTTGTATATCAATAACCTTGAAGTCTCTTTCAAGAAGAGCCCCTTCTGCGAGAGAAATATTTGGAGCATCAACACTTCCAGAAATTACTTTTCCGTCTTGCTGAAGCGCTTTATAATTAAATATGGGCATTTATTTGAATGTTAGGAATTAGGAATTGGGGGTTAGATGTTGGGATTTAGGTATAAAGTTTAAGGGGTTAGAGTTTAGGGTTTAGGAGTTAAAGTATTCAAACCTAAAATCTACTAACAAAAAAAGAAATTTACAAATTATTATCAAAAAGATATTTTTTTGCTTCTTCTGGTTTTACAAGTCCTTTTTGTAATAATATTTTTATAGAACTTTCTAAATCTTGCATATTGTCATGACGAGATGTTTGTATTAAAGATTTCAACTGATCAAATTTTCCAAGTTTTACAATAGATTTACCAGACGAACTCATTGTAAAAACTTCAGATGCCAAAATTTGTCCACCGCCATTTCTTGAAAGCAATCTTTGATTAATCACAACCTTCAAAGATTCGCTTATAAGTCCTTTGCCCCATTCTTTTTCTGAGATATCAAAGCTAGCAAACATTTTATCAAGAAGCGATGCAATAGAGTCACTATCCATAACAACAAAAACCAATTTTCCAGAAGCAGCTACTTGAAGCATAAGATTAATTTCTTCACTGGCATTTATTTTAGACACATAAACAACATCAAAATTTTCATCAATAATGTCTTTGAGTCCACGATAAACTGAATCTACATCTCTATTCACCTCTCTTTGTTGTATTATTGATTTTTCATTTATAAATTGAAACTCTATAGGCTCTTCTATTGTTACTATTCTCTTTTCTTGATTTTTATTAATATATTGTAAAATAGACAAAACAGTTGTACTTCTTCCAGAACCAACTGGACCACAAACTATCACAAGACCAGAATTTAAATCCAAAATACGATCTATTATTTGTGGAAGACCCAGGTCTTTTATATCTTTCAAAATATTTGGAATAAATTTTATATTAACAGAAAGAGAGTCCTGTTGATAAAAAAAATTAATAACTATTCTTATATTTTCAGAAAAATTATATCCGATTGTAAGTTCTTTTTTCTCTTCTAATATTTTTTTTTGGTGATCATTTAAAAAATTCTCTGCTATAGTGTCTAAAAAATCTTTTGTAAGAATTGGTCTATCCTTCAATAATCTCAAATTTCCATAGATTTCTAAAGCCGGATAATTGCTAATATTAAAATAAACAGCCGATGCATTTTCCTTAACGGCCTTACTTATTAAATCATTCAATTGTAATTGATCTATTGCTGGCATAATATACTCTTAAATATAACATATTAAAATTAAAACAAAAAACAATTTGATTTTTTAATATCTTATTTATTTTGCATTTTCAATTTCATTCTTTATCTAAAACTTCTTTAATTTTCTTTATAACTTCAGCTGGAACAAAGTATGCCTTTATTACAAAGTCTTTTGCTCCCAAATCATAACTTTTTTTTATTTGCTCATTTTGAGACAAATTAGTAAGAACAATAACTGGAATATTTTTTATATCTTTATCAAGTATTTTTTCTGATAAAACTTCAAATCCATCTTTTTTTGGCATCATTATATCAAGTAAAACAAGATCTGGTTTTGTAAGTTTCATTTTATCAAGCGCCTCTTCTCCGTCTGTTGCGAGTACAACACTATACCCACTTGACTCAAGTTTTTCACTATACATTTGTGACAAAAATGGGTCATCTTCTGCTATTAATATCTTTGTCTTTTTATATGCCATATACTTAATTTTAAATTTATTATTTTGCAAGTTTCAATTGAAAATTATCAAATAGAAAATTGAAATTATATTTAGGTTTCTTTTGTTACACTTAAAATCTCTTCTATTGTTGTAATACCCTCTAAAGCTTTTATTATTCCATCTTGCATCATATCAATGTATCCCTGGGCTCTAAGCTCTTTTTCAAGGATTGCCGTGTCTACTGCAGTGCCCCTATCGCTTATTATATCTTTTATTGTTTTGTTTACCGCCAAAACCTCTACTATTGCAGATCTTCCTTTATATCCCGTGTTTCCACATCTATTACAACCCTTACCGTGATAAAATTTAAATGGTCCATTTTTTTTTGAATTACCATAAAAAGCCTCTTCTGGAATTTTTTCAATCATTGGCATAATTTTGTCTTTTATTCCCTTGGGTAATTCCATTTCTTCTTTACAATTATCACAAATACGCCTTATAAGTCTTTGTGCAAGTATAATGTTGAGAGTTGAAGCTATCAAAAACGGCTCTATTTTCATATCTATAAGTCTTGGAATAGAGCCAACTGCACTATTTGTATGAAGAGTTGATAATACCAAATGTCCCGTTAGAGCAGCGTGGATAACAAGCTCCGCTGTTTCAGTGTCTCTAATTTCTCCAACCATAATAATATC
>CAZWKI010000013.1:10849-23242 GCA_964634645.1 uncultured Gammaproteobacteria bacterium | reverse complement strand
AAAAAGCTGTAGAAGAGTAGCTAAAATGGTATTTTATTTTATAAGCACCAAAGATTAGCAAACCCATAGGATTTCTTCTACATTTTTTTCGCTGTTAATAAATTGATTTTTCAACGTACAATAAGATATGATAGCATATAGAATTTTTTTGTCAATAGCTTTATCCACATATACTCGATGGGTGGAATAATTACTAAAAATTTGTTATTCTTATCATATGGACGATGAAAATCAAAAAAGTTTTAATTGGCCTATTTTAGGTCATGAAAATATTATTAGATATTTGCAAAGACTTATAGAAAAAGAGAATTTTATTCATACTTATTTATTTACAGGACCGCGTGACATTGGCAAAAAAACGGTATCTAATTTTTTTGTTCAGTCAATTTTTTGTTTGGCCGATATAAATATTCCATGTAAAATTTGCATAAATTGCGTTGAAATAGAAAAACACATTCACCCAGATTTTATTTATGTTAATTTGGAAGAGGGTAAAAAAAATATTTCAATTGACCAAGTAAGATTATTTCAAGAAAAAATGAGACTTACTCCAATGAGATCAAAATTTAAAATAGGAATTATAAACAGAGCGGCCACACTTACAACAGAGGCATCAAACGCACTACTTAAAACAATAGAAGAACCACCAAAAAATTCAATTGTAATTTTAATAGCAGAAAAAATAGAAAATATATTACCGACAATTGTTTCTCGTGCACAAAATATTATTTTTAATAATGTTTCAAATAACGAAATATGTAATTATTTGAAAGATCTTGGAGCTTCAAGTGATCTAGCCAAAGAACTTGCAGATTTTTCTGGTGGAGCGCCTGGTGTTGCTATAAATTATTTCAAAAATTTAGATTCATGGAAACAACAAAAAGACGAATTAAAAAAAATGTTAGATATCATTGATAATTCAATATCAGAAAAATTTTCTTTTGTTGATGAAAAAATGAAATTTTCTCAGTCTTCAGAAAACTCTTATTCCTATTTTGAAGATTTATTAAATAGCTATATAAGAATTTCAAGAGATCTAATTTTGTTTAAAATAAGTTCGGACACTAACTTAATTCATTCATTTTTGAAAAATAGTATTGCAGACATTTCAAAAAACCATAGCTTTGAAGAAATAATGGAGTTCTATAAAAACGCTTTAAACGGTAAAAAAATGATTTTTAAAAATATAAATCCAAAAATAATTTTAGAAAATTTATTATTAATATAAAATAAGTTTATAAAAACACATATGCAAATCCGTTAGATATATATTTAAAATGTATTTTTCGGATTATCATAAAAAATTAAATTATACAATTATGAACAATAAACAACAATTATCAAACGGATTGCAAACAAAAAAAGCATTAATTTTATTTACATTATTTGTTTCCATTCTCGTTTTATCTGGCTGTACAATTAATCTTGGTTTTGACAAAAAAACAAGTTTAGATGCGGGATTTTTTGCAAGTTATGATAAGGGTGAAAAATGGCTTCAAAAATCCGAATTATTAAGTGTTGGTGGAAATAGATCGTTTTTCAAATCTGCTCAAGCAGTATTTTTGAAAATAGACCCAAAAGATCCAAAAACACTTTATATGGGGACAATTCAAAACGGACTATTTTATTCTTATGACAAAGGCAACGGATGGCAAAGAACGCTAGTTGGTAAAGGAATTATAAGAGATATTGCAATTGATCCAAAATTCAATTGCACTCTTTATGTGGCAGCTGGAAGTAATCTTTATAAAAGCATAGATTGTTCTAGGCGTTGGTGGCTTATACACATAGAAGGAGGTGGGATTATAAATTCTGTAGCTATTGATTATTCCAACAATAACAAAATTTATATAGGATTAAATGATGGTAGAATATTGAAGAGCGAAAATTCTGGAGTTGAATGGAAAACAATTGCACCTATAGAAAAAATTAAAACTATTAAAAAAATCTTGATAAACCCAAAGGATTCACAGAAAATCTATGTGGCCACAGACAGGGGCATATTTAAATCAGAAAACGAAGGATATGAATGGAAAAATATATCTGAAAATATAAAAGATCCAAACGCAAAAGACAAAGATACAATAGCTAAAGGAGCTCATACATACAAAGATATAGTTTTTGATTCCACAAAAGATGATGCTGTTTTTTATGCAAACGCATATGGATTATTTTACAGTGAAGATGGTGGAAATAGTTGGGAAAACATAAAATTGATTACAAAAATAAATACGCCAATTTATTCAATTGCTGTAAATCCAAAAAATTCTTCAGAAATATATTATTCAACCTCAAAATTATTTTATAAAAGCATTGATTTTGGTAGAACTTGGGCATCCAAAAAAACAGGATCAACAAAAACAATCGTAGATATGTTGGTTGATTCTGAAAATGAAAATAACATTTTTTCAGCAATGAGGGACGTTTCAAAATAATTTAATAATTAAATTAAAAATAAATTTTATGTCACAAATTTTAGAACAATTTAAACCCGACTTCGAAAAAATAATTTTTCATTATAAAGAAGAATTAGACAAAGTAAGAGCTGGAAGAGCCATACCAATTATGATTGAAGATGTGTTTATTGATGCCTATGGCACAAAAACACCACTAAAACAAGTAGCGTCAATTTCAGTGCCAGAACCATCATTGCTTGCAGTAGAACCTTGGGATAAATCAATATTAAAAGAAATTGAAAAAGCCCTTACAAAGGCTGATTTAGGAATGTCAATCTCTGTTGCTGAAAATTTGGTAAGAGCCAAAATTCAACCACTTACAGAAGAAAAAAGAAAAGACTTGATGAAAATTATTAATGAAAAAAAAGAAGAGGCTCGCGTTTCAATAAGACAAATTAGAGACAAAGTTAGAAGGGATATTGAAACAAAAGAAAAAAACAAAGAAATTTCAGAAGATGAAAAATTTGATTATTTTAAGAAAATAGATGATATCGTAAAAGAAAAAAATCAAATTATTGAAGAGATGACAGATAAAAAAGAAAAAGATATAATGACGGTCTAGCCAGCTATAAGCTATCAACAATCAGCTTTTAGCTTAACTGGGTAATTAATTAATTTAAAATTAAAATAGCTGACAGCTAATCGCTGAAGGCTAACAGCAAGTATGTTACTTACAATAATTGTATTTATAATAGTTTTGGGAATTCTCGTATTTGTTCATGAGCTTGGACATTTTTTTACTGCAAGAAAGCTTGGAATTGGTGTAGAGGAATTTGGACTCGGGTTTCCACCAAGAGTTTTTGGTTTTAGAAAGAATGGAATTTTGTATTCCATAAATTTGATTCCCATTGGTGGATTTGTGAAAATAAAGGGTGAATCAGGAGAACACGAAGAAGATTCAGATAGTTTTATAAACGCTCCAATTTGGAAAAGATCAATGGTTTTACTTGCGGGTGTTTTTATGAATTGGACGCTCGCATTTGTGCTTATAAGCATAGGATATATTATAGGGCTTCCCGCAATGCTAGATAATTCTAATAGTTCTGCTAATATAAAAGATCCCAAGATTCAGATAATTGAAGTTTATAAAAATTCTGGAGCTTACGACGCAGGATTAAAAGTTGGTGATTTTATTGATTCTGTTGATGGGAAAAATTTTATAAAAATAGAAGATTTGCAAAATTATTTAAGCTCAAAAGAAGATAAAAAATTTATTTTTACTTTATCAAGAAACAACGATAAGATAAATATAGAGTCACAAGCAAGAAAAATCCCGGAGTTTGATAATAAAGAGGCGGTTGGAATTGGCATGGTAAGCAGTGGAATAGTTTCGTATCCTTGGTATAGAGCGCCAATTGAAGGAGCAAAAACAACGGCAATCGTTTCTTATAGAATTTGTGAGGCTATAGTTGGATTGATAGGAGATTTATTCAAGGGTAAGGGCTCCGATGAAGTTTCTGGGCCAATAGGAGTAGCGGTTTTTACTGGAAAAGCAATAAACATGGGATGGATTTATGTTTTACAATTTATGGCTCTTTTGTCTATAAATTTAGCAATAATAAATATTTTGCCATTTCCAGCACTTGATGGGGGAAGGATTTTGTTTCTTATAATAGAAAAAATTAGACGAAAGAAAAATAATCAAAAAATCGAAGCAATAATTCATAATATTGGTTTTAGTCTTCTTATGGTTTTAATTGTTTTAGTAACTTATAAGGATATTGTTAGATACGGAGGAAAAATACTTTTAGTAGCAAAAAATATATTTTAATTAAATTAATTAAAATATAAGTATAAATATGATTATAAATTATGAGATTTAAAATAAAAGCAAATTTTAAAGAAAATTTAAATAATATTTTTAGAGCCTGTGGTTATCGTTTGCACCCAAAATATGAAGATAGTTATATAAGAAGATTGTCTAGCACTGGTTTTTATCCAAGATGGCATTTGTATTTTAAGAAAAATAAAGAAATCTTGGAATTTGATTTGCATTTAGATCAAAAAAAAGAGTCTTATGGTGGACACACTGCCCATAGCGGAGAATATGAAGATTATATTGTAACAAATGAAGCAAAGAGAATTATTTCAATAATGTCAAGTTTTGTAGATAAATAACATTTTACTTTTTTATTGATTTGAACTAAAATATATTAACTTAAAATAAAATATATATATGTTTAATGGCGTTTTTTCAAAATTTGCAAAAGATATTGGAGTGGATTTGGGAACATCAAATACGCTTTTTTATGTACGTGGAAAAGGCATTATAGTAAATGAGCCATCTGTTGTTGCAATAAATACAAGAACAGATCAAATATTATCCGTTGGAGAAGATGCTAGAAGAATGCTAGGTAAGACGCCGGGGCATATTTTAGCAGTAAAACCACTTATACATGGGGTTATTTCTGATTTTGAAATTACTGAAAAAATGATGAAATATTTTATAGACAAAATTCATAAAGAATCTTTTTCAGTATTTTCCCGTCCAAGAATAATAATAGGTGTTCCTCTTGATATAACAGAAGTAGAAAGAAAGGCGGTAGAAGACGTAGCATTGTCAGCTGGTGCAAGAGAGGTTTATTTGATAGAGCAACCAATGGCTTCTGCAATTGGGTCTCGTTTACCCATTCAAGAACCAAATGGGAATATGATAGTTGAAATAGGGGGGGGCAAAACAGAAATAGCGGTAATATCATTAGGTGGAATTGTTACATCGAAATCTTTGAAAATAGCAGGAGAAAAACTAGACAATGATATATTAGATTATGTAAGAGAAAAATATAATATATTTTTAGGAGACAGAAGCGCAGAGAATTTGAAAATTAAAATTGCTAATGTTCTTTCTATAGACACCAAAGTACAAAAATCAAAAACTAGAGGAAGGAATTTATTGAACGGTCTTCCAAAAGAAATAATTATAAAAAGCGAAGAAATAAAAGATGCCATAAAAAAATCTATCGATACTATAATAGAAGCAATAAAAGATGTTGTAGAAAATACTCCGCCAGAACTTGTTTCTGATTTATATCAAAGAGGAATGGTTCTATCAGGGGGGGGTGCGAATTTATTAGGCATTGATAAGCTTATTTATGAGGAAACACAAATTCCCGTTATTATTGCAGATGATTCTCTTACAACCGTAGTAAGGGGGATAGGAATTGTTCTAGAAGATTTTGATAACTTAAAAGATTTACTTTTACCATCAACAACTGAAAATTCACATCATAAATAAAATTAAAGTTTTGATTTGTTGTCTATTGGGGGTTTTGTTTTATAATCTGAATTTTAATTATTTATTATATTTATGAAAATAAACAAGAAAAGATTATTTTGGATTATTGCTATTGCTTTATTTTTGATATTCTTTCATTATACAAATATTCTTAGTCCCATTGAGAATCTAGTTTTTAAGCTTACGTCACCCGTAAGAAATTATCTTTATAATATTAGTAGGAACATGGGGAATTTTTTTTATTTGGGTACGCACTATGAACAAATAAAATCTGAAAATGAAAATATTAAAAATCAATTAAATAACTTAATCATTGATAAAATTTATATTAAAAATTTAGAAATTGAAAATGAATCTTTAAAACAGGCTTTAAACTATAAAAACAATTCAAATAAAAATTTATTATTTGCAAAAGTTACACCTGGTTTTTATATGGAGACATATAACGTTATCGTTCTTGATAGGGGTAGTAATGATGGTGTAGAAATTGGAATGCCAGCCATATATGGTAACGGAATAATAGTTGGGAAGGTTATAGGTGTAGAATCAGAAAAATCCCAGGTTCTTTTATTGTCTGATAAAAATAGCGTCACGACAGTTTTTTTAGAAGGAGCTGAAAGATTAAGTGGAGTTATAAGGGGGGATTTGGATTATGGATTACAGATGGACTATATTCCAGCAGACACAGATGTAAAGATAAATGACATTATAATAAGCTCTGGACTAGAAGAAAAAATTCCAAAAGGACTTATTATAGGACAAGTTAGAGAGGTAATTTTTAATGATGGTGATTTTTTTAAGAAAGCTATAATAAGTCCTAGTATTGATTACCGGTCAATTGATTTTGTAAATGTAATATTGAATTAATATGGTCAAAAACATTTTTATAGTAATTTTTTCTATTTTAATTGCAATCATTCAATCATCTTTGTGTTTCGATATTATTAAAATAAATTTTTTATTTGTTTTTTTAATTTATTTGTTATTTTTTGATAATATAAATAGTGTTTTATTAGCAATAGTTTCTGGTGGATTTGTTTTGGGGTTATTTTCTTTAAATTTTGGAGGATATTTTTTTGGATTTTTTATTGGATTTTTAATTTTAAATTATATTTATAAAAATATATTATCCAATGATAGATTAATAAGCTACATTATTTTAAATTTATTGGGTTTGTTGTTTTTTAATGTAATATTTCATTTATCAAATAGCGTCGTGAAGTCTTTCTCTGGGGTTTATTTTTTTGAATTTCCATTAATACTCAAATTTTTTGTATTAGAATTTATATTTACCACAATATTTTCATTGTTAATTTATTATTTTATCAACTTATTTTTTCCAAGAACAAGAGATAGATTAATAATTATAGGAAATTAATATGGACAATTTTGAAATATCAGATTTTAATTTGTCTTCTACAGTTGAAGATAAACTTACAATTAAAGACTATGACCTCAAAAACAATGAAGGCAATTTTTTCAACGTTTTTAATGAGGGTAAAAATCTTGGTGTTTTAATGAACAAAAAAAGATTTTATATATTTGTAATAGTCATTGTTATGATTTGGGTTTTTTTATTTTCAAGAATTTTTTATTTACAAATTGTAAAAGGAGATTATTACAGATCTTTATCTGAGGGTAATAGAATAAGAATTCAAAGAGAAAATGCAAAACGAGGAATTATTTATGATAGAAATTTTATCCCACTTGTGAAAAATGGAATTAGTTTTTCGATTGAAGTTATTCCTTATGACTTACCAAAAGACCAAAAAGAACTTTTGTTTTTACAGGAAAGATTAAATCAAATGATAGGAGTTGATTCAAAAATAAATTTATCAGACTATATTTCAAAAAACCAATTAGAAAATTATAAACCAAGAATTATAAAAGAGTCTTTGAGTTATGAACAGGCAATGAAAATGCTAATTTTCACAAATGATATAAATGGAATTCGTGTTGTTACGGAAAATAAAAGAGAATATCCATACAAAGAATATTTTTCACATATACTCGGTTATATGGGTAATATTTCAGAAAAAGAATATGAAATATTAAAAAATAAAGATTATTATCCAGACGATAAAATAGGTAAGAGTGGTTTGGAGATGATAAATGAGAATGAATTACGTGGTCAATACGGAGAAAAAAAAATAGAAATTAATTCATTGGGCAAAGAGATTAAAACTTTGTCGGTCGAAAAATCACTTGACGGTAAAGGCATAGTTCTTTCAATCGATCTAGAATTGCAACAAAAAATAAATGATTATTTGAATGTAATTCTAAAAAAACTTAATTTTAAAAAAGCAAGCGTTGTTGCCTTAAATCCTCAAAACGGAGAAGTTCTTGCAATTGTTAGCGTGCCTTCTTTTGATAACAATATTTTTTCTGAAAAATTGACAAATGAAGAATATAAAAAATTAATAGAAGATCCAGACAAACCAATGTTTTTCAGAGCCATTTCTGGCGAATATCCACCTGGGTCTACTTTCAAATTAATGATGTCTGCTGCCGCGCTAGAAAATAAAATTATTGATGAAAAAACAACTTTTTTAAGTACAGGGGGTATTCAATATGGAAGATGGTTTTTCCCGGATTGGAAATCTGGTGGTCACGGCGTTACAAACATAAAAAAAGCAATAGCTGAATCAGTAAACACATATTTTTATACTATAGGTGGTGGTTACAGTGGATTTAATGGTTTGGGACTTGAAAAAATAATTTCTTTTGCAAAAAAATTTGGATTTTCAAAAAAAACAGGAATTGATTTACCGAATGAATCCGATGGTTTTTTACCGACAGAACAATGGAAGAAAGACAATAAAGGAGAACCCTGGTATATAGGAGATACATATCACTTGAGTATTGGGCAGGGTGACGTATTGGTTACTCCACTTCAAATAGCCATGATGACGTCTGTAATTGCTAATAATGGCAAATTACTAAGGCCATATATTGTAAGTAGAATTATTGATGGAGAATTTTCTATAAAGACTCCAATTAAAATAGAAAATTCAAATTTTATATCAGAAAATAATATAAAAATAGTTCAAGAAGGAATGAGAATGGGAGTAACAGATGGCAGTTCCAAGGGACTGAATTCTTTACCAGTTGAGGTTGCCGGTAAAACAGGTACTGCTCAATATGGAAATGAGGGTAAAACACATGCTTGGTTTACGGGATATGCTCCATATGACAACCCAAGTATTGTTTTGACTATTTTGATAGAGGGTGGAGGAGAAGGAAGTAGCGTTGCCGTGCCACTTGCAAGAGATGTTTTTATGTGGTATTTTAGAGATAAGACTGATAGCGAAAATCAAGAAAATTAAGTTTATTGGTCTGTATTTTTTATAAAAAAAGAGAGCGGAATGCTATCTATTTTTTCAATTTAATTCTATATATGGATAATCAAAATTACCTAACACAAGAAGGACTAAACAAACTAAAAGAAGAGCTTGAATATTTGAAAAATACGAAAAGACCAGAAAATGTAAAAAAAATATCAATAGCTAGAGAATTTGGAGATTTGTCTGAAAACGCCGCTTATCATGATGCAAGAGAAGAACAAGGATTTATTGAGGGAAGAATTTTAGAACTTGAAGAATTAATAAAACAAGCGGTTATTTTTGATGTGCATGATGCAAAAAAAGACTCTGTTTCTATTGGTTCAAATATAAAAATAGAACTTGATGGAAAAATTCAAGAAATTGAAATTGTTGGAACCACAGAAAATGATCCTTTTAGAGGTTTAATTTCATACATTTCTCCACTTGGAGAATCTCTCATGAACAAAAAAAGAGGAGAAGAATTTGAAATTAATGTTCCAAAGGGAATGATTAAATGTAAAATTTTGGAAATAAAATAATTTATGGGAGTAAGAAAAAAAATTGGAATAGATCTTGGCACCACAACAACACTCGTTTATGTGCCCAAAAAGGGAATTATTATAAATGAACCCTCGGTTGTTGCTATATCTTTAATAGATAAAAAGGTTTTAGCCGTTGGAAATGAGGCAAAGGAAATGATAGGAAGAACTCCTGACTCTATAATTGCACATCGCCCGCTTAAAGATGGTGTTATAGCAGATTATAGAACAACCGAAAGCATGTTGAGATATTTCATTAACAAAGCCCTTTCTGGTATTAAATTATTTAGACCAGAAGTTATGATATCTGTACCAGCGGGTATTACGTCAACAGAGCGTCGTGCTGTAATTGGAGCCACAATTGCATCTGGCGCAAAAGCAGCCTATATTATTAAACAGCCCCTTGCTGCAGCAATTGGTGCTGAAATTCCAATTGGTTCTGCATCTGGGCATATGCTTGTAGAGCTTGGTGGAGGAACGACAGAAACAGCGGTTATATCTCTTGGGGGAATAGTAACTTGTAATTCCGTAAGAATAGGTGGAACCAAATTTGATGTTGCAATAATGGAATACATAAAAAAGAAATATGGTTTGGCAATTGGAGAGACAACTGCGGAGAATATAAAAATAAAAATTGGTTCAGCATTATTTTTAGATGAAAAAGACAAGATGAGCATGGAAATAAAGGGAAGAGACATTGTATCCGGCCTTCCTAGAATTTTAAGAATTACATCAGATGATATTACAGAAGCATTGCAAAATGAATTATATGGAATTATTACTGCTATAAAATCAGTATTGTATAATACACCTCCAGAATTATCGGCAGACGTTATGGAAAAAGGAATGATTCTTTCTGGTGGAACTTCACAGCTTAGAAATATAGATAAACTTTTTACACAAGCAACTGGTGTTCCTTGTTATGTTTCTGATCATCCATATTTGTGTGTTGCAAAAGGAACCGGTATTGCACTTGAAAATCTTGATTCATATAAGAGAAGTATATTGTTGGCAAAATAATTTTAATATTTATACATTTTGCTTTTTAAGATTTTAATTTTATGAAAATTGGAATTGATGCATCAAGATTAAACTTGAAAGAAAAGACAGGTACGGAGTGGTATTCTTATTATATAATTAAAAATATTTTAGATATTGATAGAGATAATCAATATTTTTTATTTTCCAAAGAAGCAGCAGATAATGAGTTTTTGAAATACGACAATGTAACAAATATTGTTCTTGATTGGAAATTTAACAAATTTTGGACGATAATTAAATTAAGTTTTGCACTAAGGAAATATAATGTAGATTTATTTTTTTCGCCCTCACACAATCTTCCATTTGGAAAATTCAAAAAAATGATTACTTGGCACGATCTTGGTTATGAGTATTATCCTCAGTATTATTCTAAGTCTCAGATAATTTCTTTGAAATTTGGTGCAAAACAACTAAAAAGTTCAGATATTATAATAACACCCTCATACGAAACAAAAAACGATATAATAAAAAAATATAAAATCAATGATAGTAAGGTTTTTGTTATTCAACACGGAATTGATTTTAATAAATATCAGAAAATTTTTAGTGAAGAAGAAATCAAGAATATTTTAAATAAACACAAAATTACAAAAGATTATTTGTTATTTATAGGAAGATTAGAAAATAAAAAAAATATTGAAACTCTTATAAAAGCCTTTGATTATTTAAAAAGTAATTTTAAAAATGATCTGGAGCTCGTTTTACTCGGGAAAAATGGTTATGGATTTGATAAGATAAGCGATGAAATTAATAATTCTTCTGATTATAAAAATGATATAAAAATTATAGGCTGGACAGAAGAAAATGAAAAAATTTGTTTGCTCAAAAATGCAAAAATTTATTTGAATTTTAGTCATTTTGAAGGATTTGGCATGACACTTATAGAGGCAATGTTTTCGAAAGTTCCAATTTTGATATCTGATTTGAAAGTTTTTCGAGAATTGGGAATTGATGATTATTGTTTTTGTAGAAATGATTATAAGGACATTGCAATAAAGATAGATACACTTATTTTAAATAATGAGCTAAGAAATGATATAATAAATAAGAATTATTTCGAATCTCAAAAATATAATTGGAAAAAATCAGCAGAGGAGACGGTGAAAATATTTCAAAAATAAATTACAATTAATTTTATGGAAAAACCACCAAAAGATCTTTTAAATGAACAAAAAGACATAGGCGCAAAAGAAATAAAAAAACAGAAGTTAGAGGCTTTTGTCTTGAGAACATTGGAGCATCATTCAAAAAAGATAAACGAAGGCTCTAAGGGAATAATTTTGAAATTAGACTTTTCTGCTTTTAATAAAAGAGATTTAATAGATCTTGGTTTAGATATTGATCAAGATAAGGGATCTGTTTTTAAAATATTAAAAATTGAAAATAGTATATCTGCAGACCACGAATATTTGATGCACAAAAGAGCTTATGATATTTTGAGTGATAATGAAAATTCAGAAAATAAAATAGCAAAAATACCAAAGGTTTATTTTAAAGATGATATAAATATTTCAAAGAATAAAGTGGTCTCAGATTTTTTGAGAAAAAATAGTGTGAATATTGGGTTGAGCGGAGAAATAAACATAATATTAATGGATTATGTTGATGGAAAAGATTTTATTGTAGAGATTTTTGAAAAAATAATAGAAGATATTGTGAGTAAAAAAAATTATTCTGTTTCACCATACTTTAACAATGAAGAGGAATATAGGTATTGGTTAAGCATCGCACCCATGAAAGCTTTGGCAAGATTTATTGAGGAGACAATAGACCTTAATTTGGGTTCAGATGACGATGAA
>CAZWKI010000013.1:0-10839 GCA_964634645.1 uncultured Gammaproteobacteria bacterium | reverse complement strand
GATATTCTTATAGAAAAAGAGTTGTTAGACATAATAAGAAATACGGTTAATATTTTAGAAGAAAATGATTTGCATCACAATGATCTTCATGAGAGAAATATTATGATTGAAAGAAATGAAGATGTAAGCATAAAGGATGTCTATTTTATAGATTGGGCAGAAGCATCAGATCATAAAATTCCAAATATACCAAACGATCACTCAGTTGATTCTGTTTGGCAAGAACATACAACCTCAAAGAACGAAAAAAAATCAAAAGGCCTTGTGAAATTTATTGATTCATTTGAAAAAAGCTTCCAGCTTTTCAAAGAAAATAAAAATATTAGATTAGTTGAAAGAGTAAATAGTATTAAATATTTTATAAAAAATGAATTTTCGGAAAACAATTTTGTTGCAGTATTGAATTATATAGAACAACAATTTCAACAAGATTATCAAATAGAGCTTATTATAGCTTTTTTAAATAAAATACACCGAGGAGAATTAAAAAAAGAGTTGGTTGTAAAATTAGTTAAAGAAGGCCTAAAAACGGGTAAATATGTGAATAGTTGGAAGAGTTTTGATTGTGTTTTAAATAGGTATTGACAAATTAAATAATATAGTGTATACTAAAATTCTAGTAAAAAATTTAGGGGGTGATATGATATCATGATCGACAAAAAAATTCAAGAATTAATCCACAATTTTCAACTAGTCGGCCTAAAGGTCGAAATTATTGACAATTCTAGCATGAGAATTGTTAATGAGAATGGTCAAGAAGAGATTATGTCCTTTGATAGGGCCAAGGAGCTTATCGAGAAATTCGAAAAAGCCATCATTATTCAAGAAAAATAGAAGGCGAGAAAATACCTTGCCTTCTTTTATTTTATTTGACAAAAAACATTAATTATTATATTATACTATGTGTTAGATTGGTGGATGATTACTGTTTATCTTTTTAAGATAAATAGAGGAAAGTCCGAACACCATGCTTTTTCCAGCATCAATGGAAAGGATAATTGCTAACGGCAATCCTTGTATGAGTGATTATACAAGAGGACAAGTGCAACAGAAAAAATTCCTGTCAGCTCAGCTGGCTAAGGGTGAAATCGTGATATAATTAGATCACGCGCTCTGATAGCGATATTAGAGAAGAGGTAAACTCTATTCGGTGCAAAATCAAATTTGGTAGATTGCTAGATCTATTTAGCAATAAATAGACAAGATAGATAATCATCAGCCTACGCTATTTTTATTTCATAAAAATAATTTCGAGCGACAAGTCACTTTCGATAAAGCTAGAAGCACTTGTCTGTCGAAGCTATTTTCGTGAAACGGAAATAGCGTAGGTGGACAGAATTCGGCTTATAGCCAATCTAACACTTTTTAAAATATTATTATGAATAAAAATAAATTATTATTTGAAGCAATAGAGGTTCCTATTGATTATATTTTTTTAATTTTTGCAGGTATCGTTGCTTACAATTTGAGATTTACAGATTTTATAATCCAATATAGGCCAGTTATATTTGACTTGCCATTTATTTTGTTTTTGAAAATTTTAATTTTGGTATCACTTTCGGCGATAATTGTCTTTGCCCTATCTGGTGTTTATAATTTTGAAAGAAGAAATTTACAAACCAAAATATCAAAACTTTTTAACGGACTATCAATTTTTATTTTGATTCTAATAGTTGCTTTCTTTTTTAATCAAAGACTTTTTTCATCTAGATTTATAGTTATTTTTTATTGGTTTTTTGCTTTACTATCTTTATCTATTTCAAGAATTATTGTTCATATTATTTATAAATTACTTGTGTCGCGTGGATTGTTTATTCACAGAATTGTTGTGATAGGAAATAATGACAATAGTTATAAGGTGATAAGTGAATTCAAAAGAGACAAATCGCTGGGAATAAGAGTGATAGAGAATTTTGATGTTTTAAAAGAAGATACTATTTCAAAACTTGATCAATTAAACAAAGAAACAATTATTGATGAAGTGGTTTTGTCAGATACTTATGCAGATAAAAATATTATTAATAGTCTTGTAAATTTTTGCAATACCCATCATATTATTTATAAATATACCGCATCATTACTTGAGACTAAAATGATCAATTTTGATATAGATACAATCGGTGGCGTTCCTATTATTGAAATAAAAGGAACTCGTCTTGATGGTTGGGGTAGAGTCTGGAAAAGAATTTTTGATATAGTTTTTTCTTTTTTTGGATTAGTAATTATGATTCCAATTTATTTGATTGTTGGGTTTATTATAAAACTTGATACAAAGGGTCCAATTTTGGTAAAACTTGATAGAATTGGATCAAAAAATAAAAAATTTACAATGTATAAATTTAGATCAATGATTGTTGGTGCAGACAAAATGAAAAAAGAATTAATGCAATATAACGAAAGAAACGATGGCCCACTTTTTAAAATGAAAAAAGATCCAAGAGTTACTAATGTTGGAAAATTTATAAGACGCACGTCTATTGATGAATTGCCGAATTTAATCAATGTTTTTAGGGGAGAAATGAGCCTTGTTGGTCCTCGCGCACATGAGCCAAACGAGGTTGAAAAATATGAGGATCAGCACATGAAACTTCTTTCAATAAAACCAGGAATTACTGGAATGGCTCAGGTTGCAGGTCGTTCTGATTTGAAATTTGAAGAAGAGGTCAGATTGGATATATATTACATTGAAAATTGGAGCATGTTGCTTGATATTATAATACTAATTCGAACAATAAAAGTTGTATTTCTTAGAAAATCAGCCGTATAATTATTCAATATTTAGAGAGCCGAGTTTGGCTCTCATTTTATTTTTCCCATTTTTATTTTTTTAATAATTGATTTATATTCTTATAACATTTATAATATTTGAGTATGTTGAATAAAAAAATAGCATTAGTACACGATCATTTATTTCAAATGGGTGGAGCTGAGAGAGTTCTGTTTGAGTTTTGTAAAATATTTCCAGAAAGCCCAATTTATACTCTTATTTATGACAAGAAAAAAGATTATTTTTTTCATGATCACAAAATAATAACATCTCTTATTCAAAAAATTCCATTTTCAACTAGAATATTTAAGTGGTTTTTGCCAATTATGCCATTTGCTTGGGAAAAACTCGATCTAAATGAATATAATATAATTTTGTCTTCTGTATCAGCTCTTGCAAAAGGAATAAAAAAACCAGAAGATGCAATTCATTTTTGTTATTGCCATACACCAACCAGATATTTATGGAGCGAAAAAAACGAATATGTTGAAGGTTTGCGAATTCCAAAAATTTTGAAAAAAATACTATTAAAAGAGCTTGAGAATATAAAAAAATGGGATTATGCGGCATCTCAAAATGTTGATTATTTTATTGCAAACTCAGAATTCATAAGAGGCAGAATAAAAAAATATTATCGTAAGGATTCGGTTGTAATTTATCCACCAGTTGATACAGAAAAATGTTATTCTAGTGAAAATAGAGAAAATTATTACATAATAGTTTCAAGACTTAGACCATATAAAAAAGTTGAACTTGCAATAAAAGCTTTCAATCAGTTGAAGTTGCCATTAAAAATTATTGGCGGAGGAGAGTATTTGGAAATTTACAAAAAAATGTCAAAACACAATATAGAGTTTTTGGGAGAGGTGAGCGATGAAATAAAATTAGATTATTTGTCTCGAGCAAAAGCCTTTATACATCCACAAGAAGAAGATTTTGGAATATCGGCTGTTGAGGCAATGGCTTCTGGATGCCCAGTTATAGCATATGGTAGAGGCGGAGTAATGGAAACCGTTATAGACGGCAAAACGGGTGTATTTTTTGATGAGCAGAACTGGGAATCACTTGCTGAAGCAATTTTGGATTTTAGAAAAATGGAATTTGATAGACACTTTATTAAAGAACATGCTGATAATTTTAGTGCCACAAAATTTAGGGAAAGAATAAAAGATTATATAGAAGAAAAAATCAGCTCCTAGCGAGCTGTTTTTTGATAAAAATTGTCAAGATTACATTTTTTTATTTATATGTTATTATCATATATATAATTAGGTAATAATATGAATAAAAAATCAAATATATTTATTGATGTATCTGCATTGAGACAGAAAAATTTAAGCGGTGTTGGAAATTATTTGAAAAATACACTAACAGAACTTTTGAAATTAGATGATAAAAACTCTTATTATTTATTTAGTTTTGGATATAAAAACATTCCTCTTAATTTTGATTACAAAAGTTTTAAAAATGTATTTTATAAAAATTTTCGTATTCCCGGCAAATTAATTTTTTTAGGCAATTTGTTTTTTTCTTGGCCCAAAATAGATATATTAAAATTTGAAAATAATAAAGTTAAAGCAGATATTCTTTGGCTTCCGAATATGAATATTTTTTCTCTAAGAAACAAAAAGACAAAATTAATAAGCACTATTCATGATTTGTCTTTTGTGAAATATAAAAATTTTTTCAATTTTAAAAGAAAGTTATGGCATTTCTTTGTTAATTTTAGAAAATTAATAAAAAGGAGCAGTTATTTGATTTGTGTTTCTAACAATACTTCAATCGATATACAAAAAAGATATATGATAAATCCTCAAAAAATAGTTGTTTCCCCCCTTGGTATTTCTAAAGATTTTCAAAAAATAGAAGATGAAAATTATTTAAATCACGTTAAACAAAAATACAATTTACCAGACAATTTTTTATTATATGTTGGCACTATAGAGCCGAGAAAAAATGTCGTTTCTTTAATATCTGCATTTGATAAACTAAGTAAGGATTTTGAAAATTTATATCTTGTAATTTGTGGAGAAATTGGTTGGAAGAGTAGAGAGTTAAAAAATAAATATAAAAATCTAGATAAAAATACAAAATCAAAAATATTATTTTTAAATTATTTTCCACAAGAGGATTTGCCTGCAATTTATAATTTAGCCAAAATTTTTGTTTGGCCATCATATTATGAAGGATTCGGTCTTCCACCACTTGAAGCAATTTCTTGTAATTGTGTGACGGTTGCATCAAATAATTCTTCAATGCCAGAAGTCTTGGAAAATAATGCAGTTTTGATAGAGGCGTTTGAAGTGGGGGATATTTATGAGTCTTGTAAAAATTTGTTAAATGACGAAGAGTTATATAATTATTACAAGAACAAAAAATTTGATAATTCGTATTATGAAAATTGGCAAAATTCAGCACAAAAATTATTAAAACTTTTTAATTAATTTATGAAACCTATTAGATAAAATCTAAAAAATAAAATAAAAATATCTGATTGGGCAAAATTAATTTATATGATTGATAATACTAAAAATAAAATATCTAATAGGTTAAAAATTGTAATTGACGCAAGATTTTTGGGAACTGCAACTGGCATAGGAAGATATGTGAGTGAGCTTGTTTTTCATTTAGAAAAAATTGATCACAAAAATAATTATTATGTTTTAATTAATAAGGAAAATGAAAACAAATATGCTTCAAAGAGTGATAATTTTGAAAAAGTTATAGTAGATATTCCTTGGTATGGAATAAAGGAACAAATTGAACTTCCAAAAGTTTTAAAAAAAATAAACCCAGATCTTAGCCATTTCCCACATTTTAATGTACCAATACTCTCTAAATTCCCATTTATCGTAACAATTCACGATCTAATTCTTACAAGATATCCATCTAGACGAGCCACAACTTTATCTCCAATAAAATATTTTTTGAAAAATATTCTTTACAGAATTGTAATTTCTCATGCAGTAAAAAAATCTAAGAAAATTATTACGGTATCTGAATTTACAAAAAATGATATTTCTAATTTTTTCAAAACACATAAATCAAAGATTATTGTAACTTATGAAGGCGTTTCCGATATCCTAACAAGAGAAGAAAATAAAACTTCAAATATTTTGGATGAGCTCAATGTGAAAGACGATTTTTTGCTTTATGTCGGAAACGCCTATCCTCACAAAAACTTAGAATTTTTAATTAGAGCTTTTGATAAATACAATGACAAGAATCTAAAATTGCTTTTAGTTGGGAAAGAGGATTATTTTTATAAAAGATTGAAACAGTATGTGATTGATAATAAATTTTCAAATATTATTTTTGCAGGATTTATAAATGATTCTGATTTATCTTATTTATACAAAAAGTGTAGTGCCTATGTATTTCCATCACTTTGCGAAGGATTTGGTCTTCCAGCGCTCGAAGCTATGAAAAATGGTGCAGTTGTACTATCAAGTAATTATTCATGTCTTCCAGAAATATTAAAAGATAGCGCTATTTATTTTGACCCGAAAGATGAGAATGATTTGATAACTAAGCTAGAGAAAATTTTTAATGACGATGAATTAAAAGAGGAGATAAAGATTAAATCAAAAAAATTATTAGAGGAATATAGCTGGGAGAAAATGGCAAAAGAGACCCTGGAGACATATAAGTAAAATATTTTGAAAATGCTATTAAATATAGCATTTTTTTGTTTGTTGTTATAATATTGACAAAATATAAAAAATATTATATATTTATATATTATAAATCAATACAAACAGGAGGAAATATGAAACAATTTTTTTTGAATTTGAGCATAGCATTGTTTTTTTTCGCAAGCGTTGCTCTTGCTGCATCTTGGCCAGAAGCGTCACTTTGGAATGGTGTTTGGTGGGCAGGAATATTTTATCTGCTTATCTCCATTTTTTTCCTTTTGGTGGCAAATGTTTTCTACAGAATTGCAAAGCAACACTCTAAAACCATGGGAAAGAAGTGCAGATTTTGGGGCTATGTAATGCTCTTTGTTTCTGGTTATGTTTTGGGGGGATTTCACCCAATCATATTAATTATGAATGAACAAAATCCAGGGTGGGTAGTGATCTTAATTGTTTCAACGATGTTTTTCTTATCTTGGCTTTTCAAAAAAGCTGGAGATGGCTATAATCCCTAAACTGTTATAATGCGCCTTTTTAATGAGGGCGTTTTTTTTATTAACAACCCGACGGGTGAATGTGTTGACAAATATATCTAAATATGCTATTATTAATATATTGACAAATAATGTTTCTAAGGAGGAATAAAATGAAGGAATGGAATATTTTCAGAAAGTTGCTAGTATTAGCAATACCCATTTTTTATGCGGTAGTAATCGTAAGAGAGGTTTACCCCGTATATTGGTTGATTTACGCAAGCTCATCAGCTGTGATAATTCTAGGTTTCCTTAGTTATGTGACGGAGGCTAGCAAAGAAATTTATAGTAAAGCAACATATACGCAAATGACTTCTTTCGGATTGCAGGTGTTAATTGGCATGCTCATTATATTGCTAACCGCAGTTCAGCTAGATGCAATATATATATTTATGGGTCTTGCCATGTGTTGTGCACCAGCAATTTTTGGGAGCAGTAGTGTGTTTAGAGCAATAAAAAAGCTCTGACACTTTCCATAAGAATTAGCGCTTTCGTAACGACGGCGCTTTTTTTATTTCCAAATATTTAAAAAAGTTGTATAATATTATATATGAAAAGAAGTGTTAGCAAAAAGAAAAAGAGCCCAGTAAAATTAGCAAAATCAGTAAAACAGAAAGCAAGAAAAAAAACAAATACCAAAAAAACCGCTCAAAATACGGTAAGATTTTTTATTGAAAAAGATATTTCAAATGGTCCAAAAATAGAAGAAAGAATAATTAAGGATATGTTTAATTTTGAGAAAAAAGAAAAACAGAAATCTTTTGTTCCAAATTTTTTGAAACCAGGAAATTCAATAGAATATATTGATGAGTTATTAGATGAAGCAGAGATTTTAGAAGAAGAAACGGTTTCTTTTGATAAGAAAACAATGACTTTGAAAGTAGAGCAAGAAAAGAAAATCGATCCAATCGAGAAAATTATTTATGATGATGTTATAATGTCTGAGACATTAAGGAATAATAATAATTTTAATATAAAACTTTCTGATACAGAAACGCAACTCAATAAATCAAAGTTTTTACAAAAAAAATCTCAACACGTTGTAAATTTGAAAAATGCAAATGTAAATCACATATATCCCGAAAATAATTTCAAGTTTGAACTTCCTCAAAAAAGAACAATAGGAGCCGTTTCTGGTGTTTATATGAAAGAAATGCTTCGCATAGCTTCAAAAAGCAAGACTTTCAAAATAATAAACTTTATTGGTGAGGGATTTGTTAATTTCTTTTATTATATATTTTTGATTATATTTTTTATTCCAAAAGTATTTTTTGATTTATTTATTGAGTCAGTGCTTTTTGTAAATTCTCTTGGAAGAGGATTTGTTAATTTTTTTATTAAAAATCCTAAAAAAAGCATAAAAGTTGATTTGGGAGACAATTTAAAAAGAACAAAAAGTAAAATTTTTAGCCTTAATCCAAAAATGTTATTTGAAAAAGGCGCATGGACAAATTACAGAAGAGCGTTTAGTTTTGTAATTGTAAGTTTTGTAGTTGTTTTTATAATTCATTCTTTTTCATTTATCAATATGATTGGAGATGCAAAGGGTAGGGTCTTGGGAATTTCTGAACAAGCTTATGGTTATTTTGGAAATGGAATTGAATCAATAATGAATTCTGATTTTGGAAGCGCAAAAAATGATTTTGGAAGCGCTAATTCAAAGTTTATTGAAGCTCAAAATGAAATTTCAAAATATAATATTATTTTTATAGAAATTGCAAAACTAATTCCAGAACAAGGCAAAAAATTAGATTCTGGCATAAAATTGCTTGAGGCCGGAAAATTATTTTCTAATGCAGCAAATCATATAAGTGCAGCGCTTGAGAAAAAAGATAACATTTCTATTACCGACAAAATAAAGATTATTTCAAGCAATCTAAAACAAACAAAAGATGAATTAAAACTCGCAAGCGCAAAGATCCAAGATGTTGACCCTAGATCTATTCCAGAAGAATATAGAAATCAATTTGTGGCTATAAAAGATGGAATACCGAAAATTAGTGAAAATTTGGATGGACTGGTTGCTCTTATGGATGTTTCTGTTAATATTTTGGCAGATGATACAATGAAAAGATATTTATTCATTTTTCAAAATAGTAATGAACTTCGTCCAACAGGAGGATTTATGGGAAGCATGGCAATTGTTGATATGCAAGAAGGACTTATAACTGGCATGAAAGTTCCCGGTGGTGGCCCATACGATTATAAGGCTGGTTTCTATGAAAACATTGCTTCTCCAAAACCACTATGGCTTATAAATCCAAATTGGTATTTTTGGGATACGCTTTGGTGGCCAAATTTTCCAACATCAGCAGATATGATGCTTAAATATTTTTATAAATCAGGCGGACCAACGGTTGATGGAGTTATTGCAGTCAATGTTGGTGTAATGGAAAAATTACTGAAAGTAACGGGGCCAATTTATTTGGAAAAATATAATTTGGAAATAAACTCAGAAAATTTTGCAAAAGAAGTCCAGACAGAAGTTGAAATAAATTATGACAGAGAAAAAAATCAACCAAAAGAAATAATACAAGATCTTATTCCAAAATTAATGGATAAGGTTTTTGGAAACAAAGATATAGATTATTTAGAAATTTTGAAAGTTTTTGAGGACTCTGTTTTAGACAAAGATATTCAGATGTATTTTACAGACCCATATTTAGAAGAAAATATAAAAAAATTTGGCTGGGCTGGAGAATTGAAAGATGTGAGTAAAGATTATTTAAGCGTTGTAAATACTAATATAGGCGGTGGAAAAACAGATGAGTTTATTAAGCAAATCATAAATCACGATGTAAATATTTTATCAAATGGAAAAATTGTTGACACCCTGAAGATTGAAAGAAATTATATCTCACAAGAAAATAATATTTTTGCAACCGCAAAAAACAAAAATTATATAAGAATTTATGTTCCAATGGGAAGTAAGATTATCGAGGCAAGCGGTTTTGAGAAATTTCCAGAAGAAGGTTATGTGAAACCAACTACTGGATCCACTGAAGATGAAGATTTTTTAAAGATAGAAGGAAGATATGTGGTCGATGAGGAGTCGGGAGCAAAAATAAATAACACATTTAATAAAACAGTTTTCTCTGGTTGGCAAGAAATAAACCCAGGAGAGAAGAAAGAAATTTATATAAAATACGAATTGCCATTTCAACTCAATTTCAACAAGAATACAAGTTGGATTTCAGATTTATTTTTCAAGGGAGATAATTCTTTAAATTTTGATAATTATTCTGTTTATTATCAAAAACAATCTGGAATTACATCTGAATTAAATACAAATTATCACTGGTCTAGCGGACTTCATTTGACATGGGCAAATTTTAAAGAACCAAAGAGTACAACACAATTTAACAAAGATATTATAAGGGGTCTTATAATTACAAAATAATAAGTTAATAAAAGAATAATAAAACTTTATGACAAAGGTATTTTCAATTAAGGAGGCAGTTAATTTTTCTTGGGGAAAAGTAAAAAAACATTTTTGGTTTTTTATTGGATTTTCAGCCGTTTTATTAATTGTATCTGGTTTTCCTTCTTTTTTTGAAGAAACAGTAGAAGACGGAGTTCGGATATTTAGTCCACTCTATTTTCCAGCATCTTTAATATCTTGGTTTTTTGGAATACTTATTTCTATAGGTATAACAAAAATTTGTTTAGATATAGTACACGAAAGAGATGAGAAACCAAAAATAAAAGAACTTTTTTCGCATACAAATTTGTTTATTAAAATGTTTTTATCATCATTATTATATGCACTTATTGTGTCTGGCCCAATGATTGTTATATTATTGATATTTTTGTTAGTAAATTTTTTATTCAAGGGTTTATTTGTTAATATTTTAAATATTTTATTAGCACTTGTAGGAATGGGGGCTCTTATATTTATGATTAT
>CAZWKI010000012.1:0-23788 GCA_964634645.1 uncultured Gammaproteobacteria bacterium | reverse complement strand
TTATATATATTTAATTATTGCACTTAAAGTGTTGCCAAGCTATTGAGCCATTACGATTATCTTGACACAAAATGAAACTTATTTTATAATGATATAACTTTAATGATTAAAAATGCTTTTTTGTTTCAGTTTGTTAAAAGCTGAAAACCAAAAGCTGAAAGCTAATACAATGACAGAATTAATATTAAAAGCAGAAAAAAGAGAAAAACTTGGTAGTAATAACACAAAAAGGTTATTAAAATCCGGATTTTTGCCAATAGTTGTTTATGGCCCAGATAAAAAGAATATTGATTTACAGATTCAATACAGTGAATTTATAAAGGCTTATAAGGAAGCGGGTGAAAATACTATTATTTCACTCGACGTAGATGATAAAAAAATTCATGTATTTATTCATGATGTTCAAGTAAATCCATTGAACAATACAATTGTTCACGCAGATTTTTATCAATTTAGCAAAGATCATAAACTAAAATCCGAAGTTCCAATTCATTTTATTGGAGAATCTCTTGCAGTGAAAGAAAAGGGTGGCATATTATTAAAAGACACAGATCACATTGAAGTTGAGTGTCTTCCAAACGACATGCCTCACTTCATAGAAGTTGATTTATCAAAATTAGAGGATATAAATGATATTATATATGTGTCTGATTTAAAAGTTGATAAAAATGTACAAATTTTAAGTGGTTTAGACCAAGTAATTGCATCTGTTCAAGCTGTGAGAGAAGAAAAAGTAGAAGAAGTGGAGGCTCCTAAAGCAGAAGAAGAAAAAGAAAATTCAGAAGAAACAGAAGAAAAAGAAGAATCTCAAGAAAAAAAATAACAATAATTTTATAATAAAAAATCGTGATTTTAGACAAGGCACGATTTTTTTTATATAATTAAAAAATGGGTATAACAATATTTGAAGCAAGAAATAGAATGCATTTGGTAGAAGTAATCTTTTATGTTTTTTTGATATTTGGAGCTGTGATGTGGTTGGGATTATATATGATCGATAAATGGGAGAGAATAAGAGATTTACAGAGACAAACAGATGCAAGATATGTAAGAAATGTTGTAGATATGTATTTGTTGAATTATGATTTTTTGCCAGAAAATGAAACAGGGTATGATTGGGACTATAGTTATAATATAAAAACCAATCAAGTATCCATATTGTTTAATAATTTAAGAGAGAAAAAAATTATATCTCCGATATTTGATCCAATGAACAACTCTAAATATCATTATAAATATCATAAGTTCAAGGCTGGAGAATATGGTTGTGATAGAGCGTTTGCAATATTTCAAGTAAGCTCTTTTGAGGGAAAAATAGCCAATCATGGAAGTGGTTCTTGTCCAGAAAAAGATTTTGTAAAAGACGCACCAAATGGATACACAATTCAATGGTTTGAATAATATATTTTTTAAGCAAAAAAACATCGATATTAAAGATGTTTTTTAAATTGGAAAATAGGGGCTTATTTGTTATAATAAAGATAGCTTATTTATAATAATTTAGCTTATTTTATGACAAAAAAGTTTGACGTAATTACAATTGGCGGAGCTACTCAAGATATTATGTACTATACTGATAAGGCAGAGCTCATAAAAAATAAAAATGATATATCAAAACAAGAGCTATTGGCTTTTGAATATGGTTCAAAAATTGCCTCAGATGATGTAACTCTCACATTTGGTGGGGGAGGAATGAATGCGGCCGTCTCTTTTGCATTACTAAATTTAAAAACATCTTGTATTTTGAATTTAGGATCAGATTGGTTTGCCAAAGAAATTTTGAAAGAATTAAAAAGAAAAAAAATTGATACAGGTTTCATTTCTAATAGTAGGAGCGTTCACTCAGGTTTTTCTTTTATTATAAATTATGGAGATTATAATGAGCACATTATTTTTACTCACAGAGGGGCAAACAAAGAATTGAAAATAAATAAAAAGATTTTAGAAAAAATAGATACAAAATGGATTTATATAACATCGCTTAGCGGAAACAACAAAATTACAAAAAATAATTTAGATAATATTTTTTCTTTTAAAGAAGGCAATTTCAATCACAGGCATGCGGGAAAAGTAAAAATTGCGTGGAATCCAGGAGAGGGTCAATTAAAATATGGATATAAATTTTTCAAGCCATATTTCAAAAGTATAGATTTGCTAATTTTGAATAAAGACGAGGCAATAGATCTTGTTATCTCATCAAATAAAAAAACAAACAATATTAATACTTTACTTAAAACAATATATTCGTGGGGCCCTAAATTAGTTCTTATAACCAGTGGACGTTTGGGAGCACACATTTATGATGGAAAAAAGATTTATTATCAAAAAGCAGTTATAGTAAAAAGTATTAGTACAACTGGCGCTGGAGACGCGTTTGGTTCTTCTTTTGTATCTGCTGTTATAATGAAATACGATATAGCAAAATCTTTGAAATTTGCGATGATAAGAAGTTGTAATGTATTAAGATATATTGGAGCTCAACGTGGATTACTGGATTTAAAACAAATTAAAAAATTTAGCTACCTACCGGTAGGTAGGAAATAAAATTATATGAGCAGGGAATTTAAGGTAAAAATAGAATATTCAAATCGTCATGTCCATCCAAGTAAAGAATTTGTTGAAAAATTATTTGGAGAAGGATATGAACTCACAAAGGAAAAAAAATTGTCTCAAGGAGATGATTTTTCAGCACACGAAACAGTTGAAATTATAGGACCAAAAGGCTCTATAAGCGACGTAAGAATTATTGGTCCAGAAAGAGAAAAGACACAAATAGAAATTTTGGCATCAGATGCACATAAATTAGGAATAGAAGTTCCAATAAAGTTGTCTGGTGATTTAACAAATTCTCCAGGAATTAGAGTTGTTGGACTTGTTGATGAAGTGAATTTAGAAAGTGGCGTGATAATTGCCAAGAGACATTTGCACATATCAGAAGAAGATGCTAGAAAATTCGGATTAAAAAATAATGATATTGTTAAAGTAAAAATTGAAGGAGAAAGAGCTTTAATATTTGACTCTGTTGTAGTAAGAGTGTCTAAAGAATTTCAAACAAGAATTCATCTTGATACAGAAGAAGCAAATGCAGCAGGGATAAAAAAACAAGACGAAGAGGGTCTTGTAATTATTGATTAATTTAGTTTATATAATATTTTATAATTGTTGCGAGACACTGCTTCGCAGTATTAAGTTAAGATGTATGACTAAACTCTAATTACTAAAATACTAAAATTATGATATTAGTTTTAAATAGTGGAAGCACATCGCTTAAATTCAAAGTATTTGATAAGAAATTAAATCAAGTATATTTTGGTTTGATAGAAAAAATAGGTCACGAAAATTCTATTATTAATTTAAATGGAAAGATTTTTCATAAAAGGGTTTCAGATCATAAGTACGCTCTTTGTGTTTTAGACGGTTTTTTGAAAAATAATTTAAATAAAAAAATAGATAAGGTTGTTCATAGGATTGTTCATGGTGGTATAGAATTTAATAGCCCAATAGTTTTGAATAAAAATATTATAAAAAAAATTAGTCGTTATAATAATTTAGCGCCACTTCATAATCCAATAAATTTAAAAGTTGCAGAAAATGCAATGTTGATTTGGAAAAATGTAAAACATATTGGAGTTTTTGACACAATGTTTTTCAAGGATTTGCCAGAAATATCTTATAGATATGGAATTTCCGATAAATATTTGAAAAAATATTTTATAAGAAAATATGGATTTCATGGTTTTTCTCATCTTGGAATGTTGCAAGAATCTGCAAAAATATTAAAAAAGAAAACACAGAATTGTAATATAATTACATGTCATTTGGGTGGAGGATCAAGTATAGCAGTTATCAAAAATGGCATTCCAATAGATGTTTCAATGGGATTTAGTCCGCTATCGGGCACAATGATGATGACCCGCTCTGGAGATATAGACCCTTCAATTATAGAAACTTTATATAAACAAAAAATAAAAATAGAAGAAATTTTTCAAAATTTGAATTTTGATTCTGGAATTAAAGGAATATCCGGAATATCTGATTTAAGAGATATCATGATTTTAAACGGATACAGAATTCCAAAATATAAATCACATGTTAAACCAACAAGAGAAAACAAGAAAAAGGCAAAATTAGCACTCGATATGTTTATTTATAGAATCCAAAGATATATATCTTCGTATATGACTTTACTTCCAAAAATTGACGCAATTGTTTTTTCTGGTGGAATCGGTGAGAGAAATAAAGATATAAGAAATTTAATAATGAGAAATACATATTTTAAGAAAATAAAAGTTATTGTAGTAAATTGTGATGAAGAAAAAAATATGGCAATGTTAGTTTAAAAAATTATGATACCCATTAAATAACACGAGAATTTCCCGGGAATTATTAAAATTTGATAGAACAATTTAAAATGAAATACAAAAATAATAAAAAATTATTTAACGGTTTGAAACACAAAATAATTAAATATATTTTTGTCGTAGCATGTTTTTTTGCAACAAATTTTTGTAGCGCAGAATATCACAGTGTTAATTTAGACGGTAGTGAACTCTCTACGACAACAGCATCGGGAACTGTTACGAGCAGCATAGAAAATCAATTATTATTTCCAGATTCAGGGCAGCTAGGTAAGGATCTTAGCGGCGTTGACGATGAAGATTTTAGTGTAAATAAATTATTTGATTTTGGAGGTATTTATTTTTGGGTAATGATGATATCTTTATTTCTTGTGCTTATGATTTTGGCAAATGTTTTTAGAAAATTGTCACAAATGAAAGAAGTCGTAAAAGATTATAGAAAGAATTTATTTGTTGATAACGAAAAACAGCGAGAAGATGAAATAATTGAAAGTAATGAAGATCAAATTCAAAAAGAATTAGAAGATGATATAAAATATGATATAAAAAAAGAAGAGCAAGTTGAAAAAATAAATAGTGATTTGAAAACTACAGTCAAAGACATAGATGATAAAGACGAAATTATATACAATTAGTTTATAAAGTTGAAAGTTATAAAGTTATAATGTCTAGAATTGATTTTTTATAACTTTATAATTTAGTATTTTATAACTTTAAACCAAAATATATGAAAGAATTATTAACAGGAAATGAAATAGTTGTGCGTGCAGCGCTTAATGCTGGAGCAAGTGCTTTTTTTGGATACCCAATTACACCAGCGACAGAAATTATGTCAGAGTGGGATGCTGTCTATGAAAAATCCACTTCCGCTAAAGCTTCAGCGGACAAGAATCATGAGAATTTAATTTTTTTACAAACAGAAGATGAAATGTCGGCTGGATTTGCAACAATAGGCGCAATACTTATGGGAAAAAAAGCATTCACAGCAACAGCAGGACCAGGAAACATATTAATGCAAGATGCATTTTCTATGGCTGAAGCAATGCAAATTCCAGTTGTTGCAATTATTGGTCAGCGCGGAGGACCATCAACTGCATCTGTAATTTATTCTCAACAAGAAGTGACGCTCACCGCATTTGGTGGAAATGGTGAAGGATACCGAGTTGTTTATTCGCCATCAAATATTCAAGAATTATATGATTATACAATAAAAGCGTTTAATACTGCTTGGACTCATATGATTCCAACCTTTATTCTTACAGACGGCTATACCCTTAAGACAAGAACAAATGTTGAAATTAATAAAGTTAGTAGACTTATAAATAGTAAAGCAATGTTATTAAAGTCAAAGAATAGAAACAATCGTCAAGAATCAAATTATTTAAATCTAAGAAATACATATTCAGTAGAAGAAGAGTGTTTTGAAAATAATAAAATTCTCATTGAAAAATGGAATAAGATAAAAAAAGAAATTGAAGAATATGAAGTGTATCAATATGATAAATCCTTAAAAGAGACAATTATAATTGCTCATGGAATAGTTGCTTCATCTGCAAAACAAGCGCTATATGACACAAAGAAAAAATCTGTAAAATTGTTTAGACCAATAACTCTAAACCCATTTCCAACAGATGCTCTAAAAAAAGAATTAAAAGGAATAAAACAAATCATTGTAACAGAGTCAGCGGAAAATCAATTATTAAAACTAGTGAAAGAAAACTTATATGGATTAAATATTCCAATTACCACATACAACAGACCAGCGATTGGAATAACCCCAGATGAGATTATTGAGTTAATAAAAAATAAAAAATAATCGAGTTAAACTCGAAATAAATATATGAACATAAAAAATAATTTGGCTTGGCCAATTTGTTTCAAAGCTTCATCAAAACCACATAATTTTTGTCCTGGCTGTGGTCATCCTATAATACTCAAACAATTAGGATACGTTATTGATGATTTGAAGATCCAAAATAATACTCTTTTTGGAATTGATATTGGTTGCTCACTTTTGGCGTGGAACTTTTTCAATGTAGATACAATGCAGACTCATCACGGAAGAACAATTCCAGTTATAACTGGTGCAAAAAGAGCAAGACCAGATATGGTGGGAATTGCATATTTAGGAGACGGTGGTGCTTATGCAATAGGAATGCAACATCTGATAAGTGCAAGAATAAGAAATGAGAATATTACAGTAATAATTGTAAATAACGCAAATTATGGAATGACAGGGGGCCAAGAAGCTCCAACAACAATTCCAGATCAAATTACCACAACAAGTCAAAGTGGTGCAGATAAGTGTTTTGTAAAAGGACCAGAACTGTTATTAAGTGCTAGTGAAATACCTGCTTATATTGCGCGTGGTTGTGTTGATAACCCAATTCAACTTCAAGGTTTTATAAAAAAAGCAATTAATTGGCAGATAGAGAATAAAGGATTTTCATTTGTTGAAGCATTATCATTTTGTCCAACAAACTGGAAAACAAATGATGCACACTCTACGGTTGAGTTTATGAAAAAATTAAAAGCAATATATCCAGTTGGTGAATTAAATACTAAATCCTAAATGCGAAATTCTAAACAAATTAGAAATTCAAAATTATAAATTTTTAAACATTCGGATTTAGAATTTAGATATTGTTTAGTATTTAGAATTTATAAATTAGAATTTAAACATAAAATTATGAAAAAAATTTTAATAGCTGGCGAAGGCGGTCAAGGAGTTCAGACAATTAGCAAAGTTTTACTCGATATATTAAATACAAAAGATTTTCAAATAAGCTTTGTACCAAACTATGGAGTAGAGCAACGCGGAGGAGTATCTTTGGGCTATATTCAGTTTGGAAAAGAAGAAATATATTATCCAAAATTTCTTAAAGCAGATATCATGATAATGCTTTCAGAGCGCGCTTTTCAAAGAGCTGATGATTATATAAACAAGGATTCTATTGTGATTTATAATACTGATTTAATAAAATCTCCTGAAATGAAAAAGATAAAAAATTCACATGGATTTGCATTTGATACATTGTCAAAGCAAATTGGATCTCAGCGTGTTATGAATATGATAGTGCTCGGCGCAATTATGAAAACAATAAAAGAATTTGTAAGCGTTGAAGATGCAAAAAAATCAATAAATCATAAATTTGAAGATAAATATATTAAGAATCCAGATTTAAAAATTATGAACGAAAAAGCGATTGAATTAGGATATAATCTAATTAAGTAAAAATGCAAAATTCAAAAGGCAAAATTATAAGTCAAAATCTAAAAATATTTTTGAATTTTAAATTGTAGTTTTGAATTTTTATTTTTTAAATTTTAATTTTAATAATAAAACTATGCCAAAAAAACGTATTGCTATAAACGGCTTTGGTCGCATCGGCCGTGCAGCATTTAGAGTAGCACTAAGCAAAAAAGATGTTGAAGTTGTTGCAATTAATGACTTAACTGACAGCGTAACTCTTGCTCATTTATTAAAGTACGACACAGCTCAAAAAAGAATTGAAAATAAAGTTCGCTCAAACAAAAACGGAATTGTAGTTGATGGAATTACTTATCCAGTTTTCGCACAAAAAGATCCAACACTTTTACCATGGAAAGACCTGAAAGTTGATGTAGTTCTAGAATGTACTGGAATTTTTAGAACTTATGAAGATGCACAGAAGCACATGCAGGCAGGAGCCGGCAAAGTTATTATTTCAGCCCCTGCAAAAGGTGAAAATGTAGAAACGGTTGTTCTTGGTGTAAATGATGAAAAAATAAAAAAATTAACAAAAGTATATGACCTAGCGTCTTGTACAACAAATTGTATCGCACCTGTAATGAAAGTAATGAGCGACAATTTCACCATAGAAAAAGCTCTTATGACAACAGTGCATGCTTATACTGCTGACCAGAATTTAGTTGACGGTCCTCATGGTGATTTACGTCGCGCTCGTGCAGCTGTACAAAACATTGTTCCAACATCAACCGGTGCAGCAATTGCGGTTACAAAGGCAATTCCAAAATTAAAAGGAAAATTTGATGGATTTGCAATCAGAGTTCCTGTTATTGATGGGTCACTATCTGACATCACAATAAAAATAAAAGAAAATGTCACAATAGAGAAAATTAATGAACTATTTATAAAAATGTCAAAAGACAAAAAATTCAAAGGAATACTAACTACAACAACTGACAAAATTGTATCAACTGATATAATAGGGAATTCATATTCATCAATAGTGGACTTATCTCTTACAAATGTAATTGAAGGAAATTTGGTAAAAATTGTTGCATGGTACGACAACGAATGGGGTTTCTCAAATAGAATGATCGAACTATGTGAAAAACTATAACAACACCTTATCATTAGTATAATTAGTATGCATTCGTATATTGGCATCGCGTTAACGATAATGAATGGGGATTTTCCAACAGGATGATCGAGTTGTGTGAAAGATTGTAAACTTAAGTTAAGAGTTATAAAGTTATAAAGTTTCGAATACATTTTTATTTTTTTATAATCAAGCACCTTATAATTTTATGAACTTATCCATAATAATCGTAAATTACAAAGTAAAAGATTTACTTGATAAATGTTTATCTTCCCTTTTTGAATTTAACAACGATATTGAACTAGATGTAATTGTAGTTGATAATGATTCAAATGATGGAAGCGAGGACATGGTAAAAAATCAATATCCTAACGCTCGATACATACAATCAGGTGGAAATCTTGGTTTTGCAAAAGCAAATAACATTGGATATAAAAATGCCAAATATGATCATATTTTACTTCTAAACCCTGACACAGAATTCATTGAACATGATTCACTGAAAAAACTAATTGAAATTTTTGACTTGCGCGAAAATATAGGAGCAATCGCTTGTAAATTACTAAATAGTGATGGAACTTTGCAACCATCATGTCGCACACTTCCAACTTTATCATCACAAATTTTTGTGTTATTAAAACTTCACAATTTTTTTCCACGTCTTATTCCACCTGTAAAAAAATATTACATGCTTGATTTTGATTACAATAGCGAGAAAAAAGTTGACCAAGTGATGGGCGCATTTTTATTAATAAATAAAAAAGTAATAAGTAGCGTTGGTGGATTATTAGACGAGGATTATTGGCTACTTTTTGAAGAGGTTGATTTGTGTACTAGAATCAGGAAACACGGATTAGATATAATTTTTACTCCAATTACTACAATAAAACACCACAAAGGTGAGAGTTTCAAACAAGAAAAAATACTAAGAAATCAGAAAACTTTTAATAAGAGTTTATTAACGTATTTTAAAAAACACAAGAGTGGGGTCTCGGTTTTGATTCTTAGATTTTTTATGATAATAAATTGGTTTATTGTGCGACTTGTTTTAATAGCTTCAAAATTACATATTTTACCAAAGAAAAAGAAATATCTTTAATAATAATCAATCACCAATAAACAATAATCAAATAACATCCAATTTACAAATACCCAATAACCCAAAATTGAGATTGATGATTGACTATTGATAATTTATGCTAAACATATTCAAAAACAACTATTTCCGCATAACATTTTTGTCTCTTGTAATATTGGATTCAATATTTTTTCTCGCGCATGAATTTCAAGAAATAAATATAATGTTTTTTCTTTTAATTGGTGTTTTGATTTTTTATTTAATTGCAAAAGATATAAAATTTGCTATTTATTTGAGTTTTTTGGAACTTTTTATTGGTTCTCATGGAAGATTAATGAGTGTAAATTTATTCGGATTTTCTTTATCGCTACGCATTTTAATTTTTTTTACAGTATTTATAGTTGGAATTGTTTATTTATTTAAAAATCACAAATTTGATTTTAGAAAAAGTAAATATTTCTGGTTTTATTTGGCTTATATAGGTATTTTAATTTTTGCAACAATAATAGCACTTCTTAGTAAAACAGAATTATCAAATATATTTTTTGATTTAAATAATTTTTTATTCTTTTTGATTTTGCCTATTTATTATCAGATTATAAAAGATAAAAAAGTTTTGAGTGTTTTGTTCTATATTTTTATTTCTGCATCGTTATTTTTGTCTCTAAAAACAATAGCTGTATTTTATTTATTTTCTCAGCATTTTGCTTTTATTGATTTTACGATTTTGTACAAATGGCTTAGAGATACAAGAGTTGGAGAAATTACAAAAATGAACGAACATTTTTATCGCATATTTTTTCAAAGCCAAATATATCTAACATTTTCTTTTATAATGAGTTTTGTAATATTAATATTTGTAAAACTGAAGAAAAAAGATAAAATATTTTTTTATGGATTATCAACATTGAATTTATCGGCAATTATAATTAGTTTTTCACGAAGTTTTTGGTTGGGAATTTTTAGCGCGTTATTTGTTTTGTTTTTTGTTTTTATTTTCCAAAAAGAAAAATTTATAAATATTGTAAAAAGTTATTTAAAAATTTTAATAGTTTTATTTTTATCAATTATCTTTATTTTTATTTTGCTAAAGATTCCTGATACTAAATTAAATTTTGTTGATATGTTATCCGGAAGAGTTAGTGAAGGAGATGCAAGCAGTAATTCAAGAATGGAATTATTACAGCCAATGTTAAGTGATATAAAAAAATCTCCAATAATTGGTTATGGGTTTGGTCATGAGATAACATATTTTTCTTGTGATCCAAGAAATTTGAATACAAGCAACCCGACGGGTGAAATAACAACATATTCTTTTGAATGGGGCTGGCTCAGTTTCTGGCTTAAAATGGGGATTTTTGGATTATTATTTTATGTATTTTTGAGCTTGAAAATTATAAGAGATTCTGTTAGATTAATAAATAGTAATAATGTAATTTTTATATCATTATTACTTTCTTTTATAAGTATTATAGTGGTTCACATTTTTTCTCCGTATTTAGATCATCCACTTGGATTTGGATTTGTTGTGTTGATTATATGTTTATTGAGTAATCATAAAGAGAATAAAATTTAATATAAAAATAACCAAGATCCAATTTTCAATAACCAAATAATAACCAATTATCAAACACCGAATTTAGATTATTGATTATTTGAATTTATTTGTTAATTGATTATTGGTTATTGATTATTATAAATAAAATGTCAAAAATAAGCATAAATTTAGTTACATGGAATGGAGAGAAATACATTAAACACTGTATTAATTCTGTTTTAAATCAGACAATACAAGATTTTGAATTAAATGTGCTTGACAATGGATCACACGACAAAACCATTGAAGTAATAGAGAAAAATTTTCCTGAGATTAAAATAGTAAAAAATAAAGAAAATATTGGATTTGCAAAAGCACACAATAAATTAATTACATGGGCTAAATCAAATTATATAATGTGTCTTAATCAAGATATGATTTTGGAGCTTGATTTTTTGGAAAATATTTTTGATTTTTTGGAAAATGTAGAAGATAAGTATGAAATAGGTTCAATTGAGCCAAAACTACTACAGTGGAAATTTAATTATGAAGATCCATACAATGCAGATAAAAATGGAAAAACAAATATAATAGACACTTGTGGACTTATGGTTTTTAAAAATCACAAAGTCATTGACTTTGGACAATTGCATGAAAATAGTGCTGAATTTAATGAAACAAAAGAAATATTTGGTCCCTCTGGTGCCTGTCCGATTTATTTTAAAGAAGCACTTGAAAATATAAAAGTTAATGGAGAATATTTTGATGAAGATTTTTTTTCCTATAAAGAAGATGTTGATTTGGCTTTTAGGTTGCGTTTGGCCGGATATAAAAGTTATTTTGTTCACAATGCAATTTGTTATCACGATAGATCCGTAAGAGGAGGAATTAGCGTTGTAGAAAATAGAAAATCAAAACCATCTTGGATTAATGAATATTCTTATAGAAATCATTTTTATGTATTATTAAAAAATGAATTTACACTAAACTTTATAAGGTGTTTTTTTCAATTACTTATTTATGAGCTCAAGAAGTTTTTTTATATATTGCTTTATGAAAGAAATACATTGATTTTTTGTTTTAAAAATACACCAAAGTTTAAAAAAATGATTCAAAAAAGAAAATATATATTTAAAAGTATTGTTAAAATAAAAAGTAGAGATTTATATAAATGGTACAAGTAATTTTTCAATTTACCATTTGATAATTTTTAATTGATTTACTATTTAACTAATTTATTATTTTAAATAAAAAAAATCAAAATAAATAACTAAATTTAAAATAATAAATCAATTAAAAATTGCAAAATTGTAAATAATAAATATATTATGGACTTATCAATTATCATTTTAAATTACAAATCATCTAACCTCGTAAAACATCAACTTAAAAAGCTGACTAATTATAATTTTAGTGTTGACGTAGAGCTTATTGTTATTGATAATAATTCTAATGACAATATTAAAACAGTTTTAGAAAATTTTCCAAATGTAAAATTTATTGAGTCAAAAGAAAATAGAGGATATGGAGCTGGAAATAATTTAGCAATGCGTCATGCTGGTGGAGAATATGTTTTAATATTAAATCCAGATATTAGAATAGAAAAAGATACAATAGAAAAGCTTTATTATAAAATAAGGTCAGATGCTAACATTGGAATAATAGGACCAAGACTTATAAACGCAGATGAATCAACTCAAGAAACCAGTTTTTCTTTTCCAAACATATTATATCCACTATTTAGAAGAACATCACTTGGAAATACAAAGATTGGTAAAAAATGGTTAGATAAATTTTTGTTAAAGCATATAGATAGAAAACAAAATTCCAAGGTAGATTGGCTTATGGGTTCTTGTCTTATGATTAAAAAAAGTTTTTTTGAAGAATTGGGTGGTTTTGATGAAAAAATATTTATGTATTTAGAAGATATGGATCTTTGTAGGAGAATTTGGGAAAAGGGAAAACAGGTTTATTATATGGGAGAAATGAGTGCAATTCATTTACATCAGAAAATGTCAGCTGATAAAAATATAATTATATCAATATTTACAAATAAATTATCTAGAATTCACATAAAAAGTTGGATATATTATGTAAAAAAATATTTCAATCGTCCTCTTAAAAAAAATTAATTAAAGTCCATCGTTAAATATGTTTCCCCAAATTCTTTGTCTAATGCCAATATGGATGGTTTTGACTTAGAAAGCTTGATAATTTCAGATGCCATAGCAAATGGTTTTATCCATGGATAATAAGAGTTTTTCAATTCTTCTATTTCAATAATTTCGTCGTATTTTTTTTCTTTAAATAAATCAATAATTTTATAAGAAAATTTTGAGAATTCTTCTTTGTTAGAAGAATGTTTTTTGTTTGATTTTTTTGTGAAATCCCCACTAATTATTATAAATATTTTTTCTTTAGATTCTTTGAGAAAATTACAAAATAATTCCCCGAATTTTTTGTGATAATTTAAATCATTTTCACCAGAATGTAAAATTATAAATTCACTTTTTGAGCACCCATCTATTTTTAGTTCATTTTCAAAGCCCATTGAAGATGTATGAAATTGATTTAAATAGTAAAGCATTACAAATGTATGATGGTCAATGTTTTTATCAGAGAATAGATTTGCATCAAAGTTATTATTTTTTAAATAGTATTTTAATTTTGTTGAATAATCTAGATCACCACTTAGCTCAAATTGCATTGACAAATTTCCAAATTCTTTAAAATTAACAGTATAATTTTCACTTTGGTTTATAACAATTTTTTTGCTTTCATAACAAGAATCGGTTATTATAAAAATTTTAGAGGGTTTTATCTCATATATTTTTTCTCTGAGTTTTTTCATTGCTTCTATAGAGGCGCCTACTTTTTCAGAATTTTTTCTGGATATTTTTGATATAAGAATGGGGTTGTGTGGGGTAAGAATTGTATGTATTTTTGGCATGATTTTATTTAAATTATAGTGGTTTTGCATTATTTTCGTTTGGTAATAATTCGTCGGGGTTTATTTTTTCTGGATTTACATCAATTATTTCTCCTATTGCATATTGATTTATTGTATAATCTTCGGCACCTACAACATCTTCCCATTTATAGCCAAGTGCTTCAAAAACCTTTTCATTTTTTATTGGGTGTAATTTTTCATCACTAACTATATATACGATAGGAACATTTTTTTGTTTGATAAGCACTCCATCTTTAAATTTAATTGGGTTACCTATTTCCATGGCATCTAGTTCTTCCCCGTTGACAGTGGTTTTTATTTGATTTGAATAATTTGTTTTAAGTATTGCTAAATCAAGAATTGGATATTTAATTCCATTTTTTACGTAATATATTTTTTTGTTGTCTTTATTTTCAAGTATAGCGCCATTTGGATATGTACTTTTTATTGTTATTTTTTCTCCTTCTGTATAATATCTAAAATCTTCCCATGTAATATTTATTATTTCTTCTGGATTTACTCCGAAATATCTTACGACCTCAGAAGATTCAAATTCTCTTAATTTGTCATTGTCAAGAAGATATATTTTTTTATCGGGTGTTTTGAGATAAGAATAATTTTGAAATTGAATATATGTACCTATTGGATATTTTGTTAAGTCACTGTGGTTTGCATTCAAAATATCTTGTGGTTTGTATCTGCTTATAAATGCAGTCCAAGTCACAAATGGACGTCTATAGCCATCTTCAATAAGCCATACAGTTTTAGAGTTTGCTTCTTTTAAAATTGATCCATTTGGATATTTTTTTGTAAACCATTTTTGCCAAATTTTCCAGAAATTATAGTTTCCATTTATATGTGGTGTGTAATTGTATAAATTAACGGTTGCTTGATTTAGAGGAGATACTAACACATTATCAATATTATAATTTTTGTTAATTTGAAATAACCATTTTTGATCTCTACTGTCTATATAAAATCTATTTCTTTGTGCTGCATAAAAAACCTGATTATAAAATCCTTTAAATTTTAATAATATGGGATCATTCATACTACAGGAATCGCATATTGCAAACCCAGTTGCCCAATCAAGTTGTTTCTGTGAGGGATTGGGATCCGTTATAAGACTTTGTTCCTTTTGTAATAAGGTAATTAGATATTGAGGGTTTATTTTATAAGCCCTTGATGATTCGTAAATTATTTCTGATGCCGTCATTAATTTTCCAGTTATTGGATTTTTTTCTTTATAATATTTTAGCACACCATCATTTTGAGATAAGAAATATTTTATATCATCTAAGCTCATTGAATTATAGTCTTCAAGTTCAAAATCAGAAATAATGTAATTTGGATTAAAATTTGAATCAAAAAATTGAGCATCAATATTTTTTGTATTTGAAGATATCAAAAATATAGAAAATATAAAAATTATTATTTTTTTTGTATTCATGAGATTATATGTAAATTATAATTACAATTTCGACAAAGCCCATTTTTATCATTCCTTGTTATTATATATCCCTGTCTTTCTATGTTTAGTGTCTCACACTGCGGACAATAAGTGTTTTCTCTTGTGTCTGTAGCAATATTTCCAATATATACATATTCTAATCCAGATTTTTTGCCTATTTGATAAGCATCTTCTAGGTCTTTGTGGGGAGTTGCGTTTTTTGATAATAGTTTAAAAGATATCTCTGGTGAAAATTTAGAAATATGCCAAGGCGTATTTTTTCCAAGTTCTTCATAAATAAAATTTGCTATTTTTTGTATTTGATTTTTTGTATTTGTTTCTTTGGGAATAATTAGAGTTGTAATTTCCAAAAAAATATTTTTACTTTTTAAGTATTTTAAATTATCAAGAATTGCTTGTAGTTTTCCCCCAGAGATTTTTTTATATTGAATATCGTCAAAAAATTTTAAATCAATGTTTATTGCATCAAGATAGGGAAGGATTAAATCAATACAATCTTTGCTCATAAATCCATTTGAAACCCAGAGATTTTTCAGTTTATTAAGATGAGCCAGTTTCATTGTATCTAGAGCTGTTTCTAAAAATACAGTTGGCTCTGTATATGTGTATGAAATTGAAAGGCAATTGTTTTTTTTGGCATCATTAATAATATCAATAGATTTTATATTTTCCCCTGGGAATTGACCATCAAGACGCTCAATTTTATTAAATTGAGATATTTGCCAATTTTGACAATTTAGACAATGGAAATTGCAACCCATTGTGGCTATAGAATATGTCAAAGATCCAGGAATATAGTGAAAGAATGGTTTTTTCTCAATTGGGTCTATGTTTTTTGCTATTAATTTATTGTAATTAAGAGCATACAATTTGCCTTCTATGTTTTTTCTTGTAAAACATATGCCAGCACAATTGTTTTTTATATTACAAAAATTGTTACATAGTCTGCAATCTACGGACTTGTCGTTATTTGATTTGTACAAAAGAGCTTCTTTCATTTTTATATTATAGCATTTTTTGTTATTATTTCCCAAAATTTTTATAAACAAAAAAGCACGAGTATTTCGTACTTATATATAAAACACGGGGTTCCTGCTTCCTTTTGAATATGTATTTTTCTTTGTTTATAAAACCCATGGAAAATACAGAGAAACAGGATACCCTTTATTTTCATAAAGAATATCAGTGTCTAATCATTATACATTATATAATAATTTTGTCAAGAAAAAGAACGATTTGGATTAATCGTTCTGATTTATTTTTGATTATTTTTTTAAGGGAAGCGGGTGTGTGTGGAGGGTCTTTAGCGGCCCAATATAGTGGTGGGCCGATGAGTTTAAAGAAGATTATTCTCAATCGCTAGAGAGCAGTCTCTCTGGAATCTCGCAAGGAGGAGCGAGTGTTTTCCAGCCAGTCTTGACGACTGGATTTGCAGATAACCCGCTTCCCATTGATTAAGCTCATTATATACGATAAAGAATATTTTGTCAACATTATAAACACGGCTATTTTTGGCATATTTTTGATGTTTGAAATATGCTATTTTGGTATTTTTTGATATAATTAAAGAGTACTATTTAATGATAGTTTATTTTAATTATTTGATAATGAAAAAAACACTACTTATAACACTTGATTTTTGGCCAAATAGAGGAGGTGTTGCAAATTATTATTACAATTTAGCAAAGAATTTTCCACAAAATAAAATTTGTGTTTTAACAAATACAAAAGAATCAGCCAATTTTGACTTCAAAGTATATAATAAAAGGCTTTTATATGATTTTTTTTGGCTAAGATGGACAAAATGTATTTTTGAAACAATAAAAATTTTGAAGAAAGAAAAAGTTGAAATAATTTGGGTTGGAAATATTTTGCCACTTGGCATTGTTGCCTATATTGTAAAAAAGATTTTCAAAATTCCATATTTTGTGTCTTTGCATGGATTTGATATTTTGCTTGCAAAAAGAAATCTATGGAAAAGAAAAATAACTAAAATTATTTTAAATAATGCAGACTTTATAGCGCCAAACAGTAATTTCACAAAGAGCCTTTTGGATGATATTACAAATAATCCCAATGTTGAAATTATATTTCCAGGCATAAACGAAGAATTTTCAATAATTGATTTTCAAGAAAGACAAAAAATAATTGATTTATATAAATTTTCTGGGAAAAAGATAATATTGTCTGTCGGTCGAATAGTAGAGAGAAAAAATCAGAAGCTTTTGATTGAGTCAGCAAAAATTTTAAGACAAAAAATAAAAGATTTTATTTTTGTTATAATAGGTTCTGGAGAAAATTTAGAAAATCTGAAAAATTTAACAAATATTTATAATTTGAAAGATAATATATTATTTTTGGACAATATTTCAAATAGAGAATTACCATATTTTTATAGTATAGCAGACGTTTTTGCAATGGTAAGTAGTAGCTCCAATGATTATAAAGACGTAGAGGGCTTTGGTATAGTATATCTTGAGGCTGGAATTTTTAAGAAAGTTGTCATAGGCGCAGATTACGGTGGATCGGTCGATGCTATAATAAATTATCAAACTGGATTTCTTATAGAAAATGATGCAAATAAATTAACAGATAAATTATTGTGGACTTTTGATAATAAAGAATTGGCAGAAAAAATTGGAGAAAATGCATATAATCGCATAATAAATGATTTTTTATGGACAAAAATTGCACACAAATTAATAAGTAAATTATGAAGCCCGTTAGATAATAATTATTTAAATGGGTTTTAAATTTTTGATATACAGTATATAAATATAATAATATGATAAAGCAAACATCTAATGGGCTAAACAAAAAAGATCAAAAATATGATGTTGTAATGTTTGCAATGTCTAGTTATAGTGAATGGCAAAAAGGAGTTAGTAATAGAAATTTTCAAATTTTTAATTTTTTGAAGTCTAATAATTTGATAAATAGAATATTGGTTGTTGATTATTTGCCACATACATGGAAAAGAGCTGTAAGGAATTGGAAAGAAAATATTTTTTATAATTCTTATGGAACGAGTCTCAAGTCGTCTATTTTTACAAGAGTTTATAGACCAGAAGATGGCGTAGAGATTTATTCAACAATAAAAAATATTTTCAATAGAAAAAAAGCATTAAAAGAAATTAACAATTACCTTAAAAAGAATCACTATAAAAATATTATTTTATGGTCATATTATCCACTTATTACAGAATATTTTGATGAGATAGAACACGATATTTCTGTTTTTGATACGGTAGATAATTGGTGTGAACATGCAAGTTATTTGAAATTTAAATCAAAAATAGAACAAAATTATAAAATTATAAGAGATAGTGCAAACATTATTTTTATTTTATCAAAAGATGGAGAGAAAATGTTTTATCCAAGGCAAGAGAACATATTTTATATAACCCAAGGTATAGATTTGGCTCATTATGCAAGAAAGGACAAGCTAATAAATAATGATATTGCCAAATTACATCATCCAATAATTGGATATTTGGGCATTATTCAAGAAAATAGAGTTAATTTAGATATGATAGAATATATTGCAAAAAAGAATTTGGATAAGTCAATTGTACTTATTGGTCCAATTTGGAGAAGGGAGGATGAAGAAAGATTGATGAAATATTCAAATATATATTTGCTTGGGAAAAAAGGATATAGAGATACGCCAGGCTATTTGAATCAATTTGATGTTGCAATTATTCCTCATTATATTAATGATTTTATAAAATATACATGTCCAATGAAAATTTATGAATATCTTGCCTGTGGACTTCCAGTTGTAACAACCGATGCTCCAGGGGTAGAGCAATTTAAAGACGTGGTTAGTGTTGCAAATGATTTTGAAAAATTCAACGCATGTATTAATGAAGAGCTTCAAAATAACTGCGAAGAAAAAAAACAAGAAAGATTAAATATTATAAAAGAACATACTTGGGCAAAAAAAGTAGATCAAATGATGACTTATATAAATAATTTTAAATAAATACGAATTAGATTCGATGCTAATATACGAATTTTACTAATAATGCTAATTTAATGCTAATCATTAAGCGCTAAAACCAATCAATGTTTCAAGAAAAAATAAAAAAATTAATAGAAGAATACACTGGAATTAAAAATCCTATAATAGAAATTCCAACAAATCAAGAATTGGGCGATTTTGCTTTTCCCTGTTTTGAGTTATCTAAAATAGAAAAAAGACCAGCAAACGATATTTCAAAAGATTTATTCAACAAGATAAAAAAACCAGTTTTTATAAAAGAAATAAAAGCAATGGGACCATATTTGAACTTTTTTGTAGATTATAAAGTAATATCGAAATCTCTTATAAAAGAGATATTTGATGAAAAAGATGGTTTCGGAAAACAAAATATTGGAAAGAACAAGGTTGTTATTGTTGAGTTTTCTTCTCCAAATATTGCAAAACCACTTAGTATTGGACATTTAAGAAGTACTATAATAGGAAATTCTATTTATAAAATATATAAAATTTTGGGATATAAAGTAATTTCAATAAATCATATCGGTGATTGGGGAACTCAATTTGGAAAACTTATTTATGCGTATAAAAAATGGGGAAACTCTAAAGAGCTTCAAAAAAAACCAATAGATCATTTACTTTTTTTGTATATAAAGTTTCATTCTGAGTCCAAAAATGATCCAAATTTAGATAATTTCGCAAGAGAAGAATTCAAAAAATTAGAAGAAAAAGATAAAAAAAATATTGAATTATGGAAACATTTTAGAAAATTAAGTCTTCTAGAATTTGAAAGAGTTTATAAATTTTTGAATATTAAATTTGATTCTTGTAATGGAGAGGCTTTTTATAATTCAAAACTTGAAGAGACAATAAAAATTATTCAAAAAAAAGTAAAAACAGAAATTTCTGATGGAGCCAAAATTATTAATTTAGATAATTATGGAATGCCACCATTTTTTGTAATTAAATCAAATGGAACAAGTGGATATCAATTGAGAGATTTGTGTGCTGCACTTTATAGATTAAAACAATACAAACCAGAAAAAATATTATATGTTGTAGGTGTGGATCAAAAACTACACTTTGAACAGTTATTTAAAGTTTTAGATCTTATGAAATTAAATAAATCCAGCTCAGCTGGAAAGGACAAATTTTTTCATATTGAATTTGGAATGATTAGTTTTAAAGACGAAAAAATGTCAACCAGAGAAGGAAATATAATATTTTTGGAAGATGTTTTGAATAAATCAATTACACTTTCTAAGAAAATTTTAGAAGAAAAAAAGTCTCAGGCAAAAAATTATGATGAAGTTTCAAAAAAAATTGGAATAGGTGCAATTATTTTCAATGATTTATCAAATGACAGAACTCGTAATATTTCATTTGACTGGAATAAGGTTCTTGCATACGATGGAGACACTGGTCCATATTTACAATACACATATGTAAGATGTATTAGTATTTTAGAAAAAGCAAAAAAAGAATACAAATTAATGCCAGAATTAAAAATTGATTTTAATCTTTTGAGTTCAAAAGAAGAAATACAAATAATAAAAGATCTTTATAATTTCAAAGACATAATTTTTAAATCAGGAACAAATTATAAGCCAAGCATATTAGCAAATTATTTAATTGACCTAGCAAAAGATTTTAATGAGTTTTATAATAATATCAAGGTTATAACAGACGACAGTAAACAGACAAAAGCAAAAATAGCTCTTGTATATTGCACTGCACAAGTAATTAAAAATGGATTAAATTTACTCGGAATAGACACGGTAAATAAAATGTAAGATAAGTTAAAAGTTATAAAGTTAAAAAGTTGAAAAGAATAATGATAAAAATTTTATAACCTAGTATATTATAACTTAGTACTTTATAACTTTATAACTAAACTATATGAAATTAGAGGCGGTAATAGGATTAGAAATTCATATTCAGCTCAAAACAAAGAGTAAAATGTTTTGTAGTTGCTCAAATATTGCTGACGATAATCATCCTAATAGTGTGGTTTGTCCAATTTGTCTTGGTCACCCGGGGACACTTCCCACACTAAATGAAGAAGTTGTTGAATATGCCACAAGACTTGCATTGGCTCTCAATCTTAAAATAAATAAAAAAAGTATTTTTGAAAGAAAAAATTATTTTTATCCAGACCTACCACAGGGTTATCAAATATCTCAATTTGAAGCGCCATTTTCAAGTGATGGTTTTTTTATTATTTATAATAATAACAAGAAAGTTAAAATAGGAATTGAAAGATTGCATTTAGAAAATGATTCTGCAAAGAATATTCATAAAAAAGATTATTCTCTTATTGATTTCAATCGTGCTGGTACTCCGCTTGTAGAAATCGTAACGCGACCCGATATAAAAAACCCAGAAGATGCAAGGAAATTTTTACAAGATTTAAGGCAAATTTGTAGATATTTAAATGTGATGTAAATGTATCAATGAGGCCAGTTGGAGAGACAAAGCTTTATTCAAAAACAGAAATTAAGAATTTGAATTCATTTAGATCTGTAGAGCGAGCTCTCAAATATGAAATAGATAGACAGAGTGGGTTATGGGAAAATAAACAAGCGCCTATAAAACAGGTGACAATGGGTTGGGATGAGAATAAACAGATTACAGTTTTACAAAGAACAAAAGAAGAATCAAATGATTATAGGTATTTTCCTGAACCAGATTTGAATCCTCTTATTATTGATAATGATTTTATAGAAAAAATAAAGAGAGAATTACCCGAACTTCCATATGATAAAATAAATAGATTTATTGATTTATATAAATTGAATTTTGATTCATCAGAAATTTTGGTTTCAAAAAAAGAAATTGCTGATTATTTTGAACACGTTGTATCTGAGTTTAGGGCTTGGTATTTTAATTTTGGAGATAAAAGAGAATGGAAGACAATCAAAAAAGATGCAGTAAAACTTATTAGTAACTGGATTATTTCGGAATTATTTAAACATTTAAACGATACAAATAAAAATATTTCTGATATTAAAATAAGCGCAGAAAATTTTGCAGAATTTATTGCAATGATATTTGAAAATAAAATTAATAGTTCAAACGCTCAAAAAGTATTCAAAGAAATGTTTCAGAGTGGAGTAGATCCAATGAATTTTGCAAAAGAAAATGATTTATTGCAAGAGAGTAATGAAAAAGATCTTGAGAATTTGGCTCAGAATATAATAGATAATAATCAAGAACAAGTAAATCAATATAGGGGCGGAAAAGAAAATTTGATGAAATATTTTGTAGGACTTGCAATGAAAGAAACAAAAGGGAAGATAAACCCATCTATATTTGAAGAGTTATTGAAAAAGAAATTAAAATAATATTTAAATAATAGTGTGGGCCGCGACTTTGTCGCGGCCCTTATTAAATTTTTTAATAATAAAAAAGAGTGTCTGAAGACACTCTTTCAACTCTATATTTTTCCTTGCAAGAAATATATAATTCTCACAAGGATTTCTCTTGGAATAAATAGCCACTTAGCTCTTGTCCATTTTTGATCTGACTCTGAATCGTATGGACAATTTGATGTATCTATTACTACTATATTAAATTCCATTTTTTTGAGAATTGCTGCACATCTCCAAGCGTGATCTGGATGTGCTAATACGGCAATATTTCCCCAATTGTTTTTTTGGAAAATTTTTTCCGCCTGTTTGGCAACCTCATATGAATCTAGATATTTCCCAGAGATTCTATGTTTTTCAATAGAAATGGGTTTTCCGATCCACATAAGTTCAGATATTTCCCACTGAGTTATTGGTGCAATATTATATTTCTTGACTATTGCAGAGGCAATATTTGCAAGAAATTTATTGCTTTTACAATAACCATTTTCCTTTCCACCGAAAGAAAAACCAATTAAAGCCTGAACATTTCTCATTTCTTCTTCTGTGGCACATTTTTCGCGCCAATGAAAAATGCATTTCAATAGCATTTTTATAAACCTCATTATTCCTCCTATATTTTGATATAAAATTATATTATTAATCAGTTGTTTTGTCAATATCTGCGTAATGGCTCAATAGCTTGGCAACACTTTAAGTGCAATAATTAAATATATATA
>CAZWKI010000011.1:15741-24189 GCA_964634645.1 uncultured Gammaproteobacteria bacterium | reverse complement strand
TTTTTGTCATACTCTTTTTCTGAGAGTCCTTTTATCATCTCTTTAATTTCTTCTTGACTCACAGAGCAAACAAATGTAATGGCAAGATTTTTACCTGGGAAGTTTCCTTGGGCTACAATTTGCCATGAGTAATAATTCACTCTCAAAAGATGAAATCTTTCTGAATCAATCTTTAAACCCGTTTCTTTCAAAACACAACGAGAAATCGAATCTTCAAGTGTTTCGTCATTGAAAAAAATTCTTCCGCCAAAACACCATACTCCTCTCATAGGCAAAATTGATCTTTTTGCCAAATATATGGCTTGATCACCAGGCACAACGAATACAGCGTCCGTACATGATATTACAGTTCTTTTTAGCACCTCGATGTAAATTGAATCAGGAATAAACTGATCCTCATCTTTTACATGAACTTCTTTGTGACTCAGAATATCTCGATATGCCTTGGTTCTGTGACAAACACGCATTATTCCTCCTTATTTTTTTGTATTAATAAGATATGTTATCAAAATAGCAAAAAAAGTCAATAAATACAAAAAAATTTCAAAATAAAAAAACCTTAAAAAAGTCTTTTTTGTTTATGTATATTTTTATTACTTTTTCCCTCACCCCTTACTCCTTATTCCTATTTAATAAATATTCCAACCTTCCGACTTGCATCTGGGCTCATTGTATTAGCATCCCAATCTCCTATTGCATTAAAAAGTATTTCTGGATCATATAAATAATTCTCCCCCTTTCTAGTTCCTGGATCATTTGTAATTATTAAACCACTTTTTATATATCCTTTTACAACAAGCATGTGATAAAGTGGCCCAGGACTTTTGAAATTTGGATTTTTTAATTCTCTACCAAGCGTTGGTAAAATGACTGGGTTTCCATTTGAAACAATTCTTTTTATATCTTCAATGGATTTTAATTCAATAATTTCTGATTTTAAATTATAAAACCTTTCTGCTAAATATGCTGTTGTTGTAACTGACAAATCAAATTGTCCACCAAAAATTTCTTTCTGTAAATTTATCATATCTCCAATATCTTTCATTGCCGAAGAAACTGTAATATCTAAATTATTTAAAAAAGAATAAACCATTAAAACACTTGCCTCTTCGCAACCTTCCTTATAATCATTGTCCCATTTTTGATTTGGCGATTGAATTGTAAATGGAACTTTTAGATTTATCTCTGATTTAATATCATTGCTTAGTGGATTTGAAGGCGTTGTAGTATTGTTATTGGAATTCGTATTATCTTGTGGGGGTATTTGTATATCATTATTATCTAAGTCTATATTTTGAGAATTAATTTCTTCCACAAAAATTTCTTGCGGTAATTGTTGTTTTTGATCAAAATTAAAAAATCGCTCTTTCAAAGCAACTCTTTTATAATAAAAAACAAAAACACATATTATAAAAACACAAATTAAAGATATTTTTAAATATTTTTTCAATCCGTTAGATATTTTCTTGTCATTATACATCATATTATTTATATTTTAATATGCATAGATAATATATATTTGTTAAATATACTTATCTAACGGATTTCATATCCCTTGTCCCTTACTACTTATTCTCTATTCCTAATTCCTCTATAACAACGCGCCTATCATCCCATGGAATTTTCAGTCCATTTTTTACACAAATAAACTGTTCTGCTCCTTTTCCTGTTATAAGAACCAAGTCTCCTTCTTGTGCTAAATTAATTGCTTTTTTTATTGCTTCGCGTCTGTCTAAAAACTTAAACAAATCTTCATCTAATTTTCTACCAACACTCTCTGCGCCACTTGCCACGTTATTAATTATTTCCATTGGATCATCATCATATGGATCTTCGTTTGTAATAATTACAATGTCAGCTTTTTCTCCGGCCATTTGTCCCAAAATTGGCTGTCTATCTTTGTCACGTCCACCACCACAAGAACCAAGAACGTGAATTAATTTATGATATGGAAACAAATTAACAGATGAATACAAATTTCTAAGACTCTCAACTTCTGGAGCATAATCAATCAAAATCTTGAAGTTTTGTCCTTCATTTATAAACTCCATTCTACCAGGAACTCCATTAAACTCTTTTATATATTGGCTCAATCTTTCAAGTGATATTCCTTGAGAATAACACACGCTTATTGCACTAAGCGCATTATAAACATTGAAATCTCCTATTAAATTTGTCTCGAAGAAAACATCATTTACAAAAAAGCTTGTTTTGAAATCATTGTGACTAATATTTGTCACACGAAAATCACTATATCTATTTAAACTATACGTATATTTTTTATCAGCTTCAAATTTATAAAAATCTCCATAGTGACTATCGTCTTTATTTACAATAATTGTCTTATCAATTTCCCTTTTCATTTCAGAAACCGTTTTAATAGACAAATTTTTTCTTTTTGAATTATTTAAACTTTTAAAAATCTCTAATTTACATTCTTTATATTTTTCAAATCCACCATGCGATTCAAGGTGTTCTGGACTAAGATTTGTAAAAACAACAATGTCATAATTTATTCCAATATGACGAAATTGTTTTATTCCTTCGGACGATGTTTCTATAATTGCATAATCACATTTTTCGTCATACATTTTTTTTAATAATTTTTGCAAAGCAAATCTGCCTAGCATTGTCATTTTCCTGTTGTTGAGCCAAAAATTTTCTCCAGCCTTGAAACTTACTGTTGATGTATGCCCCGTAATATATCCAGCCTTCTCAAGTAAAAAAGATATTAGATTTACAGTAGTAGACTTTCCGTTTGTACCCGTCACTCCGATGACTATCAATTTTTCAGATGGATTTCCATATATTTTATTTCCCAAAATTGCAAATAATTTATAGTATGCGTTGAGTATTGAAGTTGGGATAATTGTTTTTAATATTTTTTTCATAATTATCAATTCTAAATAAATTTTTTGTATAGCTTATAAATCTTATATAAAACATCTGAATAAATTAAATCAAATGTTCCCGAAAAATTTTCAATATTTCCATTGAATCCATTTTTAAATCTTGTAAATCCCGCCCAAGCACTTTTCTTACTTTGCGATATTCCCCAAAAATCATAAATTTCATATGCATTTTTCTTGGCCCATTTTATCTGCTCCCATTGAAGTAAATGTGGTGCCATAATATTTCTAAATTCATTAGAAGATGCCCCATGAGTATATGTAACAGTGTCTCCAAATGACATTACAATATTTGCTGCAACTATTTTATTATTATATTTTGCAAACCAAAGGGATGAATTCCCAGCTCTTGATTCTAACATTTTTGAATAATATTCATTTGAATGTGCCTTAAATTTATCTCTTGTTGAGGTTTCATTTATTAAATCCAAAAAATATTTTATGTCTTCTTTGTTTTCTGATATTTCTACCTTAACTCCTTTTTTCTCTGCTAATCTTATATTATATCTTGTTTTTTGGTGCATACTAAAAAGAATCTCTTCTTCTGATTTTTTTAGATCTAATATTAATGTTTGGCTGGGCTGATAATCTTTTGTTTTTTTTATATTTTCTAAATTATCAAATATAAAATTTGGCTCAAATCTAAAAAATATTTCTCTGTATTTTTTTGTTTTAATTGAAATGTCTCTTACTGACTTCAAAAGAACTTTTAAGTATTTATTTTTTAATTCTTCACTTATTTCATCTCTTAAAATTGGTCCTCTTGCACAATACAAAAAACTGAAACCCATGGGCATCTTTTTCTCCACTATTGAAGCTACTCCCAATAATTTACAATTTATTTGATCGTCGTCAAAAAGTCCAATTTGCCAAACATTATTGCCCAGACTTCTTTGAAAATTATTCCAAGAAGAACTCTGCAAAAACTGTGAAAATCTTTGCTGAGACAAAAAATTGTCTAATTCTTGATTTGAAATTTCTCTAATCATTTACTTTTTTAATAGTTTTAGAGCGTATTTTATTTTTTCAGAACTTTTTTCTAGATCTTTTGGAATATGATTGTAGATATTTCTTATTTCATTATCAGAAAAACCAAGCGCAATAAGTGCCTCAAAAACTTCTAGATCCTTGTTTTCTATGTTTAAATTATTGTCTGATAAGTAGCCAGCTGAACCAAATTTACTTTTCAAATCTATTACAATTCGCTCCGCTGTTTTTGAGCCAATACCAGATACTTTTCTAAACATTTCTGCGTTTTGAGATACAATTGCACTTATCAGATCACTTACACCAGCAATTGATAAAATACTTATTGCAGATTTTGGACCAACACCCGATACAGATAAAAGTTGTGTAAAAAATTCCCTTTCTTCAAATGTCTTAAATCCATACAATTCCTGTGCGTCTTCTCTTTGCTTGTGATAAACAAAAAGCTCTAAATCATTGTCATGACTTATTTCTGATAAAAACTTTTCTGGTAAGAAAATCTGATAACCAATATTGTTGACCAGTAGTATTATATCTTTGTCTGTTTTCTTTATAATTTGTCCTTTTAAATATGCAATCATGGGATTGGAAGGATTAGAAAATTAATAGGATTAGAAAATTAGTAGGATTAGAAAATTAAGGAAATATCAAAACCCTAATCCTACTAATCTCACTAATCTTACTAATATAATAATACCTTATAAAAAGCCCTTAATCAATGTTAAAAATTTACTAAATGTTCTTATTTTGCTAAGCTAAATACATGGAAAATCCAATAGACAACAAAAAATTAATAGAAAAAATAAGTAGCGATGAAAATGCCAATTTTTATTTTATAAACAAAGAATCTCTGAGGCCTTCTTTTTCAATAATATATATGATTAGAAAAATAATTGGGATAAAAAAAGTGGGTTTTTCAGGAACTCTTGATCCTCTTGCATCAGGTCTTATGATAATAGGAACTTCAAATGCCACAAAATTTCTTGATACTTTTCATTTTCTAGACAAAACTTATATTGCGAGTATTGAGCTTGGAAAAACATCTGATACTTACGACGGCTTAGGAAAAATAAAAATAAACAATATTTATAAAAAACCAAGCAAAAAAGAAATTCAAAAATTAATAAATGAAAAACTTATTGGCAATGTTTTACAAACGCCTCCAATATTTAGTGCAAAAAAAATAAATGGCGAAAGATTATATAAATATGCACGAAACAATGAAGAGGTAAAAATAAATCCCGTAAAAATTGAAGTTAAAAATATAAAAATTCTAAAATACAAATATCCAATTTTAAAATTAGAAATAAATTGCTCGCGTGGAACTTATATAAGATCAATTGCAAATGATTTGGGCGAAAGTTTAAAAATAGGGGCAATGATAAAAACACTACAAAGAACAAAAATAGGCAATTTTACTCTAAAAAACTCTATTAAACAAAAAGATATCAGTGAAAAAATTCTATTAAAAAAGAAATTCGGCGTTTCTTATGTATTGGACAAGATAAAAAACGATGCCTAACAACCCTTGAAATATATTCATTTTTGTGCTAAATTAACATCACTCTAAATAAACGCTCAAATTTTCCGCCAAAGGCGCCTGCCTGTTCGGTAGGCAGGGATCAGCCCATGACTGAAAAAACTCAATTAAAAAATTAACCACTATTTCCAATTGAAAATTGAAAATAATAAATCAATTACTAAATTAAAAATAGTAAATAGCAAATAAACTATATGCCTCAAAAAAAATCAGCTATAAAAGAGCTTAGAAAAAGAACAAGAAAAACAGCAAGAAACAAGCAAATTAAAAGAAGATTACATGACATCAAAAAAGAAGTAGAATATGTAGAAAAAGGAAAAGAAAAAGATTTATACAAAAAAGCTCAAAAACTTATAGATAAATCAGCAAAAACAGGAAATCCATTCAACAAGAAAAAGGCCGCAAGAATAAAGTCCAGAATTGCAAAAAAGTTAAACAAAAAAGTCTAAAAGCAAAATAGAAAAACCCAGAGATATAATCGCTGGGTTTTTTGTTTTTATTATTTCACAAATTCTGTTTTGCACTTACATGGCCTTGTAAATTTCCTATATGCTTCTGGAATTATTTTCTCAAGAACCCGTAAGCCAAGCTTTTTGTCTTTACCCAAATTCTCGATATAAATACCAATAACGTCATTGCTTTGTCCTTTCATAAGAGAAAGGTCACTTTCAATTTCAATCAAAGATTTTGGCATAATTTCCTCCTTTTAAAAATCTTGTATTTCTAAAAAGATTTTATATCATATTTACAAATTCTCTAAATTAATATATATTTATAATAATTATATATAATTTTGTTATAAATATAACAATATGTTAAAAATAAAAGATTCAATAAAAGAGCTTATTGAAAATAATTCTTTCTTTAACTTTGGTATTTATTACAAACTATTAAATCTTACTAAAGTTGCAAAATTCATAAAACCACATATTGAAGCAAAAACAAAAAAAAGAGTTACAGAAAATGCAATCTTAATGTCATTGTCTCGTATTCAAAGTGAAACAAAAAGAAAGATAAAGGACTCTGAATTCAAAATTGAAAACATGATAATTCACTCTGATTTATGCACAATGACTTTTTATAATACAAAAGATACCCATCAAAAAATAAATAGGCTTTATGCTGGGGTTTTGAATGAAAAGGGTTTTATGACTATTACCGAGGGCTCAAATGAAATTACTATAATTTTCGAAAATCGTTTTTTGAGTAAAATAAAGAGTGAGCTTCATGAAAAGCCAAAATACTCAAAAGAAAAAATAAGTTCAATTTGTATAAAATTCAATGAAAAATACATGAAAATTCCAGGACTTCTATATCTTATATTGCAACAAATTGCTCTTCAAAACTTAAATATAATTGAATTAAACTCAACAGAAACAGAGATAATACTCTACTTAGAAACAAAAGACATTAAATATGCCTTTGATATCATATATAACAAATTTATAAATCCAAAAAATACTTATAATACTTAGACGTCTAAAGCAAACAAGCTTATAAGCACTGCTTGATCTAATTTTGAAGACTTTAATCCTTCATCAAGCTTCAATAGTTTTTTATAAATTGTTTTTAGCTCTTGTATAGAGTATTGAGTTGCAATGGGCATGCTCTTTTTTATAACATATTGATGAATTGACAAATATTTCGGTAAATTATTTATTGAAATTTTGTTTTCTATGGCTGATTTTATTTGTAGTAATATTTTAAACTGCCTTGTTATCATTGATAATATATAAATAGGATTAACTCCCAATCTAATTTGATCATTCAACAACCTAAGAGCTTCGCTTTTTTTCTTTTCTGATATTTTTTCACAAAAAAGAAAAATATCGTCATTTATAAATGAAGAGGCCAGTTCATGAATGCTCTTTTCATTTATTTTTTCTTCTTGATTATAGTTGGAAATTTTGTTTATTTCATTTTCAAGAGTCCACAAATCACTACCTGATTTTGCAATCAAAATATCTGATAGTTTCATATCTATTGATTTACCATCTTCCTTAAATTTACCTTGAATCCATTTCACAAGCTCTTTATTATTCATTTTTTTAAATTCCTGACTGTATTTCAAAGAATGCAATTTATTAAAAATTCTTAACTTCTCTCCTGTCAAAGGACTTTTTTTAGAATTTAAATCTTGATTTTCATAAAAAACTATTATGTTTGAATCATCATTTTTATTTTCTGATTTTTGTAAATAATCAATTACAAAACTCGCTAAATCTTTTGAGATTTGACCTTGTAATAAATTTTTTATAATAACAAGCTTTTTTGAAACCAAAAATCCGCCCTGAGAAAGTTCTTTTGATAATTTTTCTATATTTAATTTTTCATCTAGAATTACAATATTATATCCAGATACGTCAACATCACGAATAAATTTTTCTTTTATCTGTTTTAATTTTTCGTTTGAGCTATAATTATCTTCACCGTAAAAAAAGAAAATCATATTTTTATCCTAAATACTAAACCCTAACAACTAAACTCTAAACACTACTTACACTCTGCCCAATTTTTTGCATTGCTTACACTTACCCTAATTGGAACTTTGAGCGTAAATATGTTTTCCATTATTTCCTTTAATTTTTTTGAGGTTATTTCTACATCAGAGACAGGAACTTCGAGTACAACTTCGTCATGTACCTGTAAAAGCATTTTAGATTCTTTTGAGATTTTTGGCAACTCGCGTGAAATTTTTATCATTGCCATTTTCATAAGATCAGCTGCCGTTCCTTGGATAGGCATATTTACTGCAACTCGCTCTGCAGAAGCTCTTATCATCTGTACTTTAGAATTTATCTCTGCTATATATCTTCGTCTTCCAAAAAGAGTTTGAACATAAAAATTTTTATGGGCAAAATCTTTTATTTTATCAAGATATTTCTTTATGTTTTTATAAAGGGAAAAATATTTTTCAATAAATTCTTTTGCTTCTTGAAAATTCATTTCCGTTCTCTGAGCAAGTCCTCGAGCACCAAGTCCATATATAACACCAAAATTTACCTCTTTTGC
>CAZWKI010000011.1:4357-15731 GCA_964634645.1 uncultured Gammaproteobacteria bacterium | reverse complement strand
CATCTCATTAAAATTTTGTCAGTAATTCCGCATTCTTTTGCCTTTCTTCTTTCTGATTTACTAACGTTATTAATGTTTTTATTAAATATTTCTGCTGCTGTTCTGGCATGAATATCTTCATCACACTTAAAAGATTTTATCATTTTTTCATCATTTGCCAAAGACGCGACTACGCGCAATTCAATTTGAGAATAATCTGCTGAAATAAGTCGAAAACCTCTTTTTGCCACAAAAGATTTTCTGATTTCTCTTCCAAGCTCTGTTTTTATTGGAATATTCTGTAAATTAGGATCTGACGAAGAAAGTCTTCCAGTAGAAGTTACCGCCTGATTAAAACTTGTGTGTATTCTACTTTTCTTATCAACTTGTTTTATAAGCGAATCAACATATGTTGATTGTAATTTCGAAAATTCTCTGTATTCTATTATTAAGTCTATTACTGGGTGAAGTCCTTTCATTTTTATAAGCTCTTGGGCTGCTGTGGAAATTCCTGTCTTTCCCTTTTTAAGACCTTTTGTAGAAATTTCTAATTTATCAAAGAGTATTTCTTTTAGTTGTAGGGGTGAATTTATATTAAACTCTGCACCACAGCACGTATATATTTTTTTTGTTAGTTCTTTTATTTTTTTGTTTAATTTTTTTCCAAATTCATTCAAAAACTTTATATCTATTTCAATTCCATCAAGCTCCATTTCTGACAAAATTTTTAAAAGAGGCATTTCAATTTTTTCAAATAAATCGTGTAATTTCTCGTTTATTAATTCTTTGTGAAATTTTTTATATAATCTAAATGTATAATCGGCATCTTCACAGGAATAATATGAAATTTTTGAAACATCTATATCTTCCATAGATAATTGATTTTTTCCTTTTTTGCCAATAAGTTCCTCAATTGGCTGCATACGATATCCAAGTTCTGAAAAAGCCAAATCATCAAGTTTCAAACTTCTCTCTGTCTGAGACAATAAATATGCTCCAACAAGTGTGTCAAAATAAATATTATTAAATTCAAAACCAATTAGTCGCAATACCTTGTAGTCATATTTTATATTATGCCCTATAATTTTTGCTTTTTTCAGAATTGGCTTTAATTTATCCAAAAACTCTTTCTTTGCAACTACATAATAAGCAAAACCCTCTTTAAAACAAAAGCTAATTCCAAGCAATTTTGATTCAAACACATTTAATGACGTTGTTTCTGTGTCTATACAAATTTCTTCATGGTTCAAAAGTTCTTTATAAAAAATATTAAAATCTGAAACTTTGTTTATTAATTTATAATTTTGTGCATTCTCTTTGTGCTCAAACTCTTCAACACTCAAAAGATTTGTTTGTTTTTTGAATTCTTTTCTTGGAATCTTTGAAATAAGACTTCTAAATTCATATTTCTGAAAAATATCATAAACATTCTTTTCTGCTAATTTTTGTTCAAAATAATCCCATTTATTCTTTTTAAGATCAAAATCAATATCTACATCTTTTTTTATTATAGAAAGTTCTTTGCTCAAATATGCCACTTCTTTCTCGTCTAATAATTTTTGCTTTAAATTTTCTTTTAAATCAGACTTATTTAGTGTTTTATACATATTATCCAAACTATCAAATTTTTTTATAAGAACGCTTGCAGTCTTCTCACCTATTCCAGAAACTCCTGGAATATTGTCTGATGGATCACCACGAAGAGCCTTGTAATCAATCATCTGATCTGGTCGAAGATCAAATCTTTCTAAAACAGCTTCTATATTATAAATCACTGCATCATTTATTCCTTTTTTAAAAGTAAATATTTTTACGTTTTCATTTACCAGCTGTAAAGTATCTAAGTCTCCCGTAAGAATAAATGTTTCTATTTGTTTTTTATCTTTTAATTTTTCTATAATTGTTCCGATAACATCATCTGCCTCAAAACCACTTTTTTCATAAATTGGAATATCAAAGGCATTCAAGACTTCTTTTATAATGGGGATTTGATTGTACAATTCATCTGGTTGTTTTATTCTCTGGGCTTTGTAAGCTTCAAATTTTTCATGTCTAAAGGTTTTCGCCCTCATATCAAATGTAGAACACAAATAATCTGGACTTTGCTCATTTATAATTTTAAGAAGTATAGAAGTAAATCCATAAGCTGCATTTATAAGAATTCCATCTTTTGTACTAAGTGATGGCAAAGCGTGCCAAGCCCTATGAAGCAGAGCATTTCCATCTATAATAATAAATTTTTCTTTTTTTTCTACCATCTGAATAAACTTGTTACAAAAAATAAAATAAACAAAAATCCAAATACATAAAAACTTAAGAGCATCTTTTTTTTATTAAAAATATCTTTGAATTTTATATTAAAAAACAATGGTTTATAATTAATATAGTTTGAAAAACATCTTGAAAACATGTGTCCAAAACATATTCCAAAATAAATCATTATATACAAGCTCACAAAAAATCCCATAAAATTACTTGGAAACACAACAATTAGTGGATAAAAAAATAGAATAGCACCTATAAAAAAACCAAAAAATACACCGAGAATTGTTATTATTAGCTTAAATATTATATAAAAAACACTAATTTTATGGTATTTTCCCATTATATTTTCTTTTAACTTATTTATATTTTACCATATTTAATATCTAAATCATAAAATAAACATTAGTCGGCTTTAGGCTTCTCGGGCCTATGAATTTCTACTCCAATTATTTTTTTTTAAATCAAAAACCCCAGCTAGACAGATGGGGCTTTATTAAAAAAATTATTATTTATTTTGTGTTTATTGCGATTTGATTTTCTTCTATATCTTCTAAAACTTCTATCTTCAAATATCTCTTGCCAAATTTTCTTGCATCTTTGTACTCTTTCATCCAAACATCAATTCTATTTTCATATCTTGCGTTCATTCTATCTCTTACTATAAACACTCTTTCTCCAAAATAATCTGGAATTCTAACCCTTGTACCAAATGGTAAAAAATTTGCTGCAATAGTATCTTCGGTTTCAAACTCACAAAGATTGTATCCATTTGCAGTAATACATGGGGTGCTATCTGTTTGTTCTGGTAAAGAATTGTATGCCGTTGCATAAACGTGCATTGTTTTCTTGGGTTTTTCAATTTCTATTACCTCTTCTTCAATGTGCTTACTTGGTGTAAGCGTATATTCTTCAATTTTATTATAGTTATTACTAAAAATTAGGACTTCTCCACCTCTACTTTCTTCTGCATAAACAATGCTGTGTTGTGGAAAATTAAACGAAAAAAATATAATAACTGATAATATTACTATTCCTGCCTTGTCTGATATTTCTTTGTCTACTTTTTTTAATAGCATTTTTGCTTTTCTACAGTATTTGGGCATATCAAAATTCTTAATTATTAGCCAATTCGCTCTTATTTGCTTAATTTAAGCGAATTTCAGTTCAAACAACACTTGATTAGTGTAAAAGCTGGGTTTTTATTAAAAAAGCCTTTAGAATGAGTCTTTTTTAATTAAAAAGATATCTTTAAAAGATATCATATTATAATAGCATAAATATATAATATTGTCAATATATAACCCTATCTATCTTTATGCAATATCAAACATTAGCAATGTAAAAGATTTGTGTCAAACGACTTATCCACAGCTTAAAATTCGCCAAAAACAAAAGGCTCTATCCTATTTTTATTAGATAGAGCCAATAAATATTATTTTTTTGTCCATTTACAATAACCTCTTATTAAATTTTGTCTTTCCATAATACGCCTTAAGCTGTTTTTACAAAAAACCTCTCTAAATATGTCTCTCTAAACCACTTGGCAGCCCCACAAAGGGCCCAATATGTATAAAGTTCAATAATAGTAAGTGTGCGATCTTGCAAATATCCACAATACTTCACATAATACTCTTTGGCATACCAAATGTTATCTTCGCTCATCACAAATGGTAATTCTTTTAAAAATACGTCCCTAAACCACTTGGCAGCCCCACATTCTACCCAGTACATAGCAAGTTCGTCGTCACTTAAAGCTCTCTCCACATCATAAGCACAATGTTCAACATAATATCGTTTTGCATACCATCTATTATCGTCACTTTTAATTAAAGCGATCTGCAATGAAATTTCGTCTCTCCTACTCATCGTATACATTTTTCCTCCTTCTGTGTTAAAAAAACAAGCCAAGTTTGGCTTAATATTTTCAAAACATTTTTAATCTGCTATATAATAAATATACAACTTAGGAAAAATTTTGCAAATTTTTATTGTTAATAAACAAAATCAAAAAACTTATAATAACTCCACTATAAGAAGTCCAAAAATAGTGGTCAAATAAATTAATTACAAAGATAGAAAGAATCATTATTGAAAAAATAATATTGATCTCGTCTTTTGTTTTTATATTTTTACAAAAGGAAAAAACAAAAATTGATAAATAAAACAAAAAACCAATTATTCCTAATTCTGCGAATACCAACAAATAAACATTGTGTACTGGTTGATACTCATAAATTTGAAACCCAAAATTTCTAGAATAAATCGCTGGCATATAATTATTAAAAGAAACTCCATATAAAAATCTTTCCTGTATAATATTAAATGACTGTTTTAAAAGCTGAATTCTTTCAATGTTAGAATTAATTTCTGTCCTTTGAGTCAAACTAGTTCTTGTTACAAAAATATCTTTGAATATAAAGAGACTTATTGTGGATATAAAAAAAACTATTATAAAAATAGAAGAATATTTATTAAAACATTTTTTATATATTGAATAAATAAAAATAAATACAAAAGATATACCCAGTGCCAAATAAGCACTCCTTGAAAAAGTAAGTATTAGCGCATTAAATAGGGTAATGAAAATTATCCAAAAAATAATTTTTTCGTATATTTTTTTGTTAATTATTTTTGTTACATAAATTCCAACCATAAACAATACTGCAATTACTAGAAATCCTCCAAAAATATTTGGATGTGAAAGTCCTCCATAAGCTCTTAAAAATCTTCCACCAATATTTTCTATAATTGATGGCCCCTTTAAATAAGAAACTTGTTCTGCTATTCCTAAATATTTGTTTGGGTTAATATTCTGATTAATAAATTGATAAATTCCCAAAATCGAGTGTAAAAACATACTAGAAACAAATGAATATCCAACCTTAATACAAGAAAAATTTATTTTATTAATAATAAAAATCAAAAAAACAAGCTCTGATAATTTCAAAAGTCCGTAAAAAAACATCTGCTTATCTATTGTAAAAAAATACCCAAAAGATGATATCAATAATAATACAAACAAAAATAGAAAATTAAGTGGTAATTTATCTTTTTTTATTCCAAAAAATATCCAGTAAATTGTAAATAAAAAAAACAGAAAAAACAAAACCACTTCACTAACATAAATAGATAATTTTCCATATTCAAATTCAGAACCTCCTAGCGTGAGATGGCTAAATATATACCTTGTTTGCCATGGGAGAAGAAAAACAAAAACATAAAATAGGGTATTTTGAATTTTTTCTAATATTTTTGAATTTAGCATATACTAAAATCTAAATTTTATTATCAATATTGAGTCTATTAATTCTTTCAAAAAATAAATCTCTATAATACTTTCGCATATCTTTTTCGTGAAATTTCAATAAAACATCCGACACAATTACATCCTTTGAGTCTGTATAGTACTTGGAATTTTTATGTGACAATATTCTTTTCATTTGTAAAAATCTAAAGAATTTATTTAAAAGCGAACCAAAAGCATTGTCCAATAAAAACTCAAACGATTTTCTAATTTTTTTAGAAAAAAATGAATCTCTCACCACCCAAGTATCTACAAGTTCTATTTCTTTGCTGTTTGGTATAATATCCAAAATCCAATTATTAGATTTTATAAAATTAGAATAAGTATTATTATCAAAAATAGGAACAATGTTTACAATCCAATAATAAAAATATATATCATTATCATATGATAATTTTTGTATATTTAAATGTTTGTCTGTTATATAAAAACTTAAGCAAGCCCTATTTTTAATTCTATTTCCGTGTCTTCTTAGAAAAAGTATTTGTAAGATAAGTGTAATTAAAAATCTAGAAACCCATATATAACCATCTTTTACAATTATAAAAAGATCTATGTCGCTATTTTCTTTTAAATTTAATCTACCTATTGAATTACAGTCGCAAATCATTTTTACAAAAGGAAAAAGTCTTAAAATTCTTCCGATCAATGAAGATATTTTTCTTTTATAAAGCGCGGAGTCTCTTCTATTTTTTCTTATATTAAGTAAATTTTTGCGTCCTTTCAGAAAATAGAAACCATTTTTGTTTTCTGTATATCTCTTCAAATATTCATTGTCTTCAAGACAAAAAACAAGCTCTTTTAGTTCGCATTTATAATTATAAAGCCATTTCCAAATCTCATAAGAGGTAAGTGGATAATCAAAAATATCAAAATATATAATTGTATATAAAATAGATCTTGATAACTCTTCTTGCTTTATCATAAATATTGATATTATTTAACTTTATTGTATAACCAAATCGTCTTTTACAAAAGCTTTGACAAATAGTTGCCGGTATAAGATTTCTTACTCATTGAAACGTCTTTAGGTGTGCCAAATGCTATTATTTCTCCGCCTTTTACTCCACCATCTGGGCCCAAATCAATTATCCAATCAGCGCACTTTATAACGTCTAAATTGTGTTCTATTATAAATACACTATTTCCCCTATCAACGAGTTTTTGTAATACATCTATTAATTTTTTTATATCATCAAAATGAAGTCCTGTTGTTGGCTCATCTAATATATAAAGTGTTTTTCCAGTTGCTTTTCTTGATAGTTCTGTGGCAAGTTTCACGCGTTGAGCCTCTCCACCTGACAGTGTTGTCGCTGATTGACCAAGTTTCACATATGAAAGTCCTACGTCATTTAAAGTTTTCAATTTATTATAAATATTTGGAATGTCTTTAAAAAATATCATTGCCTCAAGAACCGTCATATTTAAAACGTCTGCAATGTTTTTTTCTTTATAGTGAATTTCTAATATATCAGCATTATATCTTTGTCCATGACACTCTTCACAATCCACATATATGTCTGGCAAAAAATTCATTTCTATTTTTACAAGTCCATTTCCCTGACACTCTTCACATCTTCCACCACGCACATTAAAGCTAAATTTTCCCAACCTATATCCTCTTATTTTTGATTCTTGTAAATTTGCAAAGAGATCTCTCACGTGGGTAAACAAACCTGTATAAGTAGATGGGTTTGATCTTGGGGTGCGTCCAATTGGTGATTGATCAATGTTTATTACTTTATCAATATTTTCTAAACCATTGATTTTTTTGTGCTTACCCGGCAAATCTTTTGCTCTTGTAAATTTGTGCGACAATGCTTTACCTAAAATTTCAAACATTAGAGTTGATTTTCCACTTCCAGAAACCCCTGTTATACAAACCAATTTTCCAAGTGGTATTTTCACATTTATATTTTTCAAATTAAATTCACTGGCTCCTATTATTTCTATGTTTTTGCCATTTCCACTTCTATATTTTTTTGGTGCTTGAATTTCTAAATCGCCTGACAAATATTTTCCAGTAAGAGATTTTTTGTCTTTTTTGATTTGTGAAGGATTGCCCTCAAAAATTACATTCCCACCGTTTTCTCCTGCACCTGGTCCAATATCGATAATGTGGTCGGCGCTCAATATAGTTTCTCTGTCATGTTCTACGACTATAACCGTATTATCAAGTTCTTTCAAATCTTTCAAAGCGCTAATAAGCTTGTAGTTGTCTTTTTGATGAAGACCGACAGATGGCTCATCCAATATATAAAGTACTCCTGAAAGCGAAGAGTTTATCTGTGTTGCGAGTCGAAGTCTTTGCATTTCTCCACCAGACAAACTAATAGATGATCTATCCAAAGCAAGATAAGAAAGCCCTACTCCGTTTACAGACTTAAGTCTATTTAAAATCTCTTTTGTAATTCTATCTGCTATAAAAAGATCTCTCTGTCTAAGATCTGTTTTTTTCTTGTCTATTAAATTTTTGAAAAATAAAATTGAGTCTTCAATTGTAAAAGCCGAAATATCGCTAATGTTCTTTCCAGATATTTTTATGGATAAAATTTCTTGTTTCAATCTCTTTCCATGACAAAGCGGACACTCATAAGTTCTCATGCATTTTTCTATTTCTGATTTCACATATTCGGAATCTGTGTCTTTATATTTTCTTTCTAAATAAGAAACTATCCCACCTTTTAATTCCTTATTTTCTTCTTTTTCATTTCCATACAATATCAAATTTAACTCTTCTTTTGAAAAATTCTTGACTGCTAAATCTAAATTAATATTGTATTCTTTTTTCAAAATTTCTAATAATTTATAATATAAATTTTGATTTACAGAAATTTTAAAGAGCAATCTAAGGGCTCCCTGAGCCAAACTAAGTTTTTTATTTGGAATAATTAATTCTGGATCTATCTTGAGTTTTATTCCAAGACCACTACATTCACCACAGGCTCCATGGGGGCTATTAAAGGAAAAATTTCTTGGTTCTATCTTTGGAAAAACATAATTACACTTTTCGCAATAAACTTGATTACTAAAAATTTGTTTCTTTTTTGTCTCTTCTCCAAAAAATTCTATATAACCATTTGATAAGTCCATTGCTGTAGAAATCGAAGAAATTAGCGCGTTAAAATCAAACTGCTTTTCTACCATTTTATATTTTGCAATTACAAGACCAATTTCTTTGTCTTTATAATCTTCAGGGTTTAATTTTATTGCATCATCAATTAGAACAAACTTATCTTCAATTTTCAAAACATCGTAGTCACCTTTTTTTATTTTTTTAAAAGTGTTTGTATCAATTATTTTGTAAGTTTTTGAAATATTGGAAATCAAATATATGTTCTGATTTTTAAATATTTTTTCTACTTCTTTTGCAATTTCTTTTAACTCGTGTTTTTTTAATATTTTTCCACAACCCGGACAGTGTATTTCTCCTATTTTAGAAAATAACAATCTCAAATAATCATAAATCTCTGTAACGGTTCCAACCGTTGATCTCGGACTCCTATTGTTTATTGCCTGGCCAATTGATATTGCTGGCGGAAGTCCTTCAATTGAGTCAACGTCTGGTCTGTCCATAAGATCAAAAAACTGCTTTGAATAAGCAGACAATGACTCCATATATCTTCTTTGGCTCTCTGCGTATAGAGTATCAAAAGCAAGCGAAGACTTTCCACTTCCAGAAAGACCTGAAATTACAATAAACTTATTTCTTGGAAGTTTTAGACTAATATTCTTTAAGTTATGAACCCTTGCACCACGAATTACTATTTTTTTATTGTCCATATGCTTGGCCACTTGGCTGATTATCTATATTATTTTAAAATTAGAAAAATAAATATAATTAGCTCTCATTGTATCACTGATCAACAAAAAAATCAACCGCTGTAAAACAACGGTTGATGCGGTAAAATTGTTACTTGGTTCGCTCTATATTCAAAATAAGAGCCCTTACAATGCTGGCATTTTCAAACCAGACCTGAATAAACATATTGGGATCTTCTTTGGATTGATAAATCCCAATTCTGTCCCCAACTTGTCCATGATTTAGTAAATCAAGATTTGGTTTCCCATTCACAATAAACTTTTGTTCACTGTCTTTCGGAAAACAAAAACCCGTTTCAGGAATTTCATTAATTAACATCTTTCCTCCTTGTTTTCATTTTATATATTATATATTAAAATTATTATTTTTTAATAACCCTTATATTACTTTTAATCGAATTGCTTTGTTCAAATCTATCCGCGACTCCAGCTCTTCTTTTTCTGCATCTCAACATGTTGTATGAATAAAAATCGCACTTCTTTCCAATACAACCCTCTTTTGATGGACATTGTCCTTTTGCCATTTTTACAGTATCAACGCCTATCATTATTGCGCGCTTTATAATCGACTTATCAAGTTGTACAGATTTCTCTGTTTTAATTTCATTTTTAAGTGGATCAAAATTCCAATGCGGAATTCCTTCCATAACACCTGATCTATTTAAAATATGTTTATTTATTTTATCAAATGGAATTTTGTATTTTCTAGATGTTTCAACCCTCAAAATTGCAATTACATCCATTATATCAATTCCTTTTTTGATTTTTATAAAAATATTATCTTTTTCTTTAAAAACAACAACGATATCTGCCATTAGCTCTTTTTTATAAAATAAAAATTCTGCTATATCATCAGAATCACAATCTATGAAAACAACTTTTAATTCTTTGCTGTTTTGTATTGTCGTAAAACTTGTGATGCGTCCTTCTTTTACTGCTTTACTACAATAATCAAAAAATTCATGTGTTCTTTTTTCATTGTTATCCAAATATTCTTTTAAAATTGGCAGTGACAATTTCAAAATCTTTTCTGGTTTATCTTTCAGTATATTTGTAAGCTGCGTCCAAGAAAAAAAAGAACAGTCTTCAAAATTTTTATTTTTGAAATCTGCTATCAATTTATTTACTATTGGAATTTCATCAATATTTAGATCTTCTACATTTAAAAGTTCTAGCAAGACGCTATCTCTACGCTTGAAATTTATAAGCGGAAGAATACTGTTACTAATAAAATAATTTATATCTTTTTCCTCTGGAAGTTCTAATCTAAATTCTATTTCTGCTTTTGATAAATTAGAGAATAATTTATCTCCATACTTATAAATTATAGAAAGGGCCAAAACAGAATCTGCCGTAAGCTCTTTTGGTAAAATAATTTTATCTATTTTTTTAAATCCGTTAGACAAGATTTTGTTATTGTTTGTCATATAAATTTATTTTAACCCATTAAATAACTCATTTTACATAAATTATTATCTAATGGGCTTCATATTATCCCTCTTAATTATTAATATATATTAATATATAATATATTTCTATTTATGTCCACATCAAAAATGTGCTTACTCAATTAATATTGACAATATTTTTATTATAATATAATATATATAAATATAAAAATTCCAAAAGGAGGAATTAATAATGCAAGAAAGTAAAAAGGTAATCATTGCCTTTTTAGGTAAACCTGAAGATATTCAGGTTGCGGCTGATCTTCTAGTAAGAGAGGTCAGAGAAACACTTACTGATTATCCAGAAGCCCCAATAGTTGCTATAACTGGAAATGGTTTTAACGCCTGGATTAAAGTAAAAAATCCAAACATCAAGGCTACGGTGTGTTGTGGACACTTTGCGCCAAAAAAGAACTGCTCTTATGTTATTTTTGCAAATGGAAAAAATCCTGAACACAACGAGGTTCTAAAAAGGTTCGCTCAACACAAACAAATGCCGGCAGAAATATATAATGAAAAAGGAGCTTTGCTCGAATAGCTCCCTATAAATAAATTT
>CAZWKI010000011.1:0-4347 GCA_964634645.1 uncultured Gammaproteobacteria bacterium | reverse complement strand
GCTTAGCTTGGTGTTTTTTTGTAATCCATTGGATAAGTCATCTAACGAATTTACAAAAAATGAATAAATGTTTTTCTATGAACTGGAGATAAACCAAACTTTTTCAAATTTTCAATATGTCTTTTTGTACCATATCCTTTGTGAATTTCAAATTCATATTGTGGATAATCTTTTGAAATATTTTCCATAAGCTCGTCTCTAAAAACTTTTGCTATTATTGAGGCAGATCCTATTATAAAATGCTTAGCATCTCCTCCAATTATTTTTCTGATGTTCTTAAAATCACAATTATAATATTTATCAAATCCACCAATATAATCTATCAGGGCGCAATCAATTTCATACATATGCTTTGAAATAATATTTTCTATAATTTTCACATTTGCGCTTTGAATTCCAATGTTATCAATCTGAATATTATCAATCATGGAAACACCACTTCTAAATCTGCACTTAATTTCATCTGACAATTCTTTTCTTTTTTTATAACTCAATTTCTTTGAATCATTAATATGTGGAACTAGATCTAAATTTTTTTCTAATTCATCACTAGACAAAAAAACATAACCACAAACAATTGGTCCTGCAAGTGGTCCACGTCCAGCTTCGTCAAATCCAATAATATTTTTGTACCCGTTTTTAAAAAGTGATTTTTCTAATTCTGCATTTATCATAGTATCATTATAATATTATTCTCTTACAAATAAAAATCACCACAAATAAAATCATTGAAAAACAAAGTAGAGACGTTTCATGAAACTTCTCTACAATATAAAACAATCCGCGATGTAGGTGATTTTTATTTTTTATTCAATTTTCATTTTTTCTTCAATTCTCTTTAGCGCTGATACAAATGCTGCCATTCTAAAATCAATGTTATATTTTTTTGAAATATTATAAATCTCATCAAACGATTTATACATTATTTCTTTAAGTTTTGTATTTACCTCTTCTAAGCTCCAAGATTCTTCTTTTGTATTTTGAAGCCACTCAAAATATGAAACTGTAACACCCCCCGCGTTTGTAAGAACGTCTGGAAGTAATAAAATATTATTACTTTTCAAAATTATGTCTGCATCTGGCGTGACAGGACCATTTGCAAGTTCAAAAACTATTTTTGCTTTTATATTGTTTGCATTGTCACTTGTTATCTGATTTTCAAGCGCACAAAGAGCCAAAACATCTGTTTGCAATTCAAGCAGAACTTCATTTGTAATATTTGTAGAATTATCAAAATTCAGTACTGTTCCAGTTTGTTCTTTGTGCTTTAAAAGTTCTGAAATATCAAGTCCATCATCACTAAATATTCCACCCTGAGAATCAGAAACAGCTATTATTTTGTATCCTGCATCAAATAAAATTTTTGCGAAAACTGCTCCCGCATTTCCAAATCCCTGAACAACTACTTTTGCGTCCTTTAATAAGTTTAATTTTTCTAGGGCTTTTTCAAAAATATAAAAAGCTCCTTGAGCAGTTGCTTTATCTCGTCCGAGTGATCCACCAAATTCTATTGGCTTTCCAGTAAAAACAGCCTTGTCTCCAATTTCATCTGCCATTATTGCCATTATTTTCGGCGTTGTATAAACATCAGGAGCTGGAATATCAATGTCTCTACCAATTATTCCTTTTAATTTTCTTACAAATCCACGAGATAATTTTTCTATTTCATTTTCAGAAAGTTTTTTTGAATCAACCGTAATTCCACCTTTTCCTCCGCCAAGAGGAATGCCCACAACGGAACATTTTATTGTCATCCAAAATGCAAGTGCCTTCACTTCATCTAAATCAGTATCGGGATGAAATCTTATTCCACCCTTATATGGCCCCATTGTATTGTCATACTGAACACGATATCCTGTAAAAATTCTTAGTTCTCCGCTGTCCATTTTTACTGGAATAGAAATAGTTACAAATCTGTCTGGACTTTGTAATTTTAATAAAACATTTTTGTCTAAATTTGCAATTTCGGATGCCTTTTGAAGCTGCTCCATTGCATTTTGATAAGCGCTCTGCATAATATTTATTATTTACTATTTTTTATTTAATCAATTCTTCAATCTTGCCTTTTAATATGTCTTTTGAAACGAGGCCCATAAGAGAATCTTTTACTTCGCTACTATCAAAAAATATCAGGGTTGGAATACTCATGATTTCAAATTTCTTTGCTATTTCTTGAGCTTCGTCAACATCTACTTTTACAATTTTTATCTTGTCTTTGTATTCTTCGCTTAATTCATCAATAATTGGAGCAAGCATTTTACATGGCCCACACCAAGCCGCAAAAAAATCAACTAAAACAAGCTTGTTGTCTTTTAGTGTTTTGTCAAAATTTGTGTCGTTTAAAATTTCTGTCATAAAATTATTATTAAATTAATTAAATTAAAGTTCAAATTTTTCTTCTTTTTCATTTGGGAAATAAAATTGTGCTTTTGCATTTATAAGCGCATTTTCAATAGAAGAGAACATTTTGTCAACTTGTGCTCTATTGTATGTGTAAGCGCTTCTATTTGCACAATTTGAAAGTGTTTTTATTTTTTTTAATATTTCATTTGTTCTACAAGTAGCAAGACATTTAAATTTGTCTTCTTTTGACGATGTAGACATACATTTTTTTTCATTCATATATTTATTTTATATAAATAAACGCCTCTATATATAAATATATACCATATTTATATATATGTCAAATATATCTTTCTTTGTATTTTTTCAAAATGTAGTTTATCAAAAAAATTCTCTGCGCTACTTATATTTTATAAAATTATCTGTTAATATATATGTATGAGATTATTCAAAAGAAAAAGCAAAAATAGAACAAATAAGAACCTGTCTCTTGTTCTATTTTTTGTGTTTACAATGACAACACTCATTACTAATATCTCTTCTGCCGAAAATAAAAACCCTCGCCTTGCAAATTATTTCTTACCATGGTCAATTACAGATGAGGATGTAGCAAAATTAGCAAAATGGGATCTTTTGATACTAGACATGGAAAATCAAATAAACAATCCTGAAAAAATACAAAGAATAAGACAATTAAATCCAAAAATAAAAATACTAGCATACATAAGCTCCTCCGAAATAAGAAGTCAGTGCGATAATGACAAAATACAACTAAGGTGTGAATTGCTTTCAAAAATAAATGATTCTTATTATCTAAAAAACCCTCAAGGTCAAAAATTGAGTTTTTGGCCAAATACATATTTATTAAATATGTCTTCTGCTTGGAAAGATATGCTTTTGTCTTTTGTAAAAGAAAAAATTTATCCGTCTAAGCTCTGGGATGGAGTTTTTTATGACAATCTCTGGAAAGATATTTCATGGTTTGATAATGGCAATATAGATATTGATAATGATGGCTGTGTTGATGATAAAAATTTAATAGATGCACAATGGAAATCTGGAATGACCGAACTACTTCAAAAAACGAATATGATTGATAAAAATTTCTTAATAGTAGGAAATTCAGTGGATGATGAATCATTGAGTGCACTTACAAACGGAAGAATGTTTGAAACGTTTCCAACTCCTTGGCAAAAAAATGGAACATGGGAAGATTCCATAAGACCATACATAGAAACTTTGCCAAAAATAAATGAAACTCCCAACATTTATATAATAAACTCAAATACAGAAAATATCGGAAATCAAAATGATTACCAAAAAATGCGTTTTGGATTTACAAGTACACTTCTTGGAAATGGATATTTTTCATTTGATTATGGAGACAAAAATCACGGACAAACATGGTGGTATGATGAGTACGATATAAATTTAGGAAGTGCTATTTCAAACCCAAAAAACTTAAAAAATAATACCGACCTAATTCAACCCAGTCTCTGGAGAAGGGATTTTGTAAATGGGGTTTCGATTGTAAATTCTACAAATCAAAATCAAATATACGTATTTAAAAATGAAATTTTTGAAAAAATAAAAGGAACGCAAAATACAAAAACAAATGATGGAGAAAAAATAAATTATATAAATCTAAGGGCAAATGATGGGGTTATACTTCTTAAAACAAATCAAGAAATTATTTCTGACTCATACGATAATGGTGCTTTTGTAAGAATTTTTAACAAATTAGGGGATCAGGAAAGAAATGGATTTTTTCTAACAAATAATAATTTTTATGGAAATATAAAAATAATAATTCTCGATATTGATAGCGATGAAAATCAAGAGATAATTACAACTCAAAATGGATTGCTTACAATTTATGATAAAAATAAAAATAAATTATTGGATTTTTATCCATATGATAAAAATTTCAAAGGAAAAATAAATTTCAGTGTTGCAGATATAAACAATGACGGAAAAAACGATATTGTGATTGGTTGTTCCAAG
>CAZWKI010000010.1:25476-26354 GCA_964634645.1 uncultured Gammaproteobacteria bacterium | reverse complement strand
TGACCAACGGTCTCCCAGCCAGTATCACCATTTCCAGTGTATTTCATTACTGTTATATGGAAATAGCAAACTCCCTCGCAAAGTTTTGTTTTAAGTGCAACATATGGAATATTGTCTGAATCCAGAACAAGAGAGGTGTGTTTATAAAGAGATAAGCTAGAAAATCCGGGTTGACCAACAGTCTCCCAGCCAGTATCACCATTTCCAATGTATTTCATTACTGTTGCTTTGCGACTATTTGCATTATCTTGATATGAAACATATGGAATATTATTTGAATCTATTGCAAAAGAAATTCCAGAAGCACCACCAGCAGAAAATCCGGGTTGACCAACAGTCTCCCAGCCAGTATCACCATTTCCAGTGTATTTCATTACTGTTAATTTGTTGCTAACTATTTTCCTCGTCTGAATATGCAACATATGGAATATCATCTGAATCTATTGCAAAAGATATATTATATTTTCCACCATCATTATAAACGGGACCACTAGAAAACCCTGGCTCACCCAAAAATTCCCAAGAATTTGTTGTTGTGGAATATTTCATAACCGTTGACCTAAAACCATTTGTCTGATCACTATATGCAATATATGGAATATCATTTGAGTTCATTACAAGAGAAATTCCGCCCACTTGTCCGGTAGAAAATCCTGGCTGACCGAGTAAATGCCAATTAACCTGACCACAGGGATCTAATATTGAATAAACACTAGTAACCCCACTTTCATTTCCCTGAAAATCTTTTGCTTGAACATGTATATAATAAGTTCCATCACCTTCAATTTGGGTTGCTGATGTAGTATCTGAATATTCTTCATTTGTAAATATACTATCTGCACCAGTTGCCGCAGAAACTCCCCCATGAGCATACACTG
>CAZWKI010000010.1:12240-25466 GCA_964634645.1 uncultured Gammaproteobacteria bacterium | reverse complement strand
TGTATCGCTTTGATTAATTACATATCTATATAGGGCATTTGCATCATCACTTGACCACGTCCATGTGGTACCCTTTCTTGCTATATTATCATTTGAAAGCCCGGTTATTGTTGGTGCTTTGTTATAATATTTCATAACTGTTACTTTATCGCTATTTTCACTATAGGTATATGCAACATATGGAACATTATTAGAGTCAATCGCAATAGATGAGTACATTGAATTTCCCTCACTAAATAATGGCTGACCAACGGTCTCCCAGCCAGTATCACCATTTCCAGTGTATTTCATAATAATACCGAAAAAACCAGTCAAAAAATATGGGACATCATCAAAACTCAAATCAAAATAACTAAAAAAGGAAAAATTATTAAATCCGGATTGACCAACGGTCTCCCAGCCAGTATCACCATTTCCAGTGTATTTCATTACTGTTGAATCATAATTCTCGTCAATAAATGAAACATATGGAATATCTCTGGAATCTATTTTAATAAATGTTTCATATATATCTCCGCCATAAAAACCCGCGGGACCTAACGATTCCCAAGCTTCTGTTGTGGTAGAATACTTCATTACTGTCACTTTGTTGCTATTTGCGATATCTCTGTATGTAACATATGGGGTGTTATTAGAATCTATATCTATAGATATATACTGTACTGAACCAACAGAAAATCCTGATTGACCAAGTATTTCCCATCCAGTATCACCATTTCCTGTATATTTCATTACTGTTGCTGCACTACTTGTTGAACTGTCGCTATATGCTATATATGGAACATCATTAGAGTCTAAAACAAAAGACATATTATGGGATATGCTAGGTGAATGAACCATTACGCTAGAAAATCCTGGCTGACCCAATGGATCCCAAGACGAACCATTATACTTCATTACTGTTGCTTTGCCACTATTTGCAAAATCTCTATATATGCGACATATGGGATGTCATTAGAATCAATAGAGAGAGATGTATAGTCTATTGCACCAGCAGAAAATCCTGGCTGGCCAACAACAATCCATGATTCTGTTGTGCTAGAATATTTCATTACTGTTGCTGCACTACTTGTTGAACTGTCGTTATATGCCACATATGGAATTTTATTAGAATCAACAGAGAGAGATGTATAGTCTACTGAACCAGCAGAAAAACCAGCACTACCAAGTATTTCCCAAGATTCACCTTCTGCACTAGATTTTTTATATGATGTTTGAAAAAAAGATACTAAAAAAACAATTAAAATAAAACCAAAAAATACTAAAAATTCTTTTAGTGTTGGAATTTTTGAATGTTTTTTAGAAATAAAGATCATGATAATTTTTATTATTACAGTAAAACAATAAACATAATTTAATAAAAATGTTTATTATTAATTTTATTTTATAATTTAATTGTATCAAATATGTGTAAAAAATGAAACTAAAAAATTCATTTTTCTATACTCTAACTACTAAACCCTAACGACCAAACACTAATCCGCTAATCTCAGGTCTCCCTCAAATATCCCCAAGTATGTAATTTATCAGAGTCCTCATACCAGCGATCTCCAATATCTTTTCTATAATACATATTTGGAATCAAAATATTATCTATTCTATTGTAGGCTTGAGTCTGGGCCTGTTTCATAGAAAGCCCAGTGCCACAAACAGTAAGAACAACCCCTGTATCTCCTGCAACAACCCACTCACCATTTAGAAGTTTTGTATCTTCAATGTGAACTCCTTCATAATTTTTTTTCTTAAATACAATTACAGATTCTTTTGAATATATTTGAAAGGTGCCCTCATCATCAAATGGGTAGGGTGGCATAATAATTCTTACACCAATTTGAAATCCTTTTTTTGTCTTTATTTCAAAATGATCTCCTGCAGCAAGTTTATAAAAAAATTCTCCCATTGGCATATTTATTGCTTCTTGATGAATAAATATAGTTGGATATCCGAAACGACAAGTAAATTCAAGCGGGTAAATACCATTTCCATTTACAATACAGTTTATATCAATATAACCCACATAGTGCTCTTCTTTTAATTTCTCTTCTAATTTCTTCAGCGTCAAATTGAAAATTCTGTTTGGCACACTCCAAAACATAGTTGTACCCATTTCTCCAGTCGAGGGACCAATATTTCCTGGAAACAATTTTTTGTGTTCAAAATTTACATTTATTGGATACAAGAATTCATTACCATTAAAAAATGCTCCGACAGCAACTTCAACTCCTATAACTTTTTTTTGGAGTTGAAAAATTCCCATATTATCAGATTTCACTTTTCTATACGCATCAATAACTTGAATAATATCTTGACCCGTTTCTTCTTCTCCTACAAAAAGAAATCTTTTCAAGTTTTGGGCTTCGCCACTAGGTTTTAAAACATATCTTGAGGGATTGTTCTTTACAAATTCAATAGCCGCCTCACAAGAATCAAATGTTTGATATGGTAAAATTGAAACTCCGTATTTTTTTAATTCTTCCTGACCAAAAGATCTATCATCTTCAAGCATATCTGTATAACGACTTCCACCCACAACAAACTTTCCTCTTTTTCTAAGATCTTCTGCAAGAGCACCCTGACCGAGCACATCATCAAAAACAATTATATCTGCCCAGTCAACTTCTTTTTCCCAGTTATCTGTCTTTGGCACAAATCCATCTCCAATATCGCGTTGTTTTTCATCTCCTATATAAAACTTCACATCGTTTCCCTCTTCAAAAACTATACGCGCTATGTCGCACACTAGAGCACCTATTGATACAAATAAAAATTTCTTTTTTTCCATGGGGTTAGCTACTTAGTTACTTGGCTGCTTAGTAAAATAATTAAATAATTAGCAAATTGTAAGCTACGCAACTACGTAGCTAAATTTCATATTTTTTTCCAAACTCTGGAATAATTATATTGCCATTTATTGTTTTTTTCAAATTTTTCTTCAGTGCCTCACTTCTATCACTCTCTCCGTGATTGATAAAAATATTTGTTGGGCTTGGTTTTTGTAAATGATTCAACCAATTTTCTAACTTTCCTTCATCAGCATGAGACGAAAAACATCCATAAACAGAAATTTTTGCTTTTACTTTTATATTTTGATCATTTATAAGAACTGTTTTCTCTTCGTCCATAATTTTTCTACCCAAAGTACCCTTTGCTTGAAAAGACAAAAGCATTACATGGGTTTTTCTTTTTCCCAAATTGAATTTCAAGTGATGCAAAACTCTTCCCCCATTACACATTCCACTTCCTGCGAGAATAATTTTTGGAGCTTTTGTATTATTTATCTTTTTTGAGTCTTCTGAATTTAATGTAAATTGCATTCCTCGAAAATTGAAAATATCATCTCCCGACTTCACCAAACTTCTAGTTTCTTCGTCATAAAAATCTATATATTTTCTATAAATATCTATTGCGCGTATTGCCATAGGTGAATCAAAAAACATTGAAACTTTTGGAATCAAATTGTTTTCAACCATATGATTTAATTCATAAAGAATCTCCTGTGATCTCTCAACTGCAAAAACAGGAATTATCAAAACTCCTTTTATTTTTATTGCTTCAAGTATTGCATCTCTAATTGCCTTCTTTCCAATCTCTTTGTCTTCGTGCATCAATCCTCCATAAGTTGACTCAATTACAACCATATCTGCGCCACTAGAAAACTCTGTGTCTTCTATAATTGGAGATGGTGGATTTCCTAAATCTCCCGAAAATAACAATTTCTTCTCTCTTCCATTTTCAATTGCCATTACTTCAAAAAAAGCAGAACCAAGAATATGTCCCGCATCTTTTAATTTAATGCTAACAAGCTCATTTATTTTAAATTCATCTTCATATGGAAGACAAACAAAAAAATCCATTATTTTGTCAATTTCTTCTTGATTAAACAAGGTTTTTGGATCAACACCTTCTTTTCCTGCCATTATTCTTGATGCATCTTCCAAAATAATTCTTACAATATCTTTTGTGGGAGGGGTTGAATATACTTTTCCCTGAAATCCCTCTTTGAACAATTTGGGTAATCTCCCACAATGATCTAAATGAGAATGCGTAAGAAGCACAAAATCAATTTCTCGTGGATTAAAAATAAATGGTTCTGCGTTTTGGTCTGTCGAAAATTCTTCTCCCTGAAAAGAGCCACAGTCAACAAGAAATTTGTATTTGTCTGATTCAATCAATATACAAGACCCTGTCACTTCTTGGCATGCACCGTGAAAAGATATGTTCATAAAGTTAAAAAGTTATAAAGTTGTAAGGTTGTAAAGTTTATAAAGTTAAATGGCTTATAAAGTAATTTTACATTATAAACAAATAAAAAACAAAAATTTGTTTAATATAATAAAAATTTTACTGACAAAATAGTACTTTTGTTGTTAGCATGAGAGACGGATAATTGAGATATTTAATAAATTAGTTCGGGTCAAGCTCTTTGTTGATTTCTAAATTGTATCAACAAAAGTTCTAACTCTTTTATAAATTCATCTCTTTTTTTTACAATCTCATCCACATTATTATCAAAATAGTTTTTATATTCTTTTTTTCTCAAATAATTTGGCAACAATCTTGTAACCTCTAATAAAAAACCCGAGTTGTGTTTTAATGATAAGTTTGCCTTAGATAAATCACTGCTTAATAATTTTCTTTGTAGTGTCATAACTTCTTCGTATAAATCTTTCTCATTGTTTGAATAAATTTTAGTATTAAAATATTCTTCAAGCAACTTTTTGGATTTTTCAATTATTTCTTCGTCTCGCCTGTTATTATTCTTCAAAATCCAATCTTCTGGTGCTTTGTCAAATTTTATAGTTAGAACGATATTACTTGACCCCGCACCAATATCTTCTATTTGAATTTTTAAACCATATGATTCACCTTTAAAATTTTTTATTAAATCAATTAATTCTTGATTGCTTGAATTAATGCTTAAATATAATACAAGAGACAAGGACATTCTGTCTATTTTATCTAAATCAAAATCATTTTCAAAATGACCGGAACAACTAAATTCGGTCTTTGTTTTGTCGAAAGAATTCAAAATAAGTATGATATTTTCCATTTTTATATCAATTGATGCAAAAACTTCTGCTGGTAATTTTGTTCTTATATTCTCTAAATCCTGATCATTTAATTCTAAATCTAAAAAATTATCTCTTAAAAAACGCCTATAAGACCCCTCCCCTGATTCAAGATTAAAATCAAAATTCTCGTTCAATAGTAAAGAAGTAGCCCTATCTTTCAGTCCTCCGTCTGTGGGTATTAAATTCAAATCACGAAGTTCTCTGGCCATTTTTAAACGCTTGATTATGTGCTCAATGCGATCAAGACCCCAATTATCATTGACTATCTGTAAATCCTTATTTTCTTCAATTAACTTAATTAGTTCATCATATGAATTCGCTTTTTTACAAATCTCCTTTAAAGAATCACTCATTTGTTCATCAAATTTTTTATCGTTGTGTATTGTATAAGCCATTGCATAATCATGAGACATTTTTTCATTAGCAAGTATATTTTTTCTTTTCTCTTTATCTGGTTCTTCTTTAATTTTTTGTGCTAAATTATTACGATAAACTTGACTGTTGGCGAATTGTGTTTCAATGTAATTTTTTTGTTCACTCATATAATTTATTTTTATAAGTTATTTTTAAAATATTTATTAATAGTTTTCTCCGCAGTTAGGTTGCTAGAATTAATATAATTTTTCTTTCCTATATATTTTTTCAAATCTTCAAACTCTTTTCTTACAGATATTATTCTATCAACCCCCGTTGTCCAACACTCTCTGTCCCAATCTCGCTTTATCATTTCCTCTAGTGATGGAAACAAAACTTTTATTATCAAATTTCTGGCAAATTCTTTTTTGAACTTTTCAAAAAAATTAATATAGTCCCCAAAAATAATATAATCAATTACAATATTCTTGTTTTGATTATTATGCAATTCTTTTGCAAGATTAAAAATTTTATCATGGGCTTTTTTGAGATTTTCTAGATTTTCTTTTTTCCAATGTTCGCCATCTGGAAAAAATTCTGTATCTTCTCTGTCTCCGTCTATTAATAAAAAATTATATTTTTTTACTAATATTTCTGCAATGGTACTTTTCCCAGATCCACCCGGACCTGTCAGTATTAAAATTTTTTTGTTTTTTGATTTAGACATAGCCTAATTTTACTATATATAAGAAAAAATAAAAAATCCATCGAGCCCAACTCGATGGATTATTATTTGTGCGATTTTTGTTTGCGTACAAAATAAATATTGAAAGGTGTATTTTACTCTTTAGATTTTTTTGATTTTAAAATTTATTATTACTTTTTTCAAAATTATTTTTAACTACTCTATTACAATATAAAATATCTTTAAACCACGCCACTTTCTTTATGGGTTTGTATATTAATTTTCATTGGGTGTGGTTACTGAAGTACCTTTTCCTGGCAAATAAAACATATCACAACCCGTACGACAAGTGGCTTCTTGACAATATGCATAACCTAAGACACTATCATGGAAAATCCCACAAGATCTAGTGCCATCATTGCGACACTTACAATAATATCTACCCCCCCCACTTCCTCCACCGGGAAGATCTCTAAACTCAATATCTATATAATCACCTCCCTGGGAAATTATTTCGTAATTAGCTTCATTTATTAAAAATTTTCCATTATTATATTGCCCTATATTTGTATCATCAACTTTTACTATATCTCCGTCTGATAATTTATAAGAATTGTTCTCAGTTTGTATTTTTATTTTTTGACCCATTGATTCATTTTCTTTTTTTAATATTGTTTTTGTACTTAATGTACCGAGTATCGCAAACATACCCATAAAACAACCTATAATCATAAAGCCAAGCAACAGCTTTGTCTTTACAGACACTTTGGTTGCTATATGTGTTTGTGTATTTCTTTTTTCATCCATATATTATATTTAATAATAAATTACAATATTTATTTGTTTAAATTATATCACAATTTTTATAAAAACTCTACAATATCTAACGCATATTTAGAAGTTAATCAAAAACCTTTAAATAAAACAAAAAACATAGATTTTAAAATTTTTTAATACACGATGTGGTCGGCTAGTGGAAACGTTAAGAAGCTATAAATTGGAAAAATGTAAGAAAAAAATTATTAAATATTTTATAAAATAACTATAAATTTATTTCTGTCTTATAAATATCTAAAAGTTGTTCGGGAATATAGGTTATTTCTCTTTTGTTCTCTTCTCTATTGTCTTTTATTTTTTTTAATCTTAAGCCACCAGGAAGTCCTGGATGACGACCTCCATATCTATCGCTGAAATATACTGAATTAACCAATTCACTAATTGATTTTGCGATATTATCTCCGAATTTATTTTTCCAATAATCTTCAAGGGCTTTAAATCTCATGTCCATTAAACCAAATTTTGGGAAAATAATTTTGATAATCAAAACATCTCCAGATCCATATGAATAGGCTTTTGTTGTATCAAAACTAGCCGAAATACCTTGATCCTTAAGATATTCTTCTTGTTTTTGATCTTTTATCTTATCTTCTTCGCTTATTACTGATAGACTGCTATTAATAGTTAAAATATCGTCTTCGAGGTGTTTAATTTTTTCTTCAGTCCATTGTTTGTTTCCCAAATTAGTTCCATGATAAAGTGTTGTCCAATTTTCTGGAATAATAACTTCACCTATCGACTCTTCATTAGTTTCAATGTTACCCAAAAGTATTTTTTCCATAAATTTATTATTTCAATTATGCTTATAATTTTACATAATTTATGTAAAAAGTAAAACAAAAAAAACGCCTTTAAGCGCTATTTTCTTGATGGGGTCGGTTGGTTGACACGTTAGGAACTTTAGACTATGAAAGTCTAAAAGAAGAGATGTTAAATTTACAAAAAACAGTAATTTTTTGATAACAAAAAAGTCCATATCTCTATGGACTTAATGCGTATAAAATTATTATTTTTTATCAAAATGACTTGTTAAATCAGAAAGTTCTTTTTCAGAGACAGTTCCTTTTTTAGCAATCGCATATTCTGCTGATTTATTAGTCATAAAGTAACTTGGATGACCACTCAAATCTGTCTCTAATTTATTATATTCATCACCCAACTTCTTAAACTCTTCTAAACTTAAAGATAAGAAATCTTTGTCTATTCTGCTTCGCATTTTATACTCTTCTTTTCTTTTTGGAAGATTGTCAAATGTGAAGTTCTTATCTGGATACTCACCAGCATCAATTACTTTTTGATAAGTGGCTCTTGCTTTATCTTCATCAAAAGGAATGCCATTATCCATTGCTTTGCTAATCCAAGCATTATAATTTGAAAGCATATATCCAGATGGTTTTTTTTCTATTTCATCTTCACAGCTCTTTATATTATCTTCAACTTCTGCAACTTCTTCATCAGATAATTTTAAAGATTCGACGCCTTTATTTGTTTCAGATAGCCCTCTCTCTTTTTTTAAATTTTCAAGTGAAAAAGACGAGTCTGTAAATCCAGCATCCGAAAACTTTTTATAAATTTCTTGATATTTATTCTCATCAATTGGAACTCCATTATCAAGAGCCTTACCAATCCAACCCACATAATTAGTAAATGCCAACCAATTATCCGCTGGAACTTCTTGAGCTCTATTTTCACAAGAATTAATGAATTTCAGTGTTCTCTCAGGTTCTTTTAATAAGTTCCATTCATCTGCTTCACTCCATTCATCATCTATATTTTTAACCTTATCAACTGTAGAATCGGACTCCTGTTTTATGGCATCATTAGTCTCTTCTAAAACAGTTGAAATTTCTGGATTATCTTTAAACTTAACCGCCAATTCTTCTCCTTCCTGAACGACTTCATTTGTTTTTTCCTCTACCTCTGAAATTGCTTCTTGAGATACTGCCTCAATATCCTCTTGATTGTTATCAGTTTTACTTTCTTGAGATTCATTTGTATTATTTATTTTTTCTTGATTTAACATAAATTTATTTTATATTATTTAATATATCCTTAATTTTTTTATCATCTTGTTTTCTAATTACCTCTTCTATTTTCTTATTTCTATTTTTAACAGCAGAGTTTAAAAAAGAAAAAAAATCGCTTTTTATCTTTTGAATTTTTTGTATCTTTTGATCTTTATTTTGATCCATATTTGTAATTTTTTATAAATAAACTAATTATATTTAAACACTAATTTTCAAAAAATACAAGGATTATTACAAAATAAAAAATTCTATAAACAAAAAATCCCTTATTTAAAGGGCCTTTTTGTCTGGGGTCGGTTGGTTGACACGTTAGGAACTTTAGATTATGAAAGTATGAGAGAGGAATTGGCAAATTTTGCCTAGATTAGCATTGGCTTTAATAGTATAATAAATATAATCTAATTAAATTACACTTAAACTATGAAAACTTTAAATAAGCCAATTACGACATTATTTATGCTTATGTCTTTGGACGGCAAAATCTCAACTGGAGACAACGATAAATTAGATGTTGATAAAGACTTTTCTAAAATAAAAGGAGTTAAGGAAGGTCTAAAACAATATTATGACATAGAAAAAACAACAGATTTGTTTTCTCTTAATTCTGGAAGGGTCCTGGCAAAGATTGGAGCCAATAAATCTCAAAAGAACATTACAAAAACTTCTGTCAGCTTTATTATTATAGATAATGAACCTCATTTAAATAAAATCGGCGTAAATAATTTTGTTAAAAAGAGTAAAAAATTATTTATTATTACAACAAATAAAAATCATCCAGCTTTTTCATTTAAGAATGCAAATAATCTTAAAATAATATATTATAAAAAAGAAATAGATTTTGAAAATTTGTTTAGAAAATTGAAAGAAGATTATAATATTAAAAAATTAACAATTCAGACTGGTGGAACTTTAAATTCAATTTTTCTTAGGAAAAAACTTATTGATAAAATATCTATTGTTATCGCACCAACTTTAATTGGTGGAAAAGACACCTCAACACTAATTGATGGAAAATCATTATCCTCTATAAAAGAATTAAAAAATATAAAAGCTTTAAAATTAGAAAGTATAAAAAAGTTAAAAAATTCCTATATTCATCTAAAGTATACTGTTATAAACGAAACTAAAATTGAATAATTTTGATATAAATATAAAATCAAAAAAATAACGTTTGAGCGTTATTTTTTCGTTGGGGTAACCACTGGGAGTTGAACCCAGACTAACGGGACCACAACCCGCTGTTCTACCGCTAAACTATGGCTACCATGATATATAATTATAAGATGAATTTAAAATGAATTCCAAAATTAAAAATTTAGGAATTCGACAGTAAAAAATTCTCTGGTACGCCGTGGAGGATTCGAACCTCCGACCATCAGCTTAAAAGTAGATAATAACACAATTCTTAAAAAACAATATAAATCCCATTAATTAAAATGACTGCTCGTCCGCCATAGTTTTCTTGTCTACCGTAGTTTTAGCGGAGGCAGAAACGAAGGTGGAAACAACGCATAAGTATATGATAAATATTATACTACAATATACAAAAAAATCAAGAGCTTGAACTTGATGAAAATACCATAAATCTAATCAAAAATCAATTGCTATAAAAGTGTATAAACTGTGCATCAGACACCCTTGAATAACAAATAAATTCTGTTAAAATAAAGACATGTCTGAAACCCAAAAACAAGTTAATAGCATAGATAGGATTCCTCCTCAAAATCTTGAAGCAGAATCAAATGTAATAGGATCTGTACTCATAGATAACGATGCAATAAACAAAATTGCTGATATTTTGCTTGCAGATGATTTTTACAAAAAAGCACATGAAGTAATTTTTGCTGCTTGTCTTAGTCTATATGACAGAAGAGAACCAATTGATTTATTATCGGTAAGTAATATTTTGGATGAACAAGGAGAGTTAGAGCATATTGGTGGAAAAAGTTATTTAGCAACTCTTGCAAACTCCGTTGTAACCGCGAGCAACATAAAATATTATGCTGAAATAGTTCAGAAAAAATCAACACTTAGAAGACTCATAAAGGCGTCTTCTGATATTACAAATATTGCATTTCAAGAAGCGAATGATATTGATGATATCCTTGATGAATCAGAGCGAAAACTTTTTGCAATATCACAAAAATCACTAAGAGAAAATTTTATCCCCATATCAAATGTATTAAATGATACTTTTGAGCGGATTGATGAACTTCACAAGAACAAGGGACAACTGCGTGGACTACCAACTGGATTTGTAGATCTTGATAATATATTGGCTGGTCTTCAAAAAGGAAATCTTATTATCATAGCCGCTCGCCCTTCAGTTGGAAAAACTTCTTTTGCACTAGACATGGCAAGAAATATTGCTGTACGTGGAAAGGGTTGTGTAGGAGTGTTTTCTCTTGAAATGAGCAGAGAAGAACTCACTGACAGACTACTATGTTCTGAGGCTGGTGTTTCTCTATGGAAAATGAGAACTGGAAAACTTTCTGATAGGGATGACACTGATGATTTTCCAAGAATTGGAAAGGCAATGGGAACTCTTGCTGATAGTAAAATATTTATAGATGATTCGGGATTATTAAACATTATGCAAATAAGAACAAAGTCTCGAAGATTAAAATTAGAACACAATTTATCAGCTATTATAGTAGACTATCTACAGCTCATGGAAAGCAAATCTGGCCAAGAAAACAGAGTTCAAGAGGTTGCTGAAATAACTCGTGGATTAAAAAGCATTGCAAGAGAATTAAATATTCCAATTATTGCTCTTTCACAGCTTTCTCGTGCCGTTGAACAAACAAAACCAGCTATTCCAAGATTGGCACATTTGAGAGAATCTGGTAGCATTGAACAAGACGCTGACGTTGTAATGTTTATTTATAGAAAAGCATCCGACAGAGGTTATAGATACGAAGACCTAACACCAGAGGAAAAACATATTGCAGAAATTCATATTGCAAAACACAGAAATGGACCAACTGGACTTGTAAGATTGTTCTTTGATGAACACACTGTAAGTTTCAAAAATCTTGAAAAGGATTCTAGTAAGGTTCCAGAAGAAATGATATAAAATTAATAATTTATAATAAAAACAAAATGAGTTTATTTTCAAAGCTAAATCAAATCAAAGATTTGCGTGAACAAGCAAAATCAATGCAAAGTGTATTGTCTCAACAAATAGTAGAGACAGAAAATCATGGAATAAAAATAAAAATGGATGGAAATCAAAATGTATTATCGATTAATATTCCAGATAATATGAGTAAGTCTGATTTAGAAAAATATATTCCCGAAACATTTAACGACGCTGTCAAAAAACTTCAAAAAATAATGGCAGAAAAAATGAAAGCTGGTGAAATCTCAATGCCTGATTTCAAATTTTGAATTATGAATTTCGAATTTTGAATAAATTATCTAATTATTTAATTAAATAAACAAAATGAAAAGCGATTTAAAACCAAATTATAATCTGGAAATTAGAACTGAGAAGTTTTCAAATTCAATAATTGATTTATGTAAATCAATAGAAAAAAATACAATAACACTTCCCATAATAAATCAACTAGTAAGGTGTGGAACAAGCGTAGGCGCCAATTATATAGAAGCAAACAATGCTAGTTCCAAAAATGACTTTCGAAACAAAATTTATATCTGTAAAAAAGAAATTTGCGAAACAAAATATTGGCTCAAAATAATAAGACACCATAAATTTGTAAAAGATATAGATATTAATATGACACAAAAAGAAGCTGAGGAATTAACATTAATATTTGGAAAAATATTATCCTCTTTCAAAAAAAATTCAATATTAAAAAATTCAAAACCCCTTCAAAATTAAGCAATTCAAAATTTATTCATAATTCATAATTCTAAATTCATCATTAATAAAATGTTTCCAAAAAGCTTAAAAAATTTAATTGATCAATTTCTAACTCTTCCTGGTATTGGGCCAAAAACAGCAGAACGTCTGGCAATTTCTTTAATTTCAAGACCAAAAAACAAAATAGAAGAATTTATAAACGCTCTATCGTCCATAAAAGATATAAAAGTATGTTCTACCTGTAACAATTTTTCAGACGCAAATCCTTGTTCAATATGCTCTGATGAAAAAAGATCAAAAAAAATAGTTTGTGTTGTTTCAACATCTACTGATCTTGAGACAATTGAAAATACAAAAAAGTTCAATGGTTCTTATCATATTCTTGGTGGACTTATTGATCCAATAATGGGAATTACTCCTGACAA
>CAZWKI010000010.1:11658-12230 GCA_964634645.1 uncultured Gammaproteobacteria bacterium | reverse complement strand
GGCAAACGCTACAAAGAACCACGGAGCTGACGCTGACAAGCTTTTTATAAAAGAACTTATAAATAGAATAAAAAATAATAGCGTTGAAGAGCTTGTTATTGCATTTAATGCAAATATTCAAGGAGAAGCAACAACAACTTATTTAAAAAATATTTTATCTTCTTATAATATAAAAATAACTCGTCTTGCCCGTGGTATTCCAATGGGGTCTGACATTGAATATACTGACGAAATAACACTTTCTTCTGCACTAGAAAATAGAAAAGAAATAAAATAAATCAAGCTCAGCTCGAAAAATAAAATGGAAAAACCAGAAAACATTTTAGAAAATCAACCAAAAGACATAAGCCATGAATTTGAAACAATGGATAGAACAGATTTTTTCATAACATTTCTAAGATCTGTAAGAAACATACCAGAATTATCAATTACAACAGACTTTAAAGACGTAAGTACTGTCAGGGCCCTAAAAGCATTTATTGATAACCGGTCTCTAAATCAAAAAAGATATGCAACGGTAAGGGCAACTAGAGAACAGTATGAACAAGATATTAATGCTTTTCAATCTGGGG
>CAZWKI010000010.1:0-11648 GCA_964634645.1 uncultured Gammaproteobacteria bacterium | reverse complement strand
AAGAGATTAAATAACTGCGAGCTTATAAAAATTTACTGAAAACTCAAATCACTCAAAATTCAAAATTTATTCCTGCCTACCGGCAGGCAGGCATCATTAAAAAATCAAAATTCATCATTAAAAAATCCCCTCTCGGGGATTTTTTATATTTTTGTAATTTCTAATTCTGTAAATTGCTGTCTGTGACCATAGGCCTTGTGATATCTTGTTTTGTTCTTATATTTTACAACTCTTACTTTTTTTGCTTTTGCTTGCTGTAAAATCTTTGCTTCTATTTTTTTATCAAGTTTTGGAGAACCTATTTCGCATTTTTCTCCATTATCATCACAAATAAGCAAAACATCGTCAAGAATAATTTTTGAACCAACTTCGCCTGGAAGTTTTTCAACTTTTACCTTGCTTCCTTCTTTTACCTTGTATTGTTTTGCGCCTGTTCTTATTATTGCTATTAACCCGTTAGATATCTTTTTTTCCATATTATTATATTATTTAATTCATTTAAATATTGTTTTAGCTCCCCATTAAGATAAATAAAATATCTAACGGGTTAAATATAGTAATAACATTTTACTACAATAGATTAAAAAAGTCAATAATATAAATAAGCAATAATAAAGCTTTTATAGGTTTATAAAAATTAATCAAATTTCAGTATCTGACCTTCTTTTATACCCAATTTGTCAGAAAATCCAGCATTTATTTCAAGTACTCTGTCTGCTTCTTTTTTTGGACTAATTGTAGTAATTTTTTCATTTTCTAAAATTTGTACATTTTTAAATATTTCTACAATTCTATTACCATCTATATAAATAATATCAAGAGGAAAACGCATGTCTTTCATCCAAAAATCATATAACCCCTTATTGTCAAAAACAAAAAACATTCCACAGTTTTCACAAAGAGATTCTCTTTCAGAGAGTCCATGATGTCTTGATTTTACATCTGCTACTATTTCTACCTGAATTTCATTATTATTAATAATAATTTTTTGTATACCTTGTTTTTGTAGCTTAAACAATTTTTCATTGGTAATATTTTTATCACAACCAGAAATAATAATTAAGCAAAAAAATATTACAAATGATAAAAAAATTTTATTGATTTTATACTGCATTTTTTTGTTTCTTATCTATATAAACAAATAAGATAATCATAAATAAAACTAGAATTGTCGCTATTATTATTTTACCAAAGGTGGCCTGAAAAAGCGAAACTACTCCAAAAGAAAAAGCAATAAAATATAATATCAAAACAGCTTTGACTCTTGAAAATCCCAGATCAAGAAGTCTGAAATGTAAATGCTTTTTGTCGGCATGGCGAAATGGATTTTCCCTTCTTCTTATTCTCTGAATTATGACCCAAATCATATCGAGAAGTGGAGCTCCCATTACAAGAAAAGCTGTTGCTATTTTCGCTCCGCTAATTATTGCAAAAACCCCCAAGTAAAGTCCAAGCAAATTACTTCCTCCATTTCCAAGAAAAATTTTTGCAGGGTGAAAATTCAAAAACAAAAATCCTATAATAGAACCCAAAAAAATAATAATCAAAATGGATGTTGCGCTATTTGCTTTATTCCAAAAAAGAGAAACAATAAAAAGAATTATCATTCCTATAGAAGTAATTCCACCGGCAAGCCCATCTAGTCCATCAAGAAGCTTTGTCGTGTTTGTAATAAAAATAAGCCAAATAAATGTAATAATAGAAACTATAAGATAAAAATTTATCCCAATGAAACTTGCTTCAATTCCAAGCGTCAAATCTATTACTCCTCCACCTGGTCTTGTAATTACTTTTATTGCTGTACCTGTTATCAGAACCACAAGACATGAAATAGTTACCCAAAAAAATTGTGCTCTTGCAGATAAATTATATTTGTCATCCATTGTCCCAAAAATCATAAGTATAAGCCCTGAAAATAATATTCCAAAAATCTGTAAAACACTTATTTCTTTTCCCAAAATGATTTGTGGGAAGAAAAAAAACAAAAATAAAATTATAAACGAAAAACTAAGAAAAATTCCCCATCCACCAAGAAGCGGAATAGGATTTTCATGAATTTTTCTATCACTTCCTGGATTATCCAAAATCTTAAATTTAAAAGAAAGTTTTATCATCACTCGAGTCAAAAAATAACTCAACACAAGAGAAATTAAAAAAAATATTAAATAATAAAAAACACTATATTCCATAATTTCTTTTTATAAACGAATCTAAAATTAAAGTCGCTGCAGCACTATCATCGCTTTTTTTACTTTTTTCTCCATGACTTCGTATCATTTTTGAACCCATTAGCGATGTCATTCTCTCATCTTCAAAATGTATTGGTAAACTTATTTTTATTTCTAGTTTATTTAAAAAATCTTTGACAATTTCTGTCTGCTGTGTTTCTTCATTATTTAAATTTGTTGGAAGACCTATGACTATTTCATCAATATTTTCATTTTTTATAATACTTTCTATTTCTTTCCAAAAATCTTCTTGACCCAAAATTTTATACGGCAAAACAAACCTATCCTCACTATTTCCTAAAGCAAGTCCTATTTTTGCGTCACCATAATCTATTCCAAGAAATTTTTTCATATTTTTCTATTGTCATTCTGAGCTTGTCTCAGAATCTCCTTGTAAATTTGAGCTTCTGAAATAAATTCAGAATGACGTTGTGATTATTATTGAGTCAATACTTTACATCCATTCTCTGTCACTACAATAGTGTGTTCAAAATGTGCTGAAACAGATCCATCTTTAGTTATTATGTCCCAACCATTTTTTCGAAATTTTATATCATGACTTCCTAAATTTATCATTGGTTCAATTGCCAAAACCATTCCTGGCTTCAGTAATTCTCCTCTTTTTCCTACTTTGTAGTGTGGAATTTTTGGATCTTCATGAACACCATAACCAACTCCATGACCAACAAGCTCTCTTACAATTCCATATTTTCCATGTGAGTTTACATAATCCTCTATTGTGCTTCCTATTTCATTTAAATAAATATTTGGTTTTATTATTGAAATTGCTTTGTTTAATGCTCCACGCGTCACTTCAAGTAATTTCAAAACTTCTTCGCGGACATTTCCAATAGGAACAGTGAAGGCGTGATCCGTAAAAAGACCCGTTTCATCACTGGGCCATTTCATGCCAATATCAATTCCCAAAACATCTCCATCTTTTAAAACTCTACTTCCCGGAATACAATGAACAATCTCATCATTTACCGATGTACAAAGTGTTGCTGGATATGGATTGTCTTCTCCATAACCCTTGAAGGCTGGAATTCCTCCTGCTTCCAAAATTAATTTTTCTGCTAATTTGTCTAATTCTTTTGTTGTGATTCCTATTTTTGCAGAATCAACAACAGAACTCAAAACATTTGCTAGTATTTTACCACCAGTTTCCAAAATTTTTATTTCATCAGGAGTTTTTATTGTTATCATATTATGAAATATTTAATTTTTCAAAAATTTCTTTTTTTACTTCTTCAATTGGTAAATCTCCATTTATATCAAGCACAATATCTTTTTTTCTATAAAAATCCAAAAGTGGATCTATGCTGCTCTTATAAATTGCTATTCTTGTTTTTATTGCATCTTCTTTTGAATCTTCTCTTATAAAAAGATCTTTTCCACACTTATCACATTTTCCTGCGGTTTTTGGAGGATTAAATTTCTTGTGATAAGTAGCCCCACAAATACATGATCTTCTTCCACCTATTCTTACGACGACTTCTTCATCTGTTAAATTAATATTTAAAACTTTATCAATTTTCATATGAGTCTCCAAAAGTTTTGCTTGCTCTAAATTTCTAGGATAACCATCAAAAATAACTCCTTTTGAAATGTCGAAATTTTTTAGACCCTGTTTCAATAATTCAAAAGTAATATCGTCTCCCACAAGATTGCCTTTATCTATAATTTCTTTCACTTTTTTACCTATTTCAGTTCCTTTTTCTATGTTATACCTAAAAAGATCACCTGTTGAAATAAGGGGAATATTTAATTTTTCAGATAATTTTTGTGCCTGAGTACCTTTTCCAGACCCAGGTATTCCTATTAGTACTATGTTCATATTTTTGCTTTAATTATTATTTATAACTATATCATATTAGCTTATTTTTTTCACTAGACCCGTCGGGTAAATTTTGGGAAATAAAAAAGGGAAGGTGTCGATCTATTACAGACCTAACCTTCCCCTATATTGTGCCGCCTTTGGATTAGGAGGCGAGTTGTTGCCTCTTTGCGGCTTGATTGAGATAACCGTATATTACGACATCTCTCTCACGAACCACCGCTCTTGTGATCGTGAACTGAGTGTTCCAGCCGACCTTGAGAGTCTGCAGGAATTCTTTGCTTGACTTATACTCCGGCGCTTCCTGATCCAAGCAAAACTGGACCTGCTTTCCCGCACGGAAAATCTTACAAAGCTGCTTCACCCCCTGATTGGTAATAGTTACAGAAACCGAATACCAGTAGCCACTCCTAAATTCATCAAACAGTACCTTTGACACTGGTTCCTCCCCAATCAAGGCGACATGTGCGTGAACGATCTTCTTGTCCTTGCCCTCATCTCTTGCAGGGGTAAGAAAAACTACTTTTGCCAACCACTTGTCTCCAAACTTTGAGGATTTCAACTTCTTCATCTGATTTTCATCCTGTTCATCGAGATGAAAAACCACCTTGAACTCTTCTTGTCGCTTATCGGGCAAAATGAAATTGCGCTGATCTTCTTGGTTGGTGCCTATCATGACAGTTGTTTCCATGCCGGTCTCATAGTTCCCAACACGAAATTCTTCATGTGAAATTCTTTCCGGGTCGGGCAGAGAGATAAAAGCGCAGATGGTTTTGTCATTATCGAACAGTGAATCGACTCTGACGCGCCAGAGTGATCGGGATTGTCCACTTTGAAGTTTGCCTTGATCGGGCAAATTCTTCCTGTGAACGTTGAAAAAAATGACCCGCTGAGTTTCAGCGTCAATGCACTGCTCCAGTTTGATCTCGCCGTAGGATGAATATGTACGAAGCTCATACTCTGCACCTATTTCAAGACCCCGAACGATCTTCTTTTCATGATTCTTTTCCATGGCTTCCTCCTTTTTTGGTTGCCATTTTTGTTGTTTAAAATAATTGTCGTATACTATAAATACCGACGCCTCAATTTTGAATAGTTTACAATACAAATTGACTCCTAAATGAGTCTTTTGAATAACTTAATGTCAAAGAACACTAAAAACAACTTTAACATATCAATATAGCACATATAAACTACTTTGTCAATATCAAAGAACAACGACAACCGTTCAAACAAAAATAAAAAACCAGGTTATCACACCTGACCGACTAAACTCCAAACCCTTACTCCTTACCCCTTAGTCCTTAGTCCTTATCCCTAATTTATAACTCCTCATAATTTCTCATTGTAAGCTGTGCGTTTATTTGCTTTACTGTGTCAATTACAACAGATACCACAATCAAAATACTCGTACCACCCACTACCATAGAGCCAAGCCCACTTGTAAGAGATTGAAGTGCCACAGGAAGTATTGCTACAATTCCCAAAAACAAGGCTCCTGCTAAATTTATATGAGAAACAATGTTCTTCAAATATTCCGCAGTATGATTTCCTGGTCTTATTCCTGGAACAAATCCGCCTTGCTTTTGTAAGTTATCTGCAATTTTGTCTGGATGGAATATTACGGCTGTATAAAAATACGTAAATACGAAAACTAATACAAAATATGATATTCCATAAAATATCTGATTTTGAAAAAGATTAATAATAAATTTGGCAATTGATGCAACTGTTTGATTGCCAGCTGATGCAAAAAAATTACCTATCATTGTTGGAAACATAATAAGTGAAATTGCAAAAATAATTGGAATAACACCAGCTTGGTTTACTTTTATTGGTAAATGAGTATTTACTCCACCATAAACCCTATTTCCTCTTACGCGTCTTGCGTAAGAAACGGGCACATTGCGCTGAGCCTCATTTACAACTACGACAACTATTATTGTTACAAGAGCGATGGCTAAAAAAGCTATAAGACTAAACAATTTTCCGGGATCATAGACAACTGCCAAATTTCTTGCAGAGCTCAACCATTTTGCAACTATTCCAGCAAAAATCAAAAGCGAAACACCATTTCCAAGTTTTTTCTCTGTGATAAGATCACCAATCCAGACCAAAAACATTGTTCCTGCTGTTATTGTAATAAGTGCTGCTGCAAATTGAATAGTTGTCATTGCAGAAAGAATTTGTACCTGTGATGTTTTTTGAAGAATTGTCAAAAATCCATATGCTTGCATTATTGCAAGTGGTATTGTCAAATATTTTGTATAAGCATTAATTTTTTTCTGACCCTGTTCTCCTTCTTTTGAAAGTGCTTCAAGAGATGGAATAATCATTGTAAGAAGCTGAATAATAATTGAAGCTGTAATATAAGGACCCACGCCAAGCATTATAACAGAAAAATTTGAAAGCCCACCTCCAGAAAACAGGTCCCACATTCCCAAAAGTTGATTTGACTGAAAAATACTTCTCAAACTATCTGCGTCAATTCCAGGAATTGGAATAGTCGCCGCAAATCTACTTATAACGAGCATAGCAAGCACAAATAATATGCTTGCTTTCAGGTCTTTTATTTTCCAAATTTGTTTTATCCTATCTGTAAACATTTTTTATATATAAAAAATTATTTTGATTGTTTTTTGTTTTTTTGAACTATTCTTCTTTTTCTTGGAGTTTCAATTACTTTACCTCCGGCTTTTATTATAGCTTGTTTGGCTGATTTTGAAAAATAATGTGCTCTTACATTTAATTTTTTGTCGAGAGTCCCTTTTCCTAAAATTTTTACTGCATTTCTAATGTTGTCAATAACTTTTAGTTCCAACAATTTTTTTGCGTTTACTTCTTCTCCGGATTTAAAATTATTTTGTAGATCTGTCAAATTTACGATATTTAAAATTGGATTTGTTCTTTTGAAACCACGATGTTTTGGAAGTTGTGCTATCATTTTTTTCATACCAAGCCTTTTGAGCCCCGAAACACCGCTTCTTGAACGTTGTCCTTTCATTCCTTTTCCAGAATAATTTCCACGACCAGAAGCATCGCCTCTTCCAAGTCTTTGTTTTTTACTCTTTGCTTTTTTATTTATCTGTAAATTGCTTAGTGTCAACATATATTTAGCTTTCAGCTGTTAGCTTTTAGCTGTTAGCTTCTAAATGCTAATGGCTAAAGGCTAATCGCTATTTAAATTATTCTTTTTTGTCTATTTCTGGTTTTAATTCTTCTTTTTCTTTCTTTTCTTTTGGAATGTCTTTTCTAAGTTTTGATAATGCAATATATACTGCCTTAACATTATTTATCTTATTTTTTGTTCCATAAATTTTTGCAATAGCATCTTTTATTCCTGCAATTTCAAGCATATCCCTTACTATTCCTCCTGCTATTATACCTCTTCCTTCTTGAGCTGGTTTGATATAAACTTTTGCAGCTTTAAATTTTGTAAAAGATTCGTGTCTTAATGTATTTTTGTAAATATTGATAGTTATAAGTCTTTTTTTTGCTTGAACAACAGCTTTGTTGATAGCAATAGAAACATCAGCTCCTTTTGCCATTCCCCAACCAATTCTTCCATTGAAATCACCTATCACAACACAAGCTCGAAATCTCATTCTTTTTCCACCAGCCATAACTCTAGTTACTCTTGCAAGATCAACTAGTCTTTGTTCAAACTCTGGTTTCTCTCTTTCTTTTTGACGAGATGAGTATCTATTTGGTCTTGATTCTGTTTTTTTGCTATCTTCCATATTTTTATTAAAATTAAAATTTCAAACCCTCTGCTCTAGCTGCATCTGCTAGTGCCTTTACTTTGCCGTGATATTTCTTGTATCTTCTATCAAAAACAACTGTTTCTATCTTTTTCTCATTTGCTTTTTTTGCAATAAGTTTTCCAAGCTCTGTCGCTATTTCAACGCTTTTTCCTTTTTTCTTCAACTCTTTATCACTAGCACTTACAATTGTTGTTCCTTTTGTATCATCAATAATTTGAGCATATGAATGACTTAAACTAAAAAACACACAAAGTCTTGGTTTTTCTGAATTACCTTTTACAATAGCCCTTACTCTTGCTATTTTTCTTTTTCTCAAATTATTTTTTATCTTATTTTTATTCATATTATTTTAGATTTCAGCTTTCAGCCTTTAGCTATTAGCTCCCCCTGAAAGCTGATGCCTGATAGCTGACTGCTATTTAAATTATTATCCTGATTTAGCAACTTTGCCCATCTTTCTTCTAATAATCTCGTCTGAATATTTAATTCCTTTTCCTTTGTATGGTTCTGGCTTTTTTATAGCTCTAATCTCTGCCGCTGTTTGGCCTACAAGATATTTATCAATTCCAGAAATTGTTATAACGTTTTTTTCAATATTTGCAAAAATACCTTCTGCTAATTGATATTCAACTGGGTGAGAAAATCCAACATTTAGTATAAGTTTCGTTCCTTTTAATTCTGTTTTAAAACCAACCCCATTTATTTCTAATTTTTTTTCAAAACCGCTGACAACACCTATCACCATGCTATTTACAAGACTTCTTTGTAAACCCCACTTTGATCTAATTGATTTTTCATTTTCATTTAAAACACTTACAATAATTTGTTTTACTCCATCTTTCTCTTCTATTTTTATTTGTGTGTCTGGGACTAATCTTTGAGATAATTTTCCCTTTGGACCGCTTACTTCAATAAAAGAATCATTGATTTTCACATCAACTTTTTCTGGTATTATTATTACTTGTTTTCCTATTCTTGACATAATGTTTTAGTTTAAAGTTATAAAGCTTTAAAGTTTTAAAGTTATTATACAAATACATCTCTTTATAACTTTACAACTTTGAACTTGAAAACCGTTGCTTACCAAACCTCAAATAACAATTCTCCACCAACCTTCATTCTTCTGGCTTTTTTGTTTGTCATAACACCCTGCGATGTTGATAAAACTGCAATACCCAAATCATTTAATATTCGTGGTAATTTGTCGGAGCTTATATAAATTCTTTGACCCGGTTTACTAATTCTTCTAATGTGTTCTATCATTGGATCACCATTTTCTTTGTATTTTAATTCGATTCTCAACATATCAAACTTATCTTTTGTTTTTTCAACAGAGTTTACATATTCTTCTCTGGCCAATAATTTTGCAATTTCATATTTAATTTTTGAAAACGGCAAAACAACCTCATGTTTTTTTACTGCCTGAGCATTTCTAATTCTTGTTAACATGTCTGATATTGGATCTGTCATCATAATATTATTTTATAAACAAATTTAATACTTATATTATTTACCAACTGCTTTTTTTGACTCCTGGCATTTCTGCTTTGGAAGCTAATTCTCTAAAGCATATTCTACACAATTTGAAATCTCTCATATATCCTCTTCTTCTGCCACATTTCCAGCATCTTCTCACAATTCTTGTAGAAAATTTTGGTTTTTTAGTTGATTTTGCTATTTGACCTTGTGTTGCCATATTATTTTATTTGATTCTTTAATTTTTCTTCAAAATTTTCATTTATAATGAATGGAAATCCTAAATATTTTAACAAAAAATAACACTCTGCTTTTGTTTTTGCGGTTGTAGAAATTGCAACTTCAAGCCCATGAATATGTTCAACTTCATCTGTTTTAATTTCTGGAAAAACAATGTGTTCTTTGAATCCATAAGAAAATCCCCCTTTTTTATCTAAATGTTTATGTTCTGCATCAATACCCCTAAAATCTCTAACCCTAGGAAATGTAATGTGTATTAATTTATCCAAAAAATCGTACATTCTTTTTCCCCGGAGTGTTACTTTTGCTCCCACAACCATGCCTTCTCTTATTTTAAATGCAGAAATTGATTTTTTTGCTTTTGTAAAAACTGGTTTTTGACCCGTAATTCTTAAAAGTGTTTTTTCTCCAATACTAGCATATTCCTTATTGTTCAAAGATTTTCCTAAACCAATATTCAAAGTAACCTTATCTATTCTTGGAACAGACAAATCATTCTTATAACCAAAATCCTTTTTCATTTTTGCTAAAGTGTCTTTTTTATATTTTTCTTTTAAACTCATCATATATTTTATCTAGATCTTATTACGTTAAATATTTTTTAAAAAATTAATCCAATATTTCTCCACATTTTTTGCAAATTCTATATTTTTTATTTTCTGAAACTTTGTATGAAACTCTTGTGTTTTTTCCGCATTTTTTACAAACCAAAATTACATTTGAAATATCTATTGGACCAAAAAATTCTATTCTTTGTCCTTTTTCGCCCTCTCTTTTTGGCCTCAAATTTTTGAATTTTTTATTTATTCCTTCAACAACAACTTTTGCTTCAGCGGGAAAAACTTGAGTAACTTTTCCAGTTTTAGCTCTATCTTTTCCTAAAAGTACTTTTACTGTATCATTCTTTTTTATTTTTAATCTATTCATATGTTTAGCTTGTAAGCTACGCAAGCTACGTAGCTAATTTAATTTACAATACCTCTGGTGCAAGTGAAATAATTTTATTAAATCCAAAAACTCTTAACTCTCTTGCAACTGATCCAAAAATTCTAGTACCCTTTGGTTCTTTTGAATCTTTATCTAATATTACAACTGCATTATCATCAAATCTTATATACATTCCACTTGCTCTTCGTATTTCTTTCCTTTGTCTTACAATGACGGCTTTCAAAACTTCTCCTTTTTTTACCATGCTATGTGGCTGAGCAGCTTTTACGGCAACAACAATAATGTCTCCAATTCTTGAATATCTTCTCTTTGAGCCTCCAAGCACTTTAATACACTGGACTTTCTTTGCTCCAGTATTATCGGCTACATTTAATATTGTTTGCATTTGTATCATATGTTTAGCTATGTAGGTTTCAGTTTTCAGTTTTCAGCAACTTATAGCTAAAACCTAAAATCTGAAACCTGAAATCTAATTTATTTAACTTTTTTTATAACTTCCCATTTCTTATCTTTGGACATTGGTTTTATTTGTCTTATAAGTACTGAGTCTCTTAGTTTATATTGATTTTTTTCATCGTGTGCTTTGTATTTTTTACTAACAATATATCTTTTTTTATAAATAGGGTGTGTCTTTACTGTATCAACTTTAACAACAACAGTTTTCTGCATTTTATTGCTTACAACCACGCCAGTTAATTCTCTAAATTGTTTTTTACTTTTATTTTCCATATGATTTAGCTATTAGCTACGTAGCTACGTAGCTACGTAACTTTTACATTATTCTTTTTTATCAATTACTTCCTTATTTTCTTTTTCTTTCTTTGTATTTAAAATTGTTAATATTTGCGCTATTGTCTTTTTTGCACTTCTTATATTTCTTACATTTTTTTCTTGTTTTGAATTTATACTAAATCTAAGTGCTCTCATTTTTTCCCTTTCACTTTTGAGCATCTTATTTAAGGCGTCTATTTTATTTTCTTTTAATTCTTTGAATTTCATAATTTTAATTTTTCTTTATAAAACAAGTTTTTACTGGTAATTTATATCCTGCTAATTTCAATGCTTTTTTTGCTAATTCTTCTTTAATTCCATCAACTTCAAACAAAACACTTCCTGGTTTTACAACTGCTACATAGTGATCAACTGGACCCTTTC
>CAZWKI010000009.1:14384-27838 GCA_964634645.1 uncultured Gammaproteobacteria bacterium | reverse complement strand
TACAACAAGGATTTTATTTACGTCCATACAGGAAGAGAAGTTGTAAATGATATTGATGTAAGCTGTATTGAAGCAAATCCATATCAACCAAGAACAGATTTTGACGAAGACAAACTTCAAGAGCTTGTAGAATCTGTGAAAGAGCAGGGAATAATTCAACCACTTATAGTTACAAAATTAGATGAGACAAATAGTGAAGGAAAACAACTTTATCAGCTAGTTGCAGGAGAAAGAAGACTCAAAGCCGCAAAAATGTTAAGCATGTTCAAGGTGCCAGCAATTATAAGAGAAATAAGTGATATAAGAAAATTAGAATTAGCGCTTATTGAAAATATTCAAAGAGCAAACCTGAATTTTTTGGAAGAAGCAGAAAGTTATGAGAGACTTATGAGTGAGTTCAATCTTACTCAGGAAGAGATTGCAAAAAAAGTTGGTAAATCAAGGTCATCAATTGCAAATATTTTGAGATTAAATAAATTACCCGCTGATATTAAGAAAATGTTGAAAGACGATAGAATCACTTTTGGTCATGCAAAACTTATTTTATCTCTTGAAAACCCAGACAAACAGAGAAAACTTCTAAAAAAGATTTTAGATGACGAGTTAAGTGTTTCTCTTACAAGCAATGAGGCGAAAAAAATTACAGTTAAGACCCATACAAGAACGATTGCAAAAGATCCAAATATTGCATCGCTTGAAGATAGATTACAAAAACATTTGAATACAAAAGTGAAGATAAGTGATAAAAAAGGTAAAGGAAATATATTAATTGAGTATTATTCAAAAGAAGATCTTACAAGTGTTTTGGCAAAAATATTGAGATAAATTTGATATCCCAACCCAGGGTTGCTACGTCAACCCTGGGTTGTTGTTTTTTTGGGAAAAAATATAAAAAATGTTATAATTTTAATATAAATTGTAAAATGCAAAAATACATTTATTTTTTATGTTAAAAAAGAAAACACCTCTTAACTTCGTTAGCGATAAGAAAATAAAGTTATCAAAAAAAATATTAATTTTCTTAATTATTTTTTCTTGGATTTTCTCAGGAACTCCTCATATTTTTAACATTTTTCCTCCAAATTTTTATAGTTTTCTTTGAAAAAACCTTATTATTTTTGGGAAAATTTGTCAAATTTAGACCCGACGGGTGGGCAACCTGCGAGGTCTAAAATAGGTTGATTTTATGCTTATTTTTTGCTAAAATAAAGGTGGCTAGAATAGTCATTTTTTATTATTTTTACTATATAAATCATATGGCTTGGACAATTAAAAAAGTCAGCAAAAAACCACTAAAAACTAATCCTAAAAAGAAAGAAATTAAGAAAGCAAAACCAGTTAAGAAATCAGCTAAGAAGGTGGTGTCAAAAACTCAGAAATTAAAAATTTCTAAGCCTGTTCGGGTTATCAAAAAAACAAAGACTATTAAAAAAGAAAAACCAGTAGAAGAAAAAAAATCCATCTTCGCTTCTACCTTCGCTTCTACCTCCGCTAAAGCTACGGTAGACAAGAAAGCTACGGTAGACAAGAAAGCTACGGTAGACAAGAAAGCTTCGATGGACAAGGAAATCGTTGATGATTCCATTTTTGAAGAATCTATTGAGCTCAGCTCAAATAAAAAAAATATTAAACAAGAAAAGGTAGATGAAGATGAAAATGGTTTTGAAGAAGAAAGTGATGAAATTGAAAAAGAAAAAAAAGAAACACCAAGAACATTTCAACTTTTACCACAAAAAAATATAACGTTTCAACCACTTGTTGATGAAATGAAAACATCATATCTTGATTATGCGATGAGTGTTATTGTTGCCCGCGCACTTCCTGATGTTCGTGATGGTTTGAAACCGGTACATCGTAGAATACTTTATGCTATGTGGAGCATTGGACTTCGCTCAAAAGCAAAATTTAGAAAATCCGCAACTGTTGTTGGAGAAGTTTTGGGTAAATATCATCCTCACGGAGACACAGCAGTTTACGATTCTATGGTAAGAATGGCGCAGGATTTTTCACTTCGCTATACTCTTGTTCACGGTCAGGGTAATTTTGGTTCTATGGATGGTGATAGTGCGGCTGCTATGCGTTATACAGAAGCAAAACTTTCAAAGATAGCAGAAGAAATGTTATTTGATATAGAAAAAGACACTGTTGATTTCATGCCGAACTATGATGGATCACATCAAGAGCCAATTGTGCTTCCTTCAAGATTGCCGCAATTACTTCTAAATGGTTCTATGGGAATTGCAGTCGGAATGGCTACAAATATTCCACCACATAATTTGACAGAGCTTGTTGATGCGACTTGTTATCTTATTGACAATCCAAATGCTGATGTAGATGCACTTTGTGAATTTGTAAAAGGACCGGACTTTCCAACTGGAGGAATTATTTATGATATAAGTGAAATAAAGGCAGCTTACTCAACAGGTAAGGGCGGAGTTGTAATAAGAGCAAAGACAGATATTATTGAAGCAAAAAAAGGATTCAAAATTATAGTTTCTGAAATTCCATATCAAGTGAACAAATCAACTTTGATTGAAAAAATTGCAAATCTTGTAAAAGACAAAAAAATTCAAGGAATTACAGATCTTCGTGATGAGTCAAATAAGGAAGGCGTAAGAATTGTAATATACCTGAAAGATAGTGCCTATCCAAAAAAAGTTTTAAATAGTTTATATAAACACACTCAACTCCAAGAAAAATTTCATTTTAATATGGTAGGACTTGTTAATGGAATTCAGCCAAAGCTTTTGACACTAAAGAGTATTTTAAACGAATTTATAAAACATCGTCAAATTGTTGTAACAAGACGTCTCACATTTGAACTCAACAAAGCAAAAGATAGAGCTCATATTTTAGAAGGACTTGTAATGGCACTAGAGCATATTGATGCAATTATAAAAACTATAAAACAATCAAAAGACAAAGATGTTGCAAAAATAAATTTGATAAAACAATTCAAACTTTCAGAACGCCAAGCCGTTGCAATACTTGAAATGAAATTACAACAACTTGCAAATCTTGAAAGATTGAAAGTAGAAGAAGAATTAAAAGAAAAACAAAAATTAATAAAAGAACTCACTGAGATATTAAAAGATCCAAAGAAAATTTTGAAAATTGTAAAAGACGAACTCATTGAGATAAAAGAAAAATACGGAGATGAAAGAAGAACAAAGATTATAAAAGGTAAGGTAAATGAAATTTCAAGTGAGGATTTGATTCCAAAAGAAGATATAGTTGTAATAATGACAAAAGATGGCTATATAAAAAGAATGTCGACAGAGAATTTTCATACTCAACACCGTGGTGGAAAAGGAGTTATTGGCGTTACGACAAAAGAAGAAGACATTGTAGAGCATTTGTTTGCAACAAATACGCTTTCTGACATTTTGTATTTTACAAATAAGGGTCGTGTATTCCAGCTCAAGGCATATGAAATACCAGTTGCTGTTCGTCAGGCAAAGGGTCAAAATATTGTAAATTTCCTACAACTTGCACCAGAAGAAAAGGTTACAGCACTTTTTTCAAATGAAGATAAAAAATATAAATATTTGATGATGGTAACTCGCCAAGGACTTGTAAAAAAAGTTGAAATAGAAAAATTTGCAAATGTAAGAAAGTCAGGACTTATTGCTTTGAAATTAAAAAGTGAAGATGTCTTGGAGTGGGTAAGGCCGACAAGTGGAGCAGATGAAATAATACTCACTTCAAGCGGTGGTCAAGCTATTAGGATGAAAGAAAAAAATATAAGAGCGATGGGAAGAGGCGCTGCCGGAGTAAGAGGAATGAGATTAAAGAACAAAGATGAGATTGTTGGAATGGATGTGGTCCAAAGCGATAGAAAAGAAGGAAACAAATTATTTGTTGTAATGGAAAATGGATATGGTAAAAAGAGTGATTTGAAAGAATACAAAGTTCAAGGACGTGGTGGATCTGGAATAAAAACAGCAAAAATTACCCCAAAGACAGGAAAAATTGTTTCAGCATTTATATTAAATCACGAGATGAATGAAAAAGATTGTATTATTATATCAGAATATGCCCAAGTAATTAGATTATCCTTAAAAAATGTTCCATCTCTTGGAAGAGCAACTCAAGGAGTAAGACTTATGTCTTTTAAAGATACTGGCGATAAAGTAGCTTCTGTTACGATTATCTAGTTTTCAGGTTTCAGGTTTCAGGAAATACAATTTAATAACTAATTGATAATTATATGATGACAGTCAAACAAATTTATGATTTAGCAATTTTGCTCGGTATAAAAAACGATTTACGAGGAATTAATTTTGTAAATAAAAAACTCAAGTATCAAAAAGAATCATTTAATGAGTTGAGCAAAGAACAAAAAAAAGATTTTGATTTAGAATCTTTATCAAACCCATATGCCGATTCAAGAATTCTTACAAAAAATATAGACAAAAAAGTAAAAAGAGTAATGGTTGGAATTGATATTGATACTTCCGAAATACTTCTTGCAAATGAATTAAATAAAAAAAAGCCAATTGATCTTATAATAGGGCATCATCCTCTTGGAGTTGGACTTGCAGGACTTGGAGATGTTATGGATTTACAAATTGAGCTTCTTCATAAATACGGAATTCCAATAAATATTGCAGAAGATATAACAAAACTTCGAATGAGTGAAGTAAGTCGAGGAGTAAATGCTTCAAATCACAATAAAGTTGTAGATAGTGCAAAGCTTCTTGGATTTGAACTTATGTGTATTCATACACCAGCGGATAATTTAGTTGCAAATTATTTATTTAATTTGATAAAGAAAAATGAAAATAAATTAGAAAGAGTAAAAGATTTAATGAAAATACTAAAAAGTATTCCAGAGTATCAAGAAGCTAGTAAAACAAAAGTAGGTCCAAAATTATTTGTAGGAAGCGAAGATAGATATTTGGGGCGTATTGCGGTTACAGAAATTACTGGTGGAACAAGTGGCTCAAAAGACTATTATGAAAAAATTGCAAATGCAGGGATAGGAACGATACTTGGAATGCATATTGGCGAAGAACACAGAAAAAAAGCAGAGAAAGCACATTTAAATATTGTAATCGCAGGACATATGTCATCTGATTCAATTGGTGTAAATTTGTTTTGTGATGAACTTGAGAAAAAAGGAATTGAGATTATTCCATGTTCTGGATTTACAAGAGTTAGTAGGGTTAGATAGTTAGTTTCATAGTTTCGTAATTAAAAAGTTAAAATATAAAATAAAAAGCCCGCGTTATTAGCGCGGGTTTTTAAGATTATGGCTCAGGTCTTATGGGGGCCGAACTTTCTTTTGTTTGTAAAATTGGTTCTTTTTGTTGTTTTTTTTCCAAATAGTCTACCAATTCTTTGAAGGTACGAATTTTTTCCATATCTTCATCAGTTATTTCAATAACGAATTCCTGTTCCAGTTCTATGGGAAGCTCTACTATATCCAAAGAATCTGCATCGAGATCTTCGATAAACCTTGATTCTGGTTTTATTTCATTTTTGTCTCCCAGAACCTGAATAACAATTTTCCTAGCTTTTTCCTCAATGTTCATTTTTCCTCCTTGATTTTTGTAAATTTTATTTCTAGTGAATATTATAACAATATTAAAATAAAGTCAATTTAAAAACAAAAGCCCTTTTAATAAAAAGGGCTTTAAAGTTTTTGTTATACGGCCATTTCAAGTTCAAATTGATTGTTTTGATACTTTTGGTGGCCATAAAGTTTCCGAAGGAAACTAGCTTTTAGGCATTTTCTGCATTTTTGTCCTCGATTGTTGCGATGGTTTTTCATTTCAGATCTTAGAGATCTTAATGTTTTTTGCCAACTTCTTGTGTAGAATTTTTCCTTTTCAGGGCCTATTCCATAAATCTCAGCAATCAATTCGTCCACCGTTTGCGCTCTACCTAAAATGGATTTTCCTGCATTCATTGCTCTTACGATATGGAGCACTTCTCTTCGAATTTTTCTTTGTTGTTTGTGTCCAGGCATATTTTGTTCTGATTTTATAGGTTCTTTTGTCCCATGTAGTTCCTGTAAAACTATTCTTCTGAAGATTTCCCTTTCTTCAAGATCGTATTTTTTTGCTAATTGAGCAATCTTTTTTTTGAGCACCTCTCTTTCATTTAATTGAAGAGCTTTTTTACATTTGTTACACATGAACTCAGGAAAATCTTTGGAGCTTTGAAATTCTACTCCGCACCCTATACATTTTTTGAAACCTCGTCTGGTCGTGGTCTTTTTTTGATTGTGATTTCCTCTGTGACTATCATCGTCAGAATTCATGATATTCCTCCTATTTTTTTTAACATCTGTTTTTATAATATTTTACAAATCCCTTTTTGTCAATTTTTGTTCGTTGCCTATTTTTCATTTTTATTATAGGATTATAGTGTTAAGTTATAAAGTTTATAAAGTTATAAAGTTCATAATGTTTTGAATTTTTTTATAACCAGGTGCTTTATAACTTAGTGCTTTATAGCTTTATAACCCATCTTATGATAAATGAAGAATCACAAATATTAAATTCAAAAGAAAAAGAAGAAGATAAAAAAATAGAATCAGTTTTAAGACCAAAAAATTTCAATGAGTACATTGGTCAGAGCAATATCAAAGAAAATCTTCAAATTTCTATAGAGGCTTCCAAAAAGCGCAATGAACCCATTGAGCATGTTTTGCTTTATGGTCCAGCAGGACTTGGAAAAACAACGCTTGCTTATATCATTGCAAATGAAGTAAATACAAATATAAAAATCACATCTGGCCCAGCAATAGAAAAAATTGGAGATCTTGCAGCAATTCTTACAAATTTGCAAGAAGGAGATATTTTGTTTATTGACGAAGTACATCGTCTAAACAAAATAATAGAAGAAGTTCTTTATCCTGCAATGGAGGACTATGCACTTGATATTGTAATTGGAAAAGGACCAAGTGCTAGAATTTTGCGACTAGACTTACCAAAATTTACTCTAATAGGAGCAACAACAAGATATGATTTATTATCATCTCCATTTCGAGACAGATTTGGCCATGTTTTTCGTCTTGATTATTATAATGAAGATGAAATTTCTATTATTATAAAAAACAGCGCCAAGAAGTTAAATGTGAAAATTGATGATAGTGGCGCAAAATTAATTTCAACTAGGTCTCGTCTTACACCTAGAATTGCAAATCGACTTTTAAAAAGAGTTCGCGATTTTGCAGATGTAAGGGGAGATGGAGTTATTACAAGCGATATTTCACACAAAGCACTTGATATTATGAATGTTGACTCATTCGGACTTGATTATATTGATAGAAGAATTTTAGAAAATATAATTGATAAGTTTAACGGTGGACCAGTTGGACTTTCTACAATTTCAGCATCAGTAAGTGAGGAAATTGGAACAATTGAGGAAATTTATGAGCCATATCTCATGAGAATAGGATTTTTGGCAAGAACTCCGCGTGGAAGAGTTGTTACAGAGCTCGGTTATAAACATTTGGGAAAAAAGTTTAATGGGTCTGAAAATAAATTAATATAAAACACTATGTTCGACACAAAAGAACTTTGTAAATTTTTAGTAAAAGCAAAAAAATCCACTTATGCAAGTGGTGATAATTCTAAGAAAATTATTGAAAGTGATAAATCAACAACTTTGATTTTTGAAGACGGTGATTTTAAGTATCACGACAATTATTTTGGCGGAGAGCCATATGGCGGAAGAGAGGTTGTGTTTTTTCAAAATCAACCAATTTATATAATGGTTTATTATGGTTTGGTTTCAGAGAGTATTGTTGACTTTGCTGATGTGTATAAAGTTCTTCAGGGAGCGCTGTCTTTAATTAGAGAAGAATATCCATATCGTGGTCCGAAAGAATATATTAGTGGAGATTATATATATTCTAATAATTTTATTGGTGAAATAGATAATTTCTCAGGCGAGGAAATTATTACATTAAATGGACAAGAAATTTATAAGGCAAAATATATGGGTGGATTTGTTGACCAAAGAAAATAATATGAAATCCGTTAGATAATATTTTATTTATCCCATCGATTTCAATTTAATCGAATTATCAAAATATATAATTACATGAAAAATAATATATCTAACGGATTGAAAAAGCTATTACTTCACGTTTGTTGTGCGCCTTGCAGCGCATATGTTATAGAAAAGTTAAGAGAAAATTACGATGTCTCTCTTTTTTATTTTAATCCAAATATTTATCCTAGTAGCGAATATGAAATAAGAAAAAATGAATCAGAAAATTATGCTAAAAAATTGAACATTAATTTTATTGAAAAGAAAATTGATCACAATATTTGGCTAAAAGAAATAAAGGGATTAGAGAATGAGCCAGAGCGTGGAAAAAGATGTTTTATTTGTTATAAATATAGATTAGAAGAAACTGCTAAATATACAAAGCAAAATAATTTTGATATTTTTACAACTACGCTTTCCATAAGTCCACACAAGAGTAGTGAGATGATAAATCAAGCTGGATACGAAGTTTCAAAATCACTTGGCGTTGAATATTTATCGGCTGATTGGAAAAAAGATGGAGGATTTCAAAAGTCGTGTGAAATTTCCCGTGATAATAATTTTTATCGTCAGAATTATTGTGGATGCGAATTCTCTATTAAAAAGCAAAATTAATTATTTAATTTTTTTATAAACTTGTCCATCGTAGTCTTGGCGTAGGCGGAAAGAATTATTATGGGTATGAGTTCTACAGTAGACAAGTATTGACATTTTATATGTTATTAACTAATATATTAAGAAAAGTTCTTTAAAAAAATAGAACTGCAATGGTCATAACCAGAATATGCTCAACTTATAGGCATTTTCTGGTTGTGACTATTGATAGTCATGACTCCTACTCGGATCAGAGTAAAAAAAAGCGCAAATAAGCGCAAGGAGAAAAAATGGACAATGTTGAAAGTGGTGGGTTCGCATCGGCGAAACTAACGAGCGGGCAACTTAATGCAATAGTAAAAAAACTTGGTGGTTATGAAAGAGCCCTTAGTTTCCTGCGTGGTGAAATATCAGTCACCGAACCAAAATGGCGAGAACAAAATGGGGTCATTCGTTTTTCTGTCATCAGCGATGGCACAACCGGAGACGAATGGATCAAGCGTCTTTTTAAAAAGGGTTTCAGATTGGGTAACTTTGTTAGAAGTATACTTTTATCACCAGACTTCAAAGCTACTTCGGGAATGAAAACGGAAGTTATCATCCTGAAGAAAATGTTTTTTGATAATGGTAAAAGAACCACTGACAATATTCTAGCTTTTGCAACGGAAAATAATTTTACTAGACCAAACCCAGAAACCGCTTGCCTTATACGTGAAATGTTCACAGATGAAGAAATGGAATCAATGGGTCTATCGCATATCGTCATCATGCATGACCCAATTGAAGACTCTGCTGGACTTTTGTGTTTCCTTGGCGTGAGCTCCCGTGGCTTTGGCAGATGCCTGAGTGCTTACTATAGTGGCTTCGGCAGCACGTGGAATTGTTTTGATGGTTTCGCTTTTGCCGTTGAAAATTAATCTAAGTGCAAAAATTCTTAAGTCTTAAAGATTTTTTAATTTTGCATTTTGACCCTAGAGATTGTATTTACGCAATTTTGTGTTGATGCATCACCCAGGGTCTTTTTCTTTTGTACATTTTTTATGATAAACTAAAAATAGTTATTGTGAATATTTAATTGTAAAAAATAAATTATTACTTTAATTAATATTTCTAATTTAAAATATTGCTAATATGAAACTTTTAGAATTTAATTATAATTTACCCGTGTATTTAATAGCAAATAAACCAGCTTCACCACGGGATTCTTCTAAATTGTTAATTGCCAATTATAAGACAAAGAAATTTTCTCATTATATTTTCAAAGATATTTTTGATATCTTAGAAAAAGGCGATATTTTGGTTTTTAATGATACAAAAGTTTTTCCAGCACGATTAATTGGAAACAAAGAAACTTCTGGGAAAGTAGAAGTTTTTTTATTGAGGCAATTAAATAAAAATTCTTGGCAAGCTATCATTGGAGGCAAAAGAATAAAAGAAAATACAAAAGTGATTTTTTCTAAAGATTTTTATTGTGAAGTTAGAAAAAATATTGAAAATAATATTTGGCAAGTTCAATTTAATTTAAATGGAAATAAATTAAATCAAATGATTGAGCATTTTGGTCATGTTCCAATTCCACCATATATAAAAAATCCTGATAGCGAAGCAAAATTAAAAAAAGAATATCAAACTGTTTACGCAAAGAATAAAGGATCAGTTGCAGCACCAACAGCAGGTTTCCATTTTACAAAAGAACTTTTAAATAAACTAAGGAGAAAGGGAATTATTTTTAAATATGTCACTCTTCATGTAGGACTTGGAACTTTTGAACCGGTGAAAACTGAGAAAATAGAGGAGCATAAAATTCACAGTGAATTTGGAATTCTAGATAAATCGACAGCAGATTTTTTAAACAAAGCAAAGAAAGATAATAAAAGAATTATAGTAGTTGGCACAACAGCTCTTCGAGTTCTTGAAGCATTTTCTGATAGTAGAGGACAATTAATTCCACAAAAAAATTGGATAAAAATTTTTATCTATCCAGGATATAAATTTAAATTTGTGAAAAATTTAATTACAAATTTTCATTTACCCAAAAGTACATTACTTATGCTTGTTTGCGCACTTGCAGGAAAGAATTTTATTTTTAAATTATATAATGAGGCAATAAAAAATGAGTATAGATTTTACTCATTTGGTTATGCAATGTTTTTGAGATACGAATAGCACGATTCCAATATACGAATTGTACTAATAATACTAATTTTAATACCAATATACGAATTTTATAGCAATAATGCAAATGAAATTCGTATAATTAGTAAACATTAGTATATTGGCATCGTTAATTAGCAAATCGAAATACCATTACATCTCCGTCTTTCACAATGTAGTCTTTTCCTTCAAGTCGTATTAGGCCTTTTTCTTTTGCATTTGTTTCACCACCCGTATCAAGTAGATCTTTCCAGTTTATCACTTCAGCTCTTATAAAACCACTTTCAAAGTCAGTGTGAATTTTTCCTGCTGCTTCTGGAGCACGTGAGCCAGTTTCAACGGTCCATGCGCGTGATTCTTTTGGACCGCTAGTAAGAAATGTAATTAGGTTTAATGCAGAGTATGATTCTTTTATTAATTTGTTGAGTCCCGTCTCTTGCATTCCCAATGTCTTCATATATTCTTTTGAATCATTTTCATCAAGTTCTGCTAGTTCTGATTCTATTTTTGCGCAAATTGCAATTCCATCTTCACAAATATCATTAACCTCTGATTCGTCAACATTATAAGCATAGAGCATTGGTTTTGCAGTAAGCAGGTTTAAATTTTTTATAGATATTTTTTCTTCGTCATTTAGTGAAATAGAGGATATCATTTTTTCTGATTCTAGTGCGTTTTTTATTTTGGTAAGTGTTTCAATATATTTTTCATCTTTTTTGTCATGAGCACCTTTTAATTTTGCACTAGCTTTTTCAAGAATTTTGTTTACAATCTCTAAATCTGCAAATATTAATTCTAGATTTATTACTTCTCTATCATTTTTTGGGTTTACACATCCATGAACATGAATTACATTTGGATCATTGAAACGTCTTACAACTTGTAGAATCGCATCAACTTCTCTTATATTTGCCAAGAATTTATTTCCAAGACCTTCTCCCTTGCTAGCACCTTTCACAAGTCCAGCAATATCAACAAATTCTATTGTGGTATAAATTGTTTTTTCAGAATTGTTTAATTTTGAAAGTTTATCTAGTCTTTCATCAGGAACTGCAACAACACCCACATTTGGTTCTATGGTACAAAATGGGTAATTTGATGCATCAACTTGTTTTTTTGTAAGGGCCTTAAAAAGTGTTGATTTTCCAACATTTGGTAAGCCCACGATTCCTATTGAAAAAGACATTTTATTAGCTGTTAGCTTTCAGATTTCAGCTTTCAGCAATTATTTTTAAACTAGTCTGATTATATAGAATATTGAGATAAATTTCAAATATTATGCATTTGAATTTTGGCACTACCTGTGTTATTATGGTTTTACTTAAATCAAAAAAATTATGAAAAACAACAAATTATTTGATAAAATCTCAAAAGAATTATCGCTTTATCAGAAAGAAAGAGGAGTCATAAATCATATCTCTTCTTCAATTCTTACAAAAAGCAAACAATCAATATTTTTAGCTCATGATGGGAAAATGAAGGAAGCCGTAGACACATTAGAAGAAGCAAAAAACAAATTACGAGAAGCAAATAAGCAATATAATAAAAGCAATAGATTGGATTTTGAAGGATCATATCAGGCAGCAGCAGAAGAATTTTTAGAAGCAAAATTTTTTATAGATGTTTTAAATGGAAAAAATATTTCAATTGATAAAGAATTCAAATTTAGTTCAGAAGAGTACTTGGGTGGTTTGTGCGATATGACTGGAGAGCTTGTAAGACAATCAGTACTGTGTGCAAGTGAAAAAAATCTGAAATTATTACAAAGATATAGAGAAATAACAAAAGATATAGTCGGATTTATAATGACACTATATTTATCAGGAAAAATTAGAATGAAATTTGATGACGCAAAAAGAAATTTGAAAAGAATTGAAACGATAATATACGAAATAAAAATTAGAATCTAGAATTTATAGTTTAGAAAATTAATTTTATTAATAAAAAATTAGTTAGAAGTTATAAAGTTTGGAGTAGATTTTTATAACTTAATATTTTTAATCTTATAACTCAAAAATATGATAAAGGAAAAAATACAAAGAGAACATCTTCCAAGGGGTCTTAAAAAATATATTGCAAGACAAAAGGCTTTCATAAGAAGAAGTTCTCCTAATAATCTGACTGTTAATGAAAGAATTAAAGAACTGTATTCTAGGATACCGAAATATGAATAAATAAAAGTCCCCGATTGGGGATTTTATTTATTATTCAAAATTTATAATTTAGTAATTGATTTACTATTTTTTTATTTAATTATTTATTTGTACATTTTGAATTTTTAAATAGTTAAATAATGAATCAATTGGAATTTGTAAATAATAAATTGAAAATATTTAGGGGTTTTTTGATATTTTGAGTATTGATTATTGAGTATTATTTGATTATTGCAGATTGATTATTGGTTATTTTTCTTGTGAAGTTCTAATGTATTTTTGAGTAAATAAGCTATTGTAATTGGTCCTATTCCACCTGGCACTGGAGTTATAAATGAGCATTTTGGAAACACGTCAGTATAATTTACATCACCAACAGTTGCATTTTGTACTTTATTAATTCCGACATCAACAATAATTGCATCTTTTTTTATTTCATCTTTGTTTATCTGTAGTGGTTCTCCAACAGCTGTTATTAAAATATCGGCGCTACGAGTTTTTTCTTGCCAATGGTTTTCAAATATGTGAGTGTGTGATACATTTATT
>CAZWKI010000009.1:9758-14374 GCA_964634645.1 uncultured Gammaproteobacteria bacterium | reverse complement strand
TTTTAAATTTTCTAACATTTTTTCAATTGGTTCTATGAATTCATGACTATTTCCAAGTATAATAGCGGTTTTGTTTTTTAAGTTTTCTTTTGTATAGAGAACAGCATGTTTTATTGATTGAGCGAGTACGGGTTCAATAAAAGTTTCATTATTTAAAAACCTTTTTACATTTTCAGGGTGAAATCCATCTACATCTTTTTTAGGATTAATAGTATTTATAATTTTTTGAGTATTGAATTTTTTTGGAAGTGGGAGTTGAACTATTATTGCATCAACTTCCTCATCATTGTTTAAAAAATTGATAGTTTCTATTATTTCACTCTCTTTATTTTTTTCATTAAAAATATATTTATTAAAAATAATTCCAACAGCATTACAAGCTTTTTCTTTTAGATTCACATATATGTGCGAAGCTTCATCATTTCCAATTAAAATTATAGCAAGTCCTGGAGTTAATTTTTTTTCAACAATTTCATACCTTATTTCAAGTTTGATTTTATCTGAAATTGCAATTCCATCTATTATTTTGTTTTCAGTATTTTTTAAATTTGACATTTATTTATGATATAGTATAATTAATTTAGCGCTTGTGGGGGCTTTGGCTCCCTAGCGGTCAAACCATAAACCGCAGACTGGCGCTTTTTTATTTGGTTTAATCTTCTTCTAAATTACCTTTATAAAATATTTTTTTCTTGTTTTCGAACATATTCTTTTTAATTTTCCAAGAAGGGTAAACACTCCAAAAAAATGGTTCACCACCATCTATGTGTTTTATTATTATTTTTAATCTTATGTCGTTTTCTATTGATATTGCAATAAAAACGTAATACTTAACAAGCTTTAATTTTTTAGTCCATTGTGAATTAGTTTTTTGTCTTATAAATATATTTTTTTCATCATATTCCTGTAATGTGTGACATTTTTTTATAATTTCAACAACTTTTGGAAATAATCTTAATCTTGTATATTGTTCTTCTTTTGAACGTCCACGATTCCAAGATCTTGTTAATAAATGCTCAAATCCTTCATTATTGAAATGAATATCATGTTTTAAATAGGGACACCAAATTTTTCCTATTGAGAGATAGAATTTTTTTGTATCGTTTTTTATTTTCTCTAATTTTTCATCACTTATTTTCATATTTTAATACTTTATTTTTTTATAAATAGGAAATTTTTTACATAAATGTCTTACTTCGCCTTTTACTTTATCAATTACATCATTTTTATTATGATTTTTTAGAACTCTTATAACCATCTCTGCAATTAGTTTCATTTCACCTTCTTTCATTTCTCGAGATGTTAGAGCTGGAGTTCCAATGCGTATACCCGACGGGTCAAAAGGAGAGCGAGTATCAAATGGAACAGCATTTTTGTTTACTGTGATTCCGGCTAATTCTAATGATTTTTCAGCTTGAGCGCCGGTAATTCCAAATGGACTCACATCAATTAAAATTAAATGATTATCAGTGCCACCAGTTATTATTTTTAGTCCCGTATTCATAAACTCTTCGGCAAGTGTTTTTGCATTTTTTATAATTTGTTTTGCATATTCTAAAAATTCAGGAGTTTGAACCTCATAAAGCGCTTGAGCAATTCCAGCTGTGGTGTGATTGTGTGGTCCACCCTGAAGTCCAGGGAAAACTGCGCGGTCAATGAGTGTTGGAATATTTTGTTTTGATTCTCGCCAACCAATAACTTCATCTATTTTTTGAGTTGGGTTTGACTCATCGCCATTACACATTATCATAGCACCACGGGGCCCACGGAGAGTTTTATGAGTTGTGGTTGTTATTACATCAGCGTGTCCAACAGGTGTTGGGTGAACTCCTACTGCGACAAGTCCAGCAATGTGAGCAATGTCAGCAACTAAAAAAGCATTTTCATCGTGTGCGATTTTTGCGAGTTTTTCAAAATTAATAATTCTTGGATATGCAGTTGCTCCTACAAAAATTAATTTTGGTTTTTCTTTTTTTACTAAATCTCTAATTGCGTCATAGTCAAGAAATCCATTCTCATCAGTTGTGTATTGAATAGAATCATAAAATTTTCCACTGAAATTTACTTTCCAGCCATGTGTTAAATGTCCACCAAATAATAAGTTCATTCCCATTATTTTGTCTCCCGGTTTACAAAGTGCGAAGTAAACGGCTTGATTTGCGGGAGAGCCAGAATATGCTTGGACATTTACATGAGTTACTCCAAATAATTTTTTTGCATAATCTTTTGCAATGTTTTCTATTTGGTCAATGTACTTATTTCCGCCATAATACCTTTTTCCTGGATAACCCTCTGAATATTTGTTTGTAAGAATTGAACCCATTAAGCGCAAAACATTTTTTGAAACATAATTTTCAGAAGCAATCATTTCAAGTCCATCTTGCTGGCGAATTAATTCTTTTTGAGTCAGTTCAAATATTTTTTTATCTTGTTTGTTTATCATGGGATTAGTTTTAAAGTTATAAAGTTTAAGGTTGAAAGTCTGGAGTTTTATAATGGTTTTATTATAGCACTTGTTGGATTTTTTTCTACCCCAACTGCCCCACCAATGTTTTTTTGATTTTCATTGATTTTTCGTAATAAAAAAGGTAGAGGCTTAGCAGTGCTACGCCTCTACGGAACATACTCAATGTTTCTATAAGCGGGGCGAGGTTTTGCCTTTTATTTTGAAAGTGATACCATTAATACAGTTAATAATTGATAATAAAAACATATCATACGTTCTTATAATATGCAGTATATTGTTTAAATTATAAAAATATTTTGTATAATAACGAATTCTGCAAAATTTCAAATAAACCCTTATATTAAAAAATAAAATGAAAATATTAAATTTATTAGAAGCAAAACAAATTACTTTAAATATCTCAAAAAATATAGAGCCTATTGACCATAGAGATTTTTTCCTAGTGCATTCTGAAAAGGTTGGCAAAGTGGCCAAAATGATTGCTCAAAAATTAGGCATAGATAATGATAATATTTTTGAAATAGCTGGTTGGGTACATGATATAGGATACTCGAAAAATTTTGAAAATCATGCAGATCATGCGATACCTATTTTGGAAGAATTGGGCTATGAAGTCGATTATATTTTGAGGGATTGTATTTTAAATCATGGTAACAAAAAAATCCCCAAACTACCGAGGGAAAAATTTTTCAATTAGCAGATAAATTGAGTATTTTTGATTCCGATGTAATTGAAGTGATATTAAAGCACGGTACATTTCCACTGAAAGATGAAGATATTAATTTTTTGAAAATGACAAGCGAAAAGGCATTTAAATTATTAGAAAATTATACAAATTAGGTTTATTTGAAATTCAAGCCCATCTTGCTGGTGAATTAATTATTTTTTGATTAATTCAAAGATTTTTTTTATCTTGTTTGTTTGTTGATTCTTTGTTTGTTATATTTATTAAATAAGAAATTTTTAAATTTTCTTCACCATATATTCACATTCTAATTTATATCCTAATTTCTTATAGTATTCTCTTACGCCAATTCCTGAAATAACAGCGATTTTTTTGTATTTATTATCTCGTGATATTTTCTCTGCTTGTTCCATTAATTTTTTGCCAAAGCCAATATGTTGAGAGGATGACTTAAGGGCTTTTGTGTTATGAGGAACTAGTTTTCCATAGACATGAATTTCTCTTACAATTGAACAGTTTTTTAGTTCAGGAAAAATATTATTTTTAGAATCTTTATTAAATCTTAATCTTAAAAATGCATACAATTTAGATCTTTCATAATTTTCATAGCTTATGAAAAATTCAATTCCATTTGATGCAATGTATTTTTCTATAAATAATTTTACATCTTTTAATTTTATTTCTTTGTCTTTTATTTCACGGCACCTTATACATTTACATTTCAAATGTCTTAATTTCATTTCTCTCTCAATATTTTGTCGCAAATTTGTAATGTCATTTCCTCCAACAATTGATTCTTTTGGAATATCACGAATCAATCGGTTTATTCTTACATAGTATGGAATAAGTTTTGATTTTACATCAATTAATAAATCAAGCAATTCGTTTTTTGTATAAGGTACGTATTCACGATTTTTAAACATTTTATAAAGTATTTTTGCTTCGCGTGTGACAACGCAGGGATAAATTTTTATTTGATCAGGCCTGTAGTCGGGATCATCAAAAATGGTTTTAAACATTTTCATATCTTTTTTTGGAGTAGAGTAGGGTAAATCCGGCATTAGATGATAATCAACTTTTAATCCAATTTCTTTGCATAGTCGAGTTGCTTTTATAATATCCTTTTGATTGTGACCGCGTTTTACTTTTTTTAATATTTCATCATCAGTATGCTGAACACCAAACTGAATTCTTGTACATGCTTGATGTCGCATTGCAATTAATTCTTTTTCTGTAATTAAGTCTGGTCTTGTTTCAAGTGTCACACCAATTATTCTGTATTTCGTTGTTTCATTTTTCTTTAACTCTGCCTTCGCTAAAGCTTCGGCGGATAAAATTTTTTCATGTTTATTTTTTGGATAGTCGTTAGCTGCTTGGAAACAACGAGAAATAAACCAATTTTGATATTTTTTCGTATAAGCATTCCATGATCCGCCAAGAACAAGAAGCTCTATTTTATCAACA
>CAZWKI010000009.1:0-9748 GCA_964634645.1 uncultured Gammaproteobacteria bacterium | reverse complement strand
CTTGATTATAGGGGTCGAATTTTAGTGCTTTTGCGCGTTGAGCAGCTGGTTCGTTAGATAAATAACTTACAGGCATATTCTTTTCTTTTGGACAATAAATACAAGTTCCAGGACAGTTATATGGTTTTGTAAGAACCGTTACTGGTGTTACCCCAGATATTGTGCGCGTTACTCTTGTTATAAGATTTTTTTCAAGAGCTTCGTTTTTTTTGATTTTTTTATTTTTTAAGAGTTCTTTGTATGCCTCAAGTAATTTTGGATTTGATAATGTTTTTATTTTAAATTCTCCACAAAGCTTCTTTTTTTGTAATTCAAAATCATCTCTGTTTTTGAATTTGAGTTTTATTAGTTTTTTTACGATGTTTTGGTATAATGAAAGCATAATAGTTCAATCTTAAATTAGAAATTCTAAATACTAAACAAATATCAATTATTCAAATTCCAATTTTTAAATTATTTGTTTGTGATTTAATATTTAGAATTTAGAATTTATTTAGATTTTAGATATTATGATTTAGTATTTTATTAATATTATGAAACAAGTATACAATACGATTTCATCAGAATTCAATGTAACTCGTCAAACTCTTTGGCCAGAACTTTTGGAATTTAAGAAATATTTGAAAGATGGTCAGAAAATTTTAGACCTTGGTTGTGGAAATGGACGACTCATCAGTTTGCTCAAAGAGTTTCAGATTGAATATGTTGGAACGGACATTTCAGAGTCTTTACTTAATTATGCCAAAAAACAAGACTTTGGTAAAATAACGAAATATGAATTTATAGAAGATGATATGCTTAATTTGGATTTCAAGGAGAATGATTTTGATATTATTTTTATTATCGCATCATTTCATCACTTGAAATTGAGAAAAGATAGAATAAAAATGCTTATAAAAATTGAAAAGTGGTTAAAAAAAGATGGAATTATTATAATGACAAATTGGAATTTATTTCAAAAAAAATACTTGAAGCACATTTTTAATCTTAAGAAAAAATCATGGAATGATTTTTCTATTCCATGGAAGAATAAAGATAGACATATTATAGTAAATAGATTTTATCATGGATTTACGCTAAAAGAATTAGAAAAATTATTAGAGAAAACAGAGTTTAATATAATAAAGAATTCATACTCAGACTTAAGAAAGAATATTATAACGATTGCCTCAAAAACCTGAGTTTTCTACTTACAAAAAAGTCCAAAAATGTGTTATAATTAAATTAATCCTATTAGATAAAATAATACCTTATAGGAAGTTTGAAATTTATTTAATTTATGTTAAAAAATGCCAGAAAATAGTAATAATAATCAAATAGATAATTTTTCGGATTTAGACGATGAGATTATCATAAAAGGTGATGATGGTTTTCAGGTATTTTCTAGTGGCAATTTTTCTGATCTAGATTCTAAAAATTTAGAAAAATCAAAACAATCTAATACGGCACTCGTGGATACTGGAATGGAAGAAGAGCTTTTAGCACCAATCACTCCTACAAAATGGAGCAAGGAAACAGCTTTTTATTTTGACTTTGAAGATCAAGACGAAATAAACAGATACAAGAAAAAAACAGAAGAGTTTAATAAAATAGAAAGAAAAAAATATAGTATTACAAAAATTATTCAGAAACTTATAGAAAATAATAATCTAAATTTTGTTGCAGAATTAGAAAAAAAATTTTCATCAATTGTTTTGTCCTTTTTAAAACATACCAGAGAAAAATTAGACGTTTTTAAAATATTTAAGACCCCAATAAATCAAATGGGTATGGGTTTGGATGAGACAACTGCAAATAGATTGGTGGGGACACTAGTTTCAATTAGAGAAAAAATTGAAGAAGTACAGGGAATAATTTTAGACGATATTGTGGCAGAAAAAAAACAGGTAGATCAAAAACCGAGCTTGTCAAATTTAGACCCAAGACAAAAAGTTGAGCTTAGATCAGAAACACCAAGAATTCCATTTGTTGAAAGAATTAATAATCCAAACAAAACAAAGATATCAGATGTAAATATTAAGAGAAAGAATTCGGTCATAAGTCCAGTAGAAGAATTAGGAGAGGTGAGTCTTACAATTTTTAGAAGATTATCAAATAATCCAATAGAGGCAGCGCAAAGAATTATAAATAAGATATATTCTTTTGAAAAAGAGTCATTTATAAAAAGAGCAATGGCAGTAAAATATTGGAGACAAAGCGAGGTCTATAAACTTTATCTTGAAATAGGAAGATCTAGTATGGAAAAAAATATTCCAATAGAGAAAATAATAGAGACTAGAATATTGGCAAACGAAAAGACTCTTACAAATGAGGAGTTCAGGGCAATTTCGGATTTAAATAAGAAGATTAGGTTTTAGTTTTTAATTTTTAGATTTCAATTATTTTTATTTCCGAAATCTATAATCTGAAATCTGAATGACTAAAATATGAACAAATTTATAATACCACAATTTATTGATGTAGAAGACAGAATTTTTGGTCCAATAACGGTCAGACAGTTTGCAATTTGCACCATAGGGGGTTTACTTATTTTTGCAGCATATAAGTTGTCCGATTTTTATTTATTTTTAATTGAAGCGGTGTTTATTGGTGGTCTTAGCGGTTTGTTTGCATTTGGAAAGATAAACGGAAAAAAATTCCATATTTTTTTATTAGATCTAATAGAGTTTATATTGAAGGTTCCGAAATTTGCAATATGGCAAAGAAGCGAAGATATACCAATAATTAAAAAAATAGAAGAAAAAAAAGATGACTTTGTTTTTGAACCAAAGAAATTTTCAAGTAAAAAATTATCAGAAATTTCACTTATTGTTGATACCGGTGGTATTTATGGTGGCGAATCAAATGAAGAAGAACAATTAAACAACAAAGAAATAAAAGATAATAATATAAATTTAAAATAACATGTCAAACAAAAAAGCGCCAACAACAAGCTCTACTCAAGATATTTTAGAAATAGCAGATATAAGAGAAGATCTTATTATACTTAAAAATGGTACCATAAGATCTGTAATCATGATTTCTTCTGTTAATTTTGCTTTGAAAAATGAAGAAGAACAAGAATCTATTATAGAGGGTTATAATTCTTTTTTAAATTCTCTGTCTTATCCAATTCAAGTAGTTATACAGTCTAGAAATTTGGATATAGATGATTATATTGACAAATTAAAAGACAAAGCAAAAAAACAGACCAATGAATTATTAAGAATTCAAACATTAGATTATATTCAATTTATTGAAGAGCTGTTAATCGGTCAGGCCATAATGAGCAAAAAGTTTTTTGTTGTTATTCCATATTCTTCTGTTGAAAGTAATAAGAAAAAAGGTTTTTTTAATAAAGTAACAAAAACTTTTTCTCCCGTATCCATGATAAAATTAAACAAAAAACAATTAGAAGAACACAAAGAACAATTAATGCGTCGTGTTTCACATGTTCAGCTCGGTCTTGAGTCCATTGGATTAGAGTCAGTTGTTTTAGATACAGGAAGTTTAATAGAATTGTTTTATAATTTTTATAATCCAGAACTTTCAAAGAGAGAAAAATTGAGAGATATTGAAAAAATTACAATCGACGAATAAAATTAATAAAATTTATTTATGTTTAAAACAGCACAAATACAAAAAGAGTTAAAAAACAAATCAAAACCCAAAGAAAATAAAGACATAGACAAGAAAAAAGATGATTTGGAAGCAAAAATAGATTTAGAGGCAGAAAAAATATATAGAAGAGGAGTTGTTTCTGTAAAAGACTTGATAGCGCCTGCAGCTTTTAAAGCAGGTTCTCATTTTATCCGTTTAGGAGATAAATTTGTAAATACACTTTATGTTGTTACATATCCAAGGTACATTACCGTTGGTTGGTTTGATGCTATTATCAATTATTCTATACCGCTTGATGTTTCTATTTATTATTATCCAATATCTTCTGAATCAATATTGAAAAAATTAAGAAACAAAGTTGGCAATCTTGAAGCGCAACTTGGAGAGGATGCAGATAAAAACGCACCTAGGGACCCAAAGTTGCAGACAGCACTTGCAGACATAGAAGAACTTAGAGATAGACTTACGCAGGGTACTGAAAAATTTTTTCAAATTGCTTTTTATGTAACGGTTTATGCCAACAATAAAGAAGATCTTGATTTTAGAATTGCAAATATTGAAAATTTATTTGGCTCTCGTCTTATATTTTCAAAAAGATGTTTGTTCACTTCAAAGCAAGGATTCGCATCAACATTGCCAGATTGCAATGATGAGCTTTATGTTGTAAATAACATGAATTCTTCTCCGGCGTCTGCCTCTTTTCCTTTTATATCTTCAGAACTTACCAGTAACGATGGAATACTTTATGGAATAAATAGACATAACAATAGCTTAATTTTGTTTGATAGATTTTCGCTTCAAAATGCAAACATGGTTGTGTTCGCTACAAGTGGTGCTGGAAAATCTTACGCAATTAAATTAGAGGTTCTAAGGTCTCTTATGTTGGGAGTAGATGTAATAATAATTGACCCTGAAAAAGAATATCTTCATTTATGCGAAGCAGTTGGTGGCGCTTATATTAATTTGTCACTGAATTCAGACAGCAAATTAAATCCATTTGATTTGCCAAGGGGTATGACAAAAGAAATGCAAATTAGTGATATTATAAGAAGTGCCGTAATTACTTTGAAGGGACTCATAAGACTTATGGTTGGTAAATTGTCTCATGTAGAAGATTCAATAATTGACAGAGCCCTTCTTGAAACCTACGCAAGAAAAGACATTACCCCAGAATCTAATATTGATTTAGCGGAGCCACCACTTATGACAGATTTTGAAGAAATACTTTCTGGCATGGAGGGTGCAGATGATCTTGTTCAAAGAATCAAAAAATATACAGAAGGAACATTTGCGGGATTATTTAATAGCTACACAAACGTAGATACATCAAATAAATTGGTAATATTTAGTGTAAGAGATCTTGAAGATGAACTTCGTCCAATAGCAATTTATACTATTATAACTTATATTTGGAATTTGGTGAGATCCCAAAGAAAAAAAAGAATATTAGTTATCGACGAGGCTTGGTGGCTTATGCAAAATGAAGATAGTGCAAAATTTATTTTTGCGCTAGTAAAAAGATGTAGAAAATATTATTTGGGAATTACAACAATCACTCAGGATGTAAATGATTTTCTTGGTTCTGCTTATGGTCAAGCAATTGTTACAAATTCATCAATACAATTACTTTTAAAACAGTCTCCAGCCGCCATTGAAGTTATCAAGAAAACATTTTTACTTACAGAAGAAGAAAAATATTTATTATTGCAGGGCAGAGTGGGTCAAGGAATATTTTTTGCTGGAAATAAACACGTTGCAATACAAATAGAAGCTTCTTATACAGAAGATCAATTAATTACATCAGATCCAAGACAACTTCTTGAAATAGAACAAGCCAAGAAAGAGTTTAGCGAATTCTCACAAGACATGAATGGGATAAACAAACCAAAATAATTAATAATTAATAAATTTATAAAGAATTTTATAAATAAAAATATATGATTTTAAACAAAAAACAAATAAGAATAATTTTGATAATTTTGCTTGTCTTATTGTTGATTATATTAGCGGTTTGGTTTTTGACGCAAAACAAACCTGAAGAAAAGAAACCAATAATTACAATAGAAGAAAATATAGAACCCACGATAGAAGAAATAGAAAAAAGTGTTCCAAAAATAGAAAATAAATTTATTCCACAAGAACAAACAATAGAATCAAAAGTTATATCTGTTTCTAGAAATTTTTCTGAGCGATTTGGTTCTTTTTCTACCGACAACAAAGATGAAAACTTTGATTTACTTGTTAATATGGTAAGCAATAAAATGAAACAAGAACTTGAAAATTTTATAGCAACAAATGAAAAGTTAAATGGAGAAGAGTATTATGGAGTTTCCTCAAAATTTTTGAAAGCAGATGTAAATGTATTGAATTCTGGAAATGAAGCTACGGCATTAGTATATTTACAACAAATAGAAAATAATAATGGAGTAGAGAGTGTTATTGATAAAAAATTAAATTTAGAATTAATAAAAAATGGAGACAATTGGATAATAGATTTTGCTAAATGGGAGTAATATAATGGCAGACATCAAAGAGACACTAGGCGCTTGGCAACATAGAAATGATCCAGAAAGAGCATCTACTAATTCAGTGGGCCCACAAAGCACGCAGGGTAAATGGAAGAGTAGAGCCAGGGGCTTGAAAAAAAATATACAAGGAGAATTTCAAAAGATACCAAAAACAATAGATGAAAAAATCAAACAAAAACAAGGAGATAATTATGATCCAGAAAAAAGTTATTCCAGTCAATGGAATGAATTAAAAGGCATCAAAAAACAATTAAAAGGTATTAAGAGTGGTAGATTTGGTAAAGAAGAAGCAGAAGAAGCATTAAAGATGGCACATAGAGCTGGTACATATGTTTTGTATGATTTGGCTTGGAAAAATCTTATTGATTCATACGGATTAACGTTTTTATACCTGATTTATCATAATTTTATGAAATATTTTGTTCACAGTGATAAGTTTTGTCATTTTGTAAATGTTTTAGCAGAGCCCAAATCAATGGCATTAAAAGTATCCACTGGGGCAGATAGCATGGATTATTTGTGGATTATTATATATTGGATTATTCTCTTAATTTTATGTTTTTTAAGTCTTTTAGCTTTCTTTATGGCAATTTTACCAATTATAATAGCAATGACAATTTTTATGTAATATTAAATTTTAAATAAATAATTTCAATTTATGAAAATAAAAAAAATAATCTTAATCGTTTTATTTATATTAGTTTCTTTTCTGATGGGATTTTTTATTTATTCTACATTTTTTAAGCCAGAACCACCTACCCAAATACCCGTTAGAGAACAAGTCGTTGCAACTGGTACTTTACCGCAAATAGGAATTGGAGGACCAAAATCACTTGAACAAATTGAACAAGAACAAAAAGAACAAGAAAGAATTATCAAAGAATCACAAGAAATAGATGAATTTGCAAATGGAGGTCTTACAAGTTCAAAAGAACTAATAAGTAATTCTATAAAAGGAATTAGTTTTAATACAGATAGTAACGGTATAAGTTATTACGATCCAAACCAGCAGGCATTTTTTAGAATTAAGGAAGATGGAACAATAGAAAGATTGTCTGACAAAAAATTTTATTATGTACAAAATGTTACTTGGTCAGACAAAAAAGATAGGGCAATCCTTGAATATCCAGACGGTACAAAAATTTTGTATGATTTTGATAAAGATAAACAGCTTGTTACATTTCCAAAAGACATGAAAGAGTTTGATTTTTCTTTTTCCGAAGAAAAAATTGCTTCCAAATGGGTTGGTCAATACGAGGATTATAATTATTTAGTAACAGTAAATCCAGATGGTAGTGGTCTTAAATTTATAGAACCAATGGGAGATCAGGAAAGAAATGTTGCAGTTGTTTGGAGTCCAGATAATGAAGTTCTTGCTACATATAGAAAATATATTGACTCAGAAAGACAGGAAATTTTTTTCATAAATGAATATGGCAAAAATTTGAAATCTCTTGTTGTGGAGGGTGGTGGATTCAAGGGGGAATGGAGTCCAAGTGGAAAAAATCTTGTATATAGTGTTTATAATAGTGCATCAAACTACAAGCCAACCCTTTGGGTTGCAAATGGGGAAAGTGATGGACTTGGCTCTGGTAAAACTTATTTAAACCTAAATACTTGGGTTGATAAGTGCGATTTTTCAAAAACTAATAGTAATTCCATGTATTGTGCTGTACCAGACTCATTACCAGAGGGTAGTGGGCTCTCTCCAAGCGTTGCAAATGGATCATTATATAGTATTTATAAAATCAATCTAGAAACGGGAGTAAAAGAAAAAATTTCAGAGCCAGTTTATAATGGCCAGAGAGTTTCCATTAATAAAATATATCTAGATAGCAATGATAGAAAATTATATTATACCAATGAGTCAAATGGATATTTATATAGTATAGATTTACAACCATAATATTATGAACAAAGATAACAATAAAATATTAGCCGTTTCTCTGATTGTTTTGCTCGGTGTTTTTTTGTCGTATTTCATATACAACATTTATTCTGAAATAAAAATCTTCAACATAAAGAAAAATCCAATAATTATAGAGAGTCAAACAAGTGAAAAATATGTTTTATCTGTACTTGAAAATGATCCGACAAAAGGAACAAAAGATGCGATAATTACGATTTTTATTTTTTCAAATTTTGAAATCCTTGAAAATAAAGATTTATATGTAATTTTTGATTCTCTTTTAAAGAAATATCCAGGAAAAGTTAATTTGGTTTGGAAAGATTTTTGGGCATCAGATGATTATTTATCATCTTCTGCTTCAATAGCGGCAAGATGTGCAAATGAGCAAGGTAAATATTGGGAATTCGCAGAAAAATTATTTGAAATTCCAAATAATTTAAATAGAAAAAATTATCAAAAAATTGTTCAGGAGCTCAAGCTTGACGAGTCAAAATTTTTTACATGTTCTGATTCGAATAAATATACACAAGACATCATATTTAATCTATCAGAAGGAGAGGTTTTGGATATAAAAGATATTCCATCTGTTTTTATAAATCAGCAAAAAATTTCAGGAGATATTTCATATGATAATTTAGATAATGTGATAAAAGCAATTGTTCAATAAATATGTCATCAATACTTTATAAAAAAAAATATATTAAACTTTTGTTTTTCATTCTATCATTTTTTTGTTTTACAAATATTTCAATTGCGCAATATGATGTTGGTGAATTTTATCCAACATGTATTCCTGGGGCAGGGTCTATAACCGTTCAAGAGGATGCTAATGGATTGATTCATGATTTTTACACGCAAGCAAATGAAGAATTGGGTGTTGGAATAACACCAGAATATAAACAAACAATTATTAATTCCTCTCCAGAACAACAAAAACAATGGAAAGATGCTATGAGTGCTTGCGGTGAAGTCAAAACAGTACCAGCACTAGAACTGGAAGCAAAACCTTCAGCAGAACTAACCTTTACCCCAGAGGTGGGTTTTCCTGGATTTACAAAAACAATAACTGTTAATGGATCTTTTTTTGGTAATTTTATAGCAGCACTACTTCGTTATACAATATATATTTCAGGAATTTTTGCAGTTATTATGATAATGTTTGCTGGTTTTCAATGGGTTTCTGCTGGTGGAAATCAAACTCAAATAGGTATTTCAAAAAAAAGATTAATAGATTCTTTGATGGGATTTTTTCTTTGCATTAGCTGTGTTTTGATTTTGGGAACCATAAACCCAGATTTGATAAATATAAGAGCCCTTCAATTGAAATATATTGAGAAATGGGATATGGGTGGGGATACTCCAGATACTTTTGTGGGGGGATTACAGAATCAGCAGGGATACCCGTATCAGTGTCCAGCCAATACTGTGTCCGGTATGTATAATGCATTAAATGGTAATACATCCTATTTTTTGGGTGCTAAATACACTTGGGCTGGGAATGCGTCTCCTGGCGTAAGATGTGGTAAACCCTATTGCTTAGATTGTTCTGGGTTAGCTGATTTTGTGAGATATTGCGTCGGTTTGTCATCACTTAACGAAAGTGGTGGAACTTCTGGTATTTTTCAAAATGGAATTTTGATAAAAAGGGGTGATACTGCTTATTCTTTGGATTTGAGGCCAGGAGATCTTGTCGGTTGGTATCCAACTCCAA
>CAZWKI010000008.1:0-32733 GCA_964634645.1 uncultured Gammaproteobacteria bacterium | reverse complement strand
TATTTGATTTCCTTGGCAATGTAATAAACCAATTTTTTGCATATGACAAAAATTTACGAGGTGGCGTAAGTGTAGGTGTTGGAGATGTAAATGGAGACAAAAAAAATGAAATTATCACAGGAATCGGAAAAAACAATGAACCACTAGTAAGAGTATTTGACGAAAGTGGAAAAATGATTAATGAATTTTTTGTATACGACAAAAAATTTAAAGGTGGAGTAAATGTCTCTATTGGTGATATAAATGGAGATGGTGTAAACGAAATTATTACAGCGCCAAAAAGCAATGGCGGACCGCATATAAGAATATTTGATTTCCTTGGCAATGTAATAAACCAATTTTTTGCATATGACAAAAATTTGAGGGGTGGTTTTGGTATAATAGCAAATGATATAGACGGAGATACGCTGGATGAAATTCTAGTTTCTATAAATAATTTTTAATTGGTATTTTTTGTATTTTAATTTTATAATAAATTTATGACTAATATATTCAAAAAAGAGTTTAAAGTGCTTGGAAGATCCAAAAAAATCAGGGCTCTAACTGATGTAATTTTCCTTGCTATATTGGCTTTATTTCTAGGCTGGTTTGTAAAATACTCAATTAGTAAATTAGACCTAGGTTCAGCTCTTATAAATGTTGTATCAGAAATAACAAAAAAACCAACTACAACTGAAGCAATTGTTGAACCAGAAAAAAAATGCATAAACCCGGTCGTCAAATCATATGCTCTTTATTATACTGATTTTGGAGATCAAATAGGCATTGGGCCAAATCCACCAATTATTGATATTCCCACAAATTATTGGATATTTTTTGAAATAAATAATAATCAAAATAATTTAAAGAATATAAAAATCACAGCAAGTCTTCCTGATAACGTAACCTTAACTGGAAATAGAAATATATTAAGCGGAGATTTCAAAACCACAGAAGGAAATAGAGAAATAATCTGGTCAATTGATAATGTTTTACAAAAAGAAACAACGAAGTTGAGATTTGAGGTTTCTCTAATACCGAATAACGAAAATTTTGATAAAGTTTTAAATATAATACAAAATATAAAATTTAGTGCAACAGACGAGTTTTGTGAAAAAGAAATATTTGAAAATTTACAAAATATTGATACACAACTAATTTATGATAAATTTGGAACAAACTCTGGAAAAGTAACAAGTGCTGAAAACGCATTTTAAATTATATAAATAAAAAACCGTCGTGCTAAGCTCGATGGTTTTTTATTACTCATCCCAGGGTTAACAAAACCCTGGGATGTATTTAATATTCAATTTTTGGTAAGTATTCTCTTATTCTTGCATCATCATCTTCTATTTGATATGAAATCCCATCAGATCTTAAAGAAGAAAAAAATCCCATACTTTTCGCCAAACTATTTACATCTATCAAGCTACTGGGAACACAAGAAATAAACTCAGAGACTTCTGTATCCTTGAGTCCATCATACTTAAAAATAGAAAGTGGATATGTAAGAATTAAGTGTTTTTTTGCACGCGTTATTGCAACATAAAAAAGCCTTCTCTCTTCTTCAAGGCTTTCTATTGTTGTTGCAAATATATGTGGAAAAGCATCATTTATTAGGTTCATCACGAATACAACGCTCCACTCAAGTCCTTTTGCTTGATGTACCGTACTTAACACAATGCAGTTATTTTTATTTTCGTGCCTGTTTTTCAAACTAAAATTTTCTTGTAAAGATATCTCCGACAAAAATTCTTCTAAGTTTGTATAATTATTTGAAAACAATGCGAATTGATCCAAATCTTCTTGGCGCTGTTTGTAGTCTGGATACTCTGAAATCAAATAACTAGAATAATCTTCTATTAAAACACTTATCATTTTCATAAGACCACTATTTTCTACTTTTGAAATTGCTTTTAGCGCTCTAATAAACGAACTCCATGATTTTTTTGCACGTTCTCCTAAATTAATTTCTAAATCAAAAACGTCTTGTAATTTTTCTATTGCTTTTAGCTCTGCGTAAATTTTGTTTATAGTTGTTGCCCCTATCCCATCGTACATTTCTAATACTCTATGAAGAGAAACTTCGTCTTTATGGTTTTTGTAAATTCGTAAAAATGCAACAATATCTTTTATGTGAGCACGCTCAAAAAATTTCAATCCTCCTCGCATTTCATAAACAATTCCCCTTGCATTTAACTCCATTTCAAGCTGTTGTGAGTGATTTGCTGCACGAAATAGTACTGCAATATCATTTGCCTTTATTCCTTCGTCTATGAATTTCTCTATTTTGTCTACAATGTAACGAGCCTCGTCTCTATTGCTACGAAGTGCGACAAGCGATGGCAAAATATTTGGTCTCAAGATTGATTTCAAATTTTTTGAAAATTGATAATTGTTTTCTGAAATAATTTTATTTGCAAGTGATACTATTTGAGGTGTTGAACGATAGTTTGTTTCTAGTTTATGAATTTTGCAGTTTTTGAAAGTTTTTGGAAAGTCCAGTATATTATTTATATCAGCACCACGAAAAGAATAAATGCTTTGCGCATCATCTCCAACTGCAACAATATTTTGATGACGATGTGATAAATTATAAACAATTTCTGCTTGAATAAAATTTGTATCCTGATATTCATCTACCAAAACATGCTCCCATTTTTTGTTTAATATATTTTTTGTATCATCATGAAGCGTAAGATCTTTTAGATGAAACAACAAATCATCAAAGTCCAACAATTTTGATTCCTTTTTGCTTTTTTTGTATTCTTTAAAAACGCTTATAAAATCATTTTCGTGTTCGCACCACTCTGGAAATTTCTTTTTTAAAGAGTTTGAAATTGTGGAACAAGAATTAAGAGAAAAACTTATTATTTCTTTTATCAGAGATGGCGACGGCTTTCTTCTTTCGTGTAAATTTTGAAAATATTCTTTTGAAATATTTTTTATAATTGATTTTGCATCTGATTCATCAAGAATAACAAAGTCCTTTGGAATATTAATACTACTTCCATAAATTCTAAGAAGTCTATGTGCAATAGAGTGAAATGTACCTCCCCAAAGCGAAATCGTCTTATTGTTTGGAACTTCCAAAATATGTTTAACTCGCTCCATCATTTCATTTGCAGCCTTATTTGTAAATGTAAGAAGCAAAATTTTGCTTGGGTCAACACCTCTCTTTATAAGCCAAGCAACACGATAAACAAGGGTGCGTGTTTTTCCGCTACCTGCTCCAGCAAGTACAAGATGTGGTCCATTTGCGCTTGTTACGACTCTATATTGCTCTTCGTTTAATTCTTTTTGAAAGTCTATTTTTGTCATAGTAAGCTAATTATAACAAAGACCAGACACAAAAACAAAGTTGTATATATTTTATACTTCTTCTATAATAATATCTGTAAGTATTAATAGGTCTGTTAGTAGTCTAACAAAAAAATTTCAAAATCAAACGGCCTTCTATTAATTTTGAAATTCAATAAGGGGGGTCAAATGTTAACCTTTTTCAGCATTGGAAGAAGAATTCCAATAGATGTATTGCAATTATATGCCATGACAGGATATTATCACTGGCAACAAAGGGATGTCATAGACATATTGAGCGCTGAAAAATTACTCGCAATACTGAAAAAAAGGAGAAGGGTTCTTGATGAGAACTATAGAAAGGACCCAGACAAAGAATCGGTGGCTGAAAATGTAAAGATTACGCTTTCTGAATTAGGCTTTGATTATGCTAAAATTATAGCAAAAAGGTCTGTATTTTTTTCACAAACCATAGTAAAAAGAATCATCAAAAAAAGAACTCTCTAAAAAACACAAAAAGAATTTTCTACGCCGAGTTTTTTAACTCGGCGTTTTTTCTATAAAATGAAAAACTATTTTTGTATATTTTTTTGTTCTTTTTTATACAAGATATAAGAATAGATCATTGTTCCAAAAACAATCAAGACAACTCCCCCTAAAAATGCTGGTGTTGCGTATTTGACATCAAGATATGGAGAAACAATAATTATTAATCCAAAAATTACAAAAGTCCATCCGCCAAATCTATGCGTCTTATTCCAAACATTATCTGACGACAAAGTCCACGGATTTTTGATACCAACAAAATAATTATTCTTTATCTTCCCCATATAATTTCCCATTATTATCATCATAATTCCAATAATTAAGCTTATTGTTTTGCCAATATTAATAGCATATCCTAAATTAGAAAGCGTCGCTATCACAAATACCAAAAATAAAACGCCAATTATCATTACTTTAAAAATAGAGTATACTTTATCAAACTCTTGATATCTCTCTCGTCTTGGATCTATTTTTGGCAAAAAATAAAAAATTAAATATATAAGCGCTATAATGCCTGGAAAAAATATTGCATGAAAATTTTTGCTGCTCCACCCGTCGGGTATGCCTTGAAAATTCCAATGTGAAACAACTCTTTCTGGTAAATAATTATAAGATAAAATACTGATAATTATTGTTGCCACTATAAATAAAATTGGCAATATTTCTTTTTTTAAATTAAATTTTATCATATATTTACTTCCCTTTTTTAATTGTTAAAAATTTTATTATTTCTTCGCTCAATTCTTCAAAAACGCTTAAATTTATTGAGTAAAATATTTGTTGACCAGATCTTCTTGCACTTATTAAATCCGATCTTTTCAAAATATCCAAATGATGCGACAATGTTGCCATTGTAATACTCAAATTATTACAAATATCAGAAACTGACATCTCTTTTTTCTTTAATAAGTCTAGTATTTTTTGTCTATTTGGATCGGAAAGAGCTGAAAACGTGTTTGATAAACTCATATAGTTATATTTAGATAATTAGATATATATCTAATTATACCAAAATTAAAAATAAAGTCAATAATAAAAAAATATGATATAATATACTGAGATTACTGAGATAAAATAAACGACAAATAACTATGAAAAAAAAACAAACTCTTAATTGCTGCTATCTTCTTAACGATATTGTTTTGTTTTTCTTCAAAACAGATTGTTTTTGCTATTGGAGAAATATCAAACACAATTATAGATCCCCTACTTGATATTTCTATTTTTTCACCTTACAAAATAAAATCTACAATAACAGGTTCACCCACATCTGTATCTGTAGATATTTCAGGAATAAATGGAAATCTAACAAATAATGAAAATTGGAATTATTATGTAGATGGCACACCCGATTCAGATATAAGAACAAAAACAATGACCTATGATATCGGAGAAGATATGTGGATAAGTGAAAATATTTATCCAGATGACATATATCCCGAAATATTCTTTGCACCAAGTTCAATAACATGGAACAACGCTCCATCAAGCACCATAATAAGAAGAAGTAACTATCATATAATGCACTTTCAAAATCCTCTTACAATGGCTGCTTCTTCTAGCTTCTTTATTGAATTAAATGCACTTGCAAGGGCCTCAAATTCTCAGGCTCTATCTGTTTATTTAATAGGAAATGGTGAGGATATATCATATTTTTCTTCAGATTGGAGAAACAAAGCAAGCACAGAACTAGTTGGTACAATTTTTAATAGCGATTCTTTTCATCATACACACACCGCGAACTCAGCACATAGGCTAATACCTCTTTTTACAAATGCAAATGGAAGAATCGGAACAAAAAACTTAAATATAGACGGAGATTTTTGGATTGTATTATATTCAAATGCTCCAAATAATAATTTGGGTTGGGATTTCAGATACCAAAACGAAAATTTGTGTACAAATAATGCGGAATGGTATATAGGAAATTCTACAAGATGGGTAACAATGCATAAAACAGGATGTCCAGATGCACATGTTCACATTGCGAGAAGAGGACCTACATATATAGACGGGGCAAGGGCAGTTGTAACAGCAAATTATGATGGCGAAGGTAGACCAAGATGTTCAACAACAACGTTTTCTTTCGGAGACTTGCCAAACATTACACCAAATCCAAGCTCTTTTATAAGCCCAATCTCAAATGGTGTATATAGTGGTGATCAACTACTTATCCAATGGGCAACTTCAACAGATCCAAACGGAGATCCACTAACATATAATGTTTATGTTTCAGACGGCGTTTCAACCACCACGCTTGTTTCAACTACAACAAATCAAAGTTTTAATTGGGATATAAGTGGTGTTAATAATGGTTCTTATAGTCTTTCTGGTGAAGTTTGCGATGCAAGTCTTTGTACAAATTTTAATTTAATAGACACATTTACAATTGAAAGAAGCTCTCTTATATACTCTATATCAAACATAAGTATCTCATCAAACAACGCAAGCAGTACATTAGCAAAGACCTCTGATATAATAACCTTAACATTTTCAGCAACAGGAGATGTTTCTAGCACACTAAACATTGAACCATATCCAGGTGGAGTAACATCAACTGGAATATCAAATCTTTCTCATGTTGGAAACAATTGGACCCTTACTTATACGGTAGGACCTGAAGATGCTGATGGATATTTTGATTTTATAATTAGTGCAGACAATCTTGATCTACAATATTTCCAAACAACAGATAATTCCTATGTAGTAGTGGATGTTACAAATCCTGAAAACGTTATCGCAAGTCCTGATGCTGGAAACTATTCCTTTGCTCAAAATATTGAACTACTTTCTTCTAACTCTTCTTATATACGATATCTTACAAATGGATCAAACCCTACTTGTTCTTCTGGAAATTTATACAATAGCACTATTAGTATAAATTCTCCTACAACAATAAAAGCCATTGCCTGTGACTATGCTGGTAACTATTCTGATGTCTCAACTTTTGTTTATAATTTTTTCTATACATTAGATTATATAGCAAATTCTGGTGGAACAATTTCTGGGTCAAGCACCCAAACTATTGAATATGCTGGAAATGGAGCTGAGGTAAGCGCTGTATCAAGTACTGGATATTTATTTTCGTCTTGGAGTGATGGTTTGCTTAGTGCAACAAGAACAGATACTAACATAGTCGCAAATTTGACTGTTTATGCTAATTTTTCTGGTGCAACAAATACAATAAACTATATTGCTGGATCTGGTGGATCAATAAGTGGATCATCGACACAAGTTATAAATTATGGAGAAAACGCAACTCCTGTTACCGCGGTTCCTGATACTGGTTATCATTTTACTTCGTGGAGCGATGGAATTCTGACAACATCAAGAACAGATACAAATATTATCTCTGGAGAAACCTTCACGGCTAATTTTGCAATTAATACTTATACTTTTACATATTTAGCAGGAGCACATGGATCAATAAGTGGGTCATCAACACAGGTTATAAATTATGGAGAAAACGCAACTCCTGTTACCGCGGTTCCTGATACTGGTTATCATTTTACTTCGTGGAGCGATGGAATTCTGACAACATCAAGAACAGATTTAAGCGCATCATCAAATACAACAATAACTGCTAATTTCGCAATCAATACCTACATGCTTAATTATTCTACTACAGTGGGTGGATCAATAGGTGGATCTTCAACACAGCTTATAAACCATGGTAGCAGTGGAGCTACCGTTACAGCAATACCTAATACCGGCTATTATTTTACTTCGTGGAACGATGGAGTACTCACCTCATCAAGAACAGATACAAATATTATCTCTGATAAAACACTTATAGCAAATATACAACAAGATATAACCGCGCCGATTATCACAATCCTGGGGTCTAATCCAATTTCAATATATAAAGATGCTTTATACTCTGATGCTGGCGCAACGGCAAATGATGTGATAGATGGAGATTTAACAAATAGCATAGTTGTAAGCAATGATGTAAACACATCTGTTGTGGGAAGCTATTCTGTTACCTATGTAGTAAGTGATGCTGGGGGAAATACGTCTACCGCAATAAGAACTGTAGATGTAATACCAAGGCTTGGTGGAGGAATTCCAATAAATATTTTACAACGCCAAAATAGTGAAAACCAACAAAACAACATTCAATCGTCAAATTTTTGGACAAGTGGAACATGGGTAAAAACAAGCGATAGCAAAACAGTATATTTTTTAGATAGCAATAACGTAAGACATGCATATCCAAATCAAAATATATGGAAATCATATTTTGGAAACGATTTCTCATTTGTAAAAGTTATATCAAAAGAACAAATAGCGTCTTACCAGTTAGATAAAAATGTTCCGTATAAAACAAATTCATTGTTCAAAATATCGAGCATTCCAAAAGTATATAGGGTTGGAGAAAACAGCATAATCCAATGGATTGTTTCAGAAAGTGTTGCAAGAAAATTATATGGTGACTCTTGGAATAAGATAGTAGAAGATTTGCCTGATGCATTCTTTGGTGATTATATTTTGGGAAGTGATATAGAATAATAAATCTTAAAATACAAAACAAAAAATGCAGATTGTTCTGCGTTTTTTATAAAATATTAATATTGAGCATACTAGATAATTCTTTTTTCAATAAGAGCTACTGATCAAGATATTCTAAATTTAAATAGACAAAATACCTAAATTTCTTGATTGTTTATAAAAAAATACAAAAATTTAAAAACCCACAAAAATAAGATAAAATTATTTAAAATTTCAAGATTAAGGCTATTACTTCTCAAGTGCCTTTTTTAATTCCTTTATAACTGCTTTTTCCCAGTATTTCATTGAGTACCAGCGGATAAGTGGTGTTGCAACTACACGTAGCCACGCTTTATGAATTGAAACATTATAAGTGTAATTAATTATGGTTCCTTTGGGAGATTTGGAAAGTAGCACCTCTTCATGTCCAGAAGTTCCGAATTTAAAACTTTCATTATCCGAAATAAAACCCTCTCCAGGAAGAATCTGTGTTTTCATTTGTACTGTAAATTTTTTACCAAAAGATCTAACAATTGCATCCATTTCTAGATAATTTTCTTCTCGTTTTTTAACCTGTATTGATTCGGCAACTTTCGGAAAATGCTCCGGAAATTTCTCAAAATCTGTAATCATTCCAAATACATCTTCAATAGATGCTTTAACAAGCCACTGATCATGAAGTGTAATTTCTTTCATATATTTAATTTTAAAGCGACTTTTTTCAAAAATCCAGTCAGTAGAAAATTATGGGACTAAACTATGTTGATTGCAATTCACATTCGCTTAATAGGATTACTTTAATAAAAAATTGTCTTGGCGGAGAGGTAGGGATTTGAACCCTAGAGGGACATTACTCCCAAACGATTTTCGAGACCGTCGCTTTAAACCACTCAGCCACCTCTCCATAATTCTCTTCTTGCCCCTCAGAATTGCGGGGGCACGCCTCCATATCAATTCTATATTGAAACGCCTGTCCTTTGCAAGGGCGAGCATTTAATGATATAATATATTTAGCTTAAGTCCCAAACAAATTGGAGCTTTTGAAAAACGTCGGTTTTTAAAATAACCGGCACTGGTGTTCTCACTTTTCAAAAAGGAGCAGAAATCCTCTGCTCCTCTTTTTTTATCTTAAAATAATTATCATGCCTCAATTCTTGAGAAAAAATAACTTCCCAAAAATAAAAATAATAACGTCACACCACTTAAAACCATTATATTTATTAGAATTCCAAAATGGCTTTGATTTATCAAAAAAAATCTAAATGCATCTACTCCATATGACAGAGGATCAAACATTGAAATAATTCTTATAGCTTTTGGAAGTTCTGAAATGGGAAATAAGGCACCCGACAGAAAAAACATCGGCATTACAAGAAAATTTACAATAAGTTGAAAACCCTGCATGTCATCAAGTAAAGATGCGATCATTGTTCCCATTGCAGTAAATAGAAGTGCTACAAGAAGCATTGTTGGAATAAGAAATATTATAAGAAACCAATTATAGGGATGAAACCCTATAAACATAGACATTATTAATACCAAAATTCCCTGCATTGTTGCAACTGTTGCTCCTCCAAGAGTACGACCTATCATAATATTTAGTCTTGAAACAGGAGCAACAAGAGTTTCTTTTAAAAATCCAAACTGTCTGTCCCATATGAGATCCATTCCAGAAAAAATTGCTGTAAAAATAATACTCATTCCAATAATTCCTGGTGCCAAAAATTCAATATAATTTCCGCTTCCTGCTTTTTCATATGTTGACTGAAAACCATATCCCATTGCTACTAAAAACAAGAGTGGCTGAGCTAGTGAACCAATTATTCTTGATTTTGATCTAAAATATCTTTTTATCTGTCTTAACCAAAGTATGTAGATTGTTTTCAATCCATTAGATAATTTTTGTTTAACTTCCATAATAGTATAATTTGATTTATCATAATAATCCGAAAAATATATTTTGAATATCTATCTAACGGATTTTCATATTTTAAAATATCAATTTTTTGAAAAACTACCTGTGCGGTCTCATTTTCATATGATTTCGCATCATATCTAGAGAGCCAGCTTCTTCATCTCTTATTGTTTTTCCAGTAAAAGACAAAAATGCTTCTTCAAGCGAATTTGTATTTGTTTGTTCTTTCAATTTTTCTGGACTATCAATAGCAATAATTTTACCATGATCAATAATTGCAATCCTTCCAGCAATTTTCTCAGCCTCTTCCATGTAATGAGTTGTAAAAAATATCGTAATTCCTTCTGACTTGTTTAATTCTTTCAAATAGCTCCACATATAATTTCTGGTCTGTGGATCAAGTCCAAGAGTTGGCTCGTCAAGAAAAATTATTTTGGGATGATGTAGTAATCCTCTTGCAATTTCTAATCTTCTTTTCATACCTCCTGAAAATGTTTTTACAAGACTTTTCTTTCTATCTATTAAATCTACAAATTTAAGTAATTGATCTATTTTTTCTCTACGAATCTTTTTTTCTATTCCGTATATAACTCCATGAAATTCCATATTTTCATAAGCTGTAAGCTCATCGTCAAGAGATGGATCCTGAAACACAATTCCAAAAGATCTTCTTGCGCCATCTGGATCTTTTAGTACATCAAATCCATTTAGTTGTATTTCACCTGTTGTTGGCCTAAGAAGCGTTGTAAGTATTTTTATAGTAGTAGACTTCCCAGCACCATTTGGACCAAGAAATGCAAAAATTTCACCCTCTTTCACATCAAAAGAAATGTCGTCAACAGCAGTGAAATCTTTGAACTTTTTAGTTAAATTTTTTACCTCAATAATACTCATAATCGTATCATTTTTATTAAGCGTGTATATTATTATACACTAAGTTTAAAAAAACAAAAAACCGTCCCGCTTAGCGGGGCGGTTTTTATAAAACTAAAATTTATTCTATTGGATCACCTATTGTATAATCTCCAAAAAATACCTCTGGTAAATCATAAACTAATTTTGCCCAGTTGTCTCCGAATAATCTCTTTGCTGTTTCTTCAGATTTTATCCAATGCAAAATTCCATTTTCAGCTACTTGATATACTTTTGTATCACTTGTTATCTTCATCAAAGAACCAATTTTAAAGAAAATATTTTTCCCCAATAAGTATTGCAAAATATTGTTTTGTGAAATTATCTCTACTGATGAATAATCATTTCCAAAGTATGATTCCCAAACATGGTAATGAGGATATGGATTTCTAACATTATCTTCATCTACCAAGAAAACTGTTGAAATGTCTGGTGATTTCACATATCTAATTCCACCAATTTTTTCACCCAATACTTGTGGTACGACAGGATTTGTTGATGTTTCAAATAACCAAAATGGATATCCACCGCCTCCACCTCCACCTGATGGTGGTGTATAAGTACATTGTTCGGAAGTTGCTGGTTGAACCTCAGGAACAACACATTCAGAATCTTCATTTAGTGTAACTGTTCTATATCTCATGCCAGTACTTAAACATGCCCCCCAATCACCAATCGTATAATCATCTTCTGTACAATCTGGTAATTCAACTTGACATGATTGTGTAAATGTCCAGGTCTCTGGTCCATTGCATTCATTTTGTTTTGTTCCTATACCTGATTGTGAACCTTCTATACATTCACCCCAAGATGTTGGTTCTGAATAATCTTCTGAAGTACAATCTGGTAACTCTGGATTACAGCTCTGTAAGAGGTCTGATTCTTGAGGAATATATCCATCTTCGCAGGCAATATAAGAAGATATATTCCAAGACCATGTTCTATGCTGAACCCCATCTATACATTCACCCCAATCGCTATACGTGTAATCGTCTAAATCGCAAGTATTGCATGTCGTTGTAAGAATTGGATCTACACCACCGACACACTCATTTTGACTTAAAAGTATTCTGGTTTTTATATCATTCACACACGCACTCCATTCAGTGTATTCATAATCATTAATTGTACAATCTACAGGATCTGTAATGCCACAACTTTGTTCAAGTGGCTCTAGTTCTCCTTGTTCTGGTATATATGGAACATCACAAGTAGCAGACTCTTTTAAAACAAATTCTCTTGTTTGTGTATAATTTTCACACGCACTCCATTCAGTGTATTCATAATCATTAATTGTACATTCGTCTGTTGGTGGTGTAGCGGTTACATTAAAATAAGCTGTTTCTTTTGTATCATTTGCGTTCCAAGATGCTGGATCCGAGGGTTTAGCAGCAAATTTTATTTTCCATTGTCCAGGAAGAGCATCACTGGGAAGTTGATAATCACAAGTAATTTCATAGCCAGTAATCGTAGAAGTACATTCATATTTAAAAGTATCGTTGGGATCATAATAGCCTATTCTCAAATAATAATAATTTGAACTGCTTCCTTTTCCATAAACAGTTTCATTTTGAATAAACTCATCTTTTGGGGTATCATAGCTATTATTACTATAACTATCAACTGTATAACTAGGCTGGCCTGCATTAAGCTCTAATGTCGGACTAACCATTGTAAAAATCATTAAAAATGCGAGTAATGCACTTAATTTTTACTTTTAAACATAATTTTACAAATTATTTATTAAATTATGTAAATTAGAGCCATAAATTCTACAGTCTTAAAATTTTGTAGAACTTATCGAACCATAATAAATACTCGTCCCATATCTTCATTATAACTCCCCATTAGATAAGGTCAACCAATGTTATTAACATATTGTCAACATATTTTAAAAACCCGTATAATACAAAACATTAATACATTCCTGTATTAATGTCAATCAATATTTGGTAGTACAAATGTTTAGAAAATTACCAAAACAAAAATCAAAAATATGAAAAGGAGTGAAGATACTATAATGTCTAATCTCTGAATTTTTATTTTCACAAATATATTTATAAAAAGAAGTATTATTGCAAGGGCTAATATAATTTTGTAATAAATACTACTTATACTAAATAAGGTATTTATTGGGCTGACCTGTTTGTGAGCTTTTGCAAAATTGTATTGATCAGAAACAGATGCTTGAAGAGGAACTATTGAACTCCAATCAACATCTGTAACAAGCTCATTTCCCGCAAAGTCACTTGCATGAAGAGTCGCAGAAAGAACTGGTTTAAAAATATCATCAGAATTGTCAATTATCATATGTCCTGTCCATTTTGATTTATAGTTTTCATCTTGAATAAGGGTTATAACATTATCTTTTATGTATAGTTTTGCTTCGCTTGTATCATTGCTAAGATAAATCTCTGCCAAAACAACTGTTTCTTTTGCAAAATTCTCTTTTGCTAAAAGAACGGTTTTTTCTGTATTTATAATCTCTGGGGCTGACTTATCAAGAATAATTTTGTATTCTGTTTTTGAATTTTTGTCATCAGGATAATTTACACTGAACTCAATTGTGTTTTCTCCCTCTTTTGTAAGTAATTGTTCTGTAGATGTACAAATTCCTTCTTTGTTAATTTGTTCTTCCGAATTTACAAAAATAGAAAAGCCTGTACATTGTGGAGCAAATACTTCTGCCTGTACATAATCCTTATTAAATAACTTTTTATCTTCTTGAAACTCTAGTTTTGCTGGAATTTCTATTACAAAATCCTGCTTTTCTGAAAGAATATTTATGCCTTGTACTACTTCTTTTGTTTTTTCTGTAATTATTGGTATGTTATTGTAAACAATGCTTGTTGGGTTTTGTTTTTCTGGGCTAACTACTGGAATTACTGGAAGTGGAACCAATTCTTTAGTTTCTGTTTTTGGAATTATTTCGGTTTCTACTTTTTCTTCAATTATTTTTTCCTGAACTATGGTTTTTGAACCAAAATATTGAGCCATGAAAGTTGTTTCAACTCCACCATAAAGTCCATTTGAAATTCCTACTCCTGTGTCTTTGAAATCTGGATCAATTATATTTTTGTAGTGGCTTGGACTATTTACCCAAGCTGAAACAGCGTCTTGTGCTGTAGAAAATCCCATTGCCAAATTTTCACCACCAAAACGAAAATTATAAGAAACATTGTTTAACCAGTATGACATCTTTTTTCCCTCTGGATTGGTATGAGAAAAATATTGCTTTATAGCCATATCTTCTGCTTTGTAAAAAGCGGCTTGATTGAGCTTTGAGTCTTCTATAAGTTGAGACAAATTCAAGTTTTTTCTTATTTCATTTGTAAGGGCTATTATTTTTTTGGCTTCTTGCGCAACATAGTCCGGACTAAAAAATGCTGAAAGTGGAACAGATATTAAAGTAAGGACAACTATTGTTTTTATTATTATTGCACTTATTCCATAAAAAAAGAGCCTCTGAGGTCTCAAGGCCTTTGGTCTATAATTGTTGGACTTATTTGGAATAAAATAATCTCTAATAAGAGGATTAAAGCCCTTATCTAGTTCTTCTAAATCACTAAGTCCATCGCCATCTGTGTCTTTATTATTTGGGTCTGTTTTATAAATATTTATTTCATCAAAATCACTTATTCCATCGCCATCTGTGTCTATCTCTCTTAAATTTTTATTTGATTTTTTCATATTTAAATTATACACTATTTTGATAATTTTGTCAAATAATTATTCGTCCACTAAAAACCTATAGCCACTTTTTTCTTACGAAGATATAGAAAGACGCGGTCATGACAAAAACTGAAATTATTATTATATCCAAAAATGCATGGGGTTTTGAAGCAAGAGGAATACCAACATTCATTCCAAAAAAACTTGCTATTGTGGTTGGTATTGTCATCAAAATAGTAAATGCTGTCAAAAACTTTATTGTTCTATTTAATCTATTTGTGAAAATTATCTGATAGGAATCACGAAGTGATTGAATACTTTTTATATTTATATTACATATATCTACACATTGCTTCATTGCAATAGAAACGTCCTGAAAAAGATCTTTGTCTTCTTCATGAAAATTAATATAGGAAGAACCTGCAAGAGTTTCTAATACATTTCTCATTGGCACAAGCGCTGCAATATATTCAGTAAGAATATCTTCATTTTCTACCAATTTAGAAATATCTGAATCTTTTATGTTTTTCAAATTAACTTTTTGAGACAAAACCGTATTTCTAACATTTTTTATTTCTTTATTAAATCTTTGAGAAATTTTCAAAAGAATGTATATTAAAAACTTCCCTCTTTGCGTTGTAGAGTAGTCTACGCTTTTTTTTAAAATATTTGATGTTGTTCTGCTTCTAGCTATTGAAGAAGTTATAAAATATCTATCATTTATTATTATGGTAATAGGGTGAGTATAAAGAAATTCTTCTTCTTTAGTATTTTTCCTTGGACTTCTCAAAAATATAATAAGATTATTTCCTTCTTGGCGTTCTATACGAGGAAGTTCATATGGATCAAGACAATCTTTCAAATCACGCTTATTCAATCCTGTAATTTTTGATATAACACCCAAATCTTCTTTTGTAACATTTTCTATATTAATCCAAGATCCGTCTCGCGGTTCATTTATTTTTTCAAAGCGCCTGCTCTTTATGGATTTGAAATAAATATTAATCATTTCTTTATATTACGCTTATATTAAATGACCTAGATTTCCTATTGTCTATTAAAATTTCCTCATACCTGCTTCCGTACTCTAGTTGAAAATAAACTGGGTATTGTTTTTTTGTTATTGGCGCTTTTAATTTAAATATAAAAGTATACTGCTCTCCTGGATTTACAATTCCTTTTATTTTACTTATTGCCATAGAAGATATCCAAGAAGAATCATAAAAATAACTTCCAGAAAATGGACTTAAACTCTTGTAGCTTCTTAAGACCGTGTTCTCGTCCCATTTTTCTGTTCCTGTATTTTTTAGTATTAATGCAATTTCCTTTATCTCTCCCGACTTCATGCTCTCTGGCATATTTACAGCAACAAGAGATGCTGCTCTTGTTGTATTTACAACTGCACTTGAATTTGTGTTGCCTGATACTACATCTTTTTTTACATCAATTATAAACTTCTTTGAAAGTGTGTCGTCTATAACAATTTCTTCGTATTTATTTCCCCACTCTAGTTGCAAGTAAAGCGGATATTTGGCAATTGTCTTTGGTGCTTTCAAATTAAAGGTAAACGTGTAATCTTGTCCTGGATTTATAGTTCCACTTATTTCATCAATTGCATAAGAAGATGACCAAGAGCTATCATAAAAACCACTTCTAGTGAATGGGCTTATTTTGCTATATGCCCGAAGCACAAGACTTTTGGTCCATTTTTCTTTTCCAACATTTTTAAATTTCAAAGTAACTTTTCGTATCTCTCCCGGTTTCATTTCACTTGGAACATTTTTTTCTAAAAGCTTTGCTCCGTATTTTGATGAAATGTTTACTTTTATATTTGCGTCTCCTGCAGGAAATTTATTCATCTTTGAAGATGTTATTACTTTGTAAAGAGATAGCTTGTATTCCTGGTCACCTACATTTTTTGGAATATCAGAAAATACAAAACTTGCAATTTGTCCTGGTGCAACCCTTGTATTTGTCATGCTCACATAATTCATTTTTCCGTTCAAATCTATAAACTGAAGTTTTGTGTCACTCTTATTCCAGGTCATTGTTCCTGTATTTTTGTATTTTATAGTAAAGGTATATTTTTTTAGTAATTCTAAACTTTTATCAATACCACTTTGATATTCTCCTTCATAACGAAATTTTCTTACAACATTGAAACTTGCATCAGAGTCAGCAAACCACCCCTTTCCTCCATAAACAAGCATATAGTTATGTGGCTCGCTCTTGTTGTAATTTGGATCAACAGGAATTGTGATTCTCAAAACCTCGCCTGGATTTACAATACGTTTTTGTGAATATACTTTTATATCTTTTTGAGTTGAAGTGCTTAAGCTAAATACACTTGTTTGAGAAATTATTGGAATTGATGCTTTGTATTTTGTATCTATGAGATACAGGCTTTTCTCGTCTTCGTTTATCCAGGGCATTGTACCAATATTTAAATATTCTATCCAAAAATATGCTTTTTCTCCTTCATTCACATTTACAATTTTTTCTCCTGTGTCTATTACTTGTGCCATGTATCCTGTATAAATACTGGCGTTTGCTTCTCTTGATGACGAAAGTGGATCACCAAAATATCTTTGCCATATACGCCAAAAAGTATAATTTCCATGAATGTGTGGAGTATATGTATAGAGATTTGCAGTTGCCTGTGTTTCAAAAATAATTTGCTCTCCGTCTATATTATAAGGAATTCCTGCTTTTTTAATAAACTCATAAACTCCACTTTTATCATTATAAAATCTCATTGCACCAGCAGTATTATCAACTTGTTTTCCAAATCCCTTATATTTCTGAATCTTTGGATCATCCGTTGAACAAGAATCACACACGGCATATCCTGCCGCCCAATCCAATCTTTTTTGTGTGGGATTTTCCATTTGAATAAGCCCCTGTTCTTTCTGAAGTGTCACTAAAATATATTTTGGATTTACTTGGTATCGTTGTGCTGCATCATAAATAATTTCTGCTGCCGTCTTTGTAATATCTTGATAGTCTGGCGTCACATAGCTTGCAAGATATGAATTTTTGCTTTGCAAAAAACTCTGAATCTGAAATACATTCATTGAATTATAATCAAACATCTGAAAATTAGAAATAATTCTTCCTTTTGCAAAATCAGGATCATACTCTTGAGAGCGAATTTGATTTGTCAAAAAATATGAAAAGAAAATTAATAAAAAAACTGTAAAAAATATTATTTTTATTTTATTGATTTTATTTTTATTGGTTTTATATAACATAAATTTGTTTTTATTTTATTTTTAGCGTAAAAGATAATAACCAAAAGACTTTTTCTATTGGGTTTCATATCTCATAAGTTCATTATAGCAAAATTTCGTAAATCAAAAAACCCCACTGATTTTAACTCAATGGGGTTTATTTTAAAATAATTTACTTGAGCTTGTAACTCAAATTTACTTCTACCAAAACTTCATATGTTCCTGTTGGAATTGTTGGGCTTACTGATGAAGCAGCGCCCATTCCGCCTTTTCCATAATCAGAATATGCAGATTCTGGCATTGGTGAAATATAATTTTCCCACATTCCAACTATTTTACCGAGTTTGACTCCCATAGCATTTTCAATGTCTTTTGATTTTTCTCTAGCACTTGATATTGCTTTTATTCTTGCTTCTTGTTTTAAACTGTCTATATTTGAATTTTCAAAAACAACCCCGTTTATCTGATTTGCACCAGCACGAGTTGCCTCTGATATTACGCGAGAAATCAAATCTTGATTTTTTTCTATGTCTCTTACTTTTATTACTATGCTTTGATTTGCATTATATCCGGAAACCCTTGAAACACCTGACACATAATCATAATTTCCATAGAGAGAATAGTTTTGTGTTTTGATATCTTCTTTTGCAATTCCAAGACCTGATATAACTTGGATTATTTTGTCTGTTTTTTGATTCAACTGATTTAATGCTTCTTCTGCTTTAAAAACCTTATCCACCTGGACTCCAAGTGTTATGTTTGCAGTGTCTGGCGTATAAGAAACCCTTCCTTGTCCCACAACAGAAATTTGAAATTGGTTTTGATTTACAATTCTGTCTCGCAAAATTGAAACTATTACAATAGCTCCCAGAATTAAAACTGATAAAATCATTAAAATTATTTTTGATTTGCTTTTTTGTTCTTCCATATTATTAGTTTTCCTGTCTGCCGACAGGTAGATAATTTTCAGTTTTCAGTTTTCAGGAATATTATTTTTTAAAACCTGAAACCTACAATCTGAAATCTAATTAATTAATTATTAACTTGCACTTTTATATATTATAACAAATATAAAGACATTTACTCAAATTACAAAAACCACGTAACTAAGTCGCTACGTGGCTGACAACAATACAAAAAACATTAAACTTCAATAAATTTCTTTTTTTCATTTTTAAATACAGTAAATCCTAGAAAAACAAGCCACCAAACAATGCTCAAATCGTTTTTAAAATACGGAACTTCAACTATTCCTTGAATTATAATTGCAAGCATTGTAAGAAGAACAAAAATTTGCTCTTTTGAACCATTAAAATATTCTTTTGTTGCTCTATTTAAAAGCAAAATTATCAGCCAAATAAATCCAAGCATTCCAAATATTCCTATCGCAATCCAAAAATTCAAAAATATTGAATGTGGGTACAAAAATATTTCTATATAATCATACTTATGGTATTTGCTTGAATCTTTTTGAAACCCATTTAGACCTGATCCAAAAATAGGCTTTTCCAAAATTAATTTTTTTGTTTCGCCATACATCTGTCTTCTAATTTGGCCAGATAAATCTTGCAATAAAAGTTTTTCTTTCATAGAATATTCTCTCGAGTTTGGCAAATCAATATTCTTTGGAGATTTTGTAATAAATGGAAATAAAATTGAAATTGCTAAAATTATCATTGAGATAAAAACAAAAAGCTTCTTTTTGTTAAATAGTTTAAATAAAGCGAAAATTAACAAAGTTCCAATGATTGCAATAATTGCACTCTCTGATTTTGACCAAAATATTGTAAGACATGCAAATACAAAAATAAGAGAATTAAAAATTTTTAAATACAATTTTTTATCTTCAAACAAGTTTATTAAATTCAAGAAAAATATTGGCAACAATATAAGTCCGTTTGCATTTGGGTATCCAAAAAAACTTATCACGCGACCATCTTCAATAATTCCCGTTGTGTTAAAAGTAAAGTTTCCGCTTAATTTCTGATACAAAGAAATTATAAAAATAAAAATACTAAGCATTCCGAGTGAATAAATAATATTTTTGAATTGTTTTTTTGTTTTTATGGTATAAATCAAAACGATGAAGAAAAATATTGATTCTAGAAAATATGACTTAAACAGTCCTAATGCTTTTGTCATATCATAAGAAACAAAGACAGAAATCATTGAACTAATTAATATCAATACAATCGGCCATCTAAAGTTCTCTAAAATGTTTTTTCTTAAAATAGCGCTTTTTGGATTTAATAATATACTTTTAAAAGACAACAAGATGCTTTTGATATTTTTTATAATCCAAACAAACACAATGATCCAAATGAAAACTGATAACAAATTCATCGGTACTTCAAAAACGCTAAACTGAACTCTATATGTAGGAAGAAGAACGAAAACAAAATAAATTGCAAAATCAAAATTCTTTATTGCAAGAAGCACAAATAAAATGATGATAAGAAGTATTGTTGTTCCAAACATATTTTTATATATTTATTTCTTTGTTTTTTGGCTTTATAATTTCTTTTATTAAATCTCTTGAAATGATTCCGAAAATAAACAATAATCCAAAATATAATATTCCGGCAATAATTATCTCTATTATAAAATGAAAACTTATAAATTCTAGTATTGCAAAAACAAAAAGGGATATAAACAAAACCTGAAAGAGCAATTTCAAATTAACTTTCCATTGTGTATGCTTTCTAAGTAAAAAATATGAAAATATTGCCATAAGAAGTTCAACAAAAAGCGTAATATAAGCTGCTCCATAATAAGAAAATCTTGGAATAAATATCAAATATCCTGCCATTGCAAAAACTGCTGATATCAAAAAATATTTTATTAGGTTTTTTTGTTTTTCAATTGCAATAATTCCATAGTTAAAAAATGAACCAAAAAATATAATTACAGTTGGCCAAATCAAAATTTTTAATAAACCAACAGATGCACCATATTCTTTTCCTGCAATAAAATTTATAATTCCCTTTGCTTCGGCGGTAAAAATCACTACTATTATAAATGTAAGTATTACAAACATATTAAAAATCTTTTGAAAAATATTTTTTAATTCATCGTTTCTTTTTTCAAACCAATATATTGCAAAAATTGGCAAAACAAGTCCCAAAATTAAATGAGGGAGAGTTGTCAAAATTTCCAAAACTTTATAAGCAGCACCATACAAACCAACATGAGATTGTGGTTTATATAAAGAAAGTATCAGTGTATCCGCTTTGAAATAAATCAAATTAAGTATTGTTGTAATAGCTATTGGCCAAGATAGCCTTAAAATTTCCTTCCAATATACTAGGTCTATAGTCCACTTAAATTTTACATATTTTCTTGCATTTCTTGCCAAAATAAAGAAAAAAACAGCTGCATTTACAATATTTGCAATAAGAATAAGTATTAAATTTCCTTTTAGAAATATAAATAGCAAAATTAACCCGAGAAAAAACACTTTTGCAATAGTTTCGGCGAGCACAACTTTATACATCGTCATTTCTTTTTGAAAGATTGCCCCATAAACCTGAATAAGGGCGTTTAGAAAAAATGCAACGGATGTAAAAACAATTCCAAGTTTTACATCTTTTGAATATGGAAAAAACAAAACCAAAATTGGAACAACTATGAAAAAGGTAAGTCCAGAAATTATTCTCAGCGTTAAAACATTGCTAAAAATATAATTTCTATCAGCGTTCTTTTTTGAAATTTCCTGAAGCAAAACCAAATAAAGACCGAAGTCGAGTATTATTCCAAATATTTGCAAAAAGGAAAGTACGGTTGTGTATTTTCCATACCCGTCGGGTGACAAATATCTAGTTAAAAAAGCAATGGCCAACACTCCTATCAAAATGTTGGCTGCTTTTCCTACTATCTGAATTATTGTATTGTGAGCTATTTTTTGTACTGGTAAACTTTGGTTATGCATTTACTTCTCTATTTTCTTTTATTTTTTTTAAAACCTCTTCTCTTATTTTGCTCTTTAACTTTTCATTACCTCTTAAAAAAAGTCTTGCGGCCTCTCTTCCAACTCCTAATTTTTCATCTCCCATGGAATATGAATTTCCACTTTTTTCTATAACATTATAGTTAAGTCCGGTATCTATCAAATCTCCTTCCGAAGAAATTCCTTCGTTGTATAAAATATCAAACTGACATGTTGTAAAAGGTGCTGCAACTTTGTTTTTTACAATTTTTACGTTTACACGATTTCCTATTATATCTTCTTTCTTTTTTATAATAGCCGCCTTTCTTACCTCTATTCTTACAGATGAATAAAATTTAAGCGCCTTTCCTCCAGGAGTTGTTTCTGGATTTCCAAAATATACCCCTATCTTCATTCTAATCTGATTTATAAAAATGAGAACCGTTTTGCTCTTTGAAATAATTGATGTAAGTTTTCTAAGCGCCTTACTCATAAGTCGAGCCTGAAGACCAATCTGTTGATCTCCCATTTCTCCATCTATTTCAGCCTGGGGAACAAGTGCTGCTACTGAGTCAACCACTATTACGTCAATTGCGTTTGATCGCACCAATGTTTCAACTATTTCAAGAGCTTGCTCTGCTGACTCTGGTTGAGAAAGTATCATGTCATCAATATTTACACCTATTCGCTTTGCATAATTTGGATCAAGCGCATGTTCAGCATCAACAAAAGCGACAATTCCTCCATTTTTCTGTGCTTCTGCAATAATGTGTTGTGCAAGAGTTGTCTTTCCAGAAGATTCTGGTCCGTATAATTCTATTACTCTTCCACGAGGCACCCCGCCAACACCAAGTGCAATATCAAGAGACAAGCATCCCGTGCTTATTGCTTCAACATTTATTGCTGTTGAATCTCCTATTTTCATAATAGAGCCGGTTCCAAATTTTTCTCTAATTTGATCTATTGCTTGTTCAGCTGCTTTGAACTTTGCCTTTGAAACACCAGCATCATTTGTTGTTGAAATTTCTTTCTTCTTCATATTATTCTTTATTATTGATTAATTTTCTTTTTTGAAAACAACAACATTTTCTTTTTGTTGGCGACCATGTTTTCTTTGACTTTTTATTTCAAATTGATTAATTCCTTTTTTTAGTTTTACATTTTTAGTAAATTCTCCAGACTCTTCAATCTCCATATTGTCTCCATTTATATAAACTGTTGCTTCTGGGTCTGTTTTGCCTTTTATATCTATAGAGTTGTCTGATGTTATATAATTTTTTGGTGGATAAAAAATCTCAAGATTTGGGGCTCTCATATACCTACTTGTTTCATAATAAATATATAATAATAATATAAATATTACAAACACAAAAAGCACTCTTCTTATCTGATGTGTTGTAAGACCTTCAAAAAATAATCGCGGCTTATTTTGTTTGATTTTACTATTGTTTTTTTTTAAAGATTCTTGAAGTGCTCGCTTTTTGTATTCTTCCAAGCTTATTCCACAGTGAACTCTTAAAAAACTACAATATTTTTTCAAAAACATTTTTGCATAAACATCTCCTGGTAAATTATTCCATTTTTCTTGTTCTAATGATTCCAAATATTTTTCTGGTATTTTGCAAATTTTTGAAGCATCTTTTAAGCTTATTCCCCTTTTTTCTCTTGCCAAACTTAATTTCTGACCAAGACCTTGTTTATTTAATGTTTTTTGCTTGAATGAATTCATATAATTCTTATATTTCTTTTATTTATCATCTTCGTCATCAAATTCTAATTCTTCATCTTCATTTATATCTTTCTCTTGTGTGTGCTTTATTGCGTCAGAAATTAATTCTTTTGCAGAAGTAGAATTTGCTTCTTCTGGAAAATCTTCATCGTCATTTTCGGGCTCTTCCTCAACAACAGAGTCCATATACATACCTTCGCTCCCAAATTTTGCAATTTCTTGATTCTCTAAATCTTCTTCTGTTAACAAAACCTCTCTTCGTTTTGGACCATTTTGAGGACCCACAACACCAATTTGTTCCAATTGATCTAATATTTTCGCTGCTCTAGCATAACCAACACTTAATCTTCTTTGAAATAAGGTTGCTGAAGCTGTTTGATGTTTTATAACAATATTTTTTGCTTCTTCAAGAAGGGGGTCTTTGTCTTTAATCTTTCCTGAGAACCCAGGAATACTGCTTTCAATTCCCTCTGTTACTTCCTCTAAATAATCTGGCTCTGCTTGTGATTTCAAAAATTCTACTATTCTTTCTCTGTCTTCTGCAGAAACAAAAGCGCCCTGTAGTCTCCGTGGTTTTGACATTTCTGCGCATATAAATAACATGTCTCCCCTTCCAAGCAATTTTTCTGCTCCAGATGTATCTAAAATAGTTCTTGAATCAATTTGAGAGGTAACTGCAAAAGCAATTCTTGCTGGTATATTTGCTTTTATAAGTCCGGTGATAACGTCCACTGATGGGCGTTGTGTTGCTAAAACCAAATGAATACCTGGCGCTCTTCCCATTTGAGCTAATCTTATAACCGCATTTTCAACTTCCTGACGAGCTAATTGCATTAATTCTGCTAATTCATCAATAACTATAACAATTTGTGGTAATCTATTTTCTTGTGAAACCCTTGCATTGTATTGAAAAATATCAACAGTATTAACTTTTGATAATAAATCTAATCTTTTTTCCATTTCATTAACACTCCAATTTAATGCGCTTTTTATTTTATCAATTTTTGTAATAACGGGAGTTAATAGGTGTGGAATTCCGTTGTATTGAGGAAGATCTACTCTTTTCATATCAATCATTATAAACTTTATTTCATTGGGGTTTAATTTATATAATAAACTCATTATAAGAGAATTAACACAAACAGATTTTCCGCTATTTGTTGCACCAGCAATAAGAAGGTGTGGCATTTTTACCAAATCAACAATATGATTTTTTCCAGACACATCTTTTCCAAGCGCAAAAACTAAGTGTCCATCGCTTTTCTTAAAAATAGAATCTGATAAAATTTCCTTTATTCTTACTGTTGATATAACCTTATTTGGAACTTCAATTCCAACAAGTGATTTCCCAGGAATTGGTGCTTCTATTCTAAGTGGATGTGCAGCAAGTGATAATGCTAAATTATCTTGTAATGCTAAAATTTTTGATAACCTTATGTTTTCATCTGGTTTTAATGTAAACTGTGTAAATGTTGGTCCAACATGCACTTCTTGCATTTCTACATTCATACTAAAATTTGCAAATGTTTTTTTAATTCTATCTTTACTTGTTTCTATATCATGACTAACTGGCATACCTTTTTGATCGCTTAGTAAATCTAATGGAATTTTTATGTCTTTATAAATTTTTCTTTTTTTCTCACTTGAATCAGAAAATATTTGTAAATTCATTTTACGTTTTTCAACAATTTCTTTGTCCATATCATTTTCTTTTGGAACTTTTTCGATTTCTTGCTCTTGTTCAATATCATCTATAATTATTTTTTCTCTCTCTTCTTCATCAAGACCTCTTTTGCTGCCCCTGTCCCTCAAACTTTCTCTTAATTTATTTATAAAATTCAAATCAGAAATGGACAAATCAAACATCACCATTATAGAAATAATTAGAAGTCCCAAAAGTATTATAAGCGCTCCCCAAATTCCCGCTAGTTCATAAAAAGGATAATAAAGTATTACCCCAAAATATCCTCCACCCTTTCCATCCCTAAGTGCAGAAAAAATATTTTCTGAGTCTAGTATTAAGTTTAAAATTCCTGTTGAACTAAGCAAAAAAAGAATAAGTCCAATATAATGTCTTCTATTTAAATTGTATTTACTTGGAAACAAATACATGTAACTCAAAATTATACAAATAATAGGAATAAAAAAATGCAACCATCCAAAAACAAAACTCGTTCCTATTGTAATATATCTTCCAAGATTTCCAACCAAATCAAAAAGTCCCAAAAAACTAAGAAAACCAAATACAAGAAGAAATATTACAAATATTCCTTTTTTTGTTTCTGGACTTAGACGAGATATGAAATTATCGCTTGGCTCATAATCATCATACTCATACTTTCGTCTTTTTTTGTAAGAGTTTTTTGTAGTTCCTCTTCTTGATGGATTTTTTCTTCTTTTACGCATATAAAATATTTACTATTTGTTATTTTGAAAATTCCAATTGATTTTCTATTTATATGTTTATTATTTAATTTCAAAATGACCAAATAATAAATCAATTACTAAATTGAAAATTGTAAATAAAAAATGAATTTATGTAAGTATTATAGCATTTTTAAGAATAATATAAAATAAAAAAACCCTCAAGTAATGAGGGTATTTTTGTAAATTTATTTAAAATAACTTATTATTTTTTTACAACAGAAGAAAATATTGGGCTATAACCATAAATTGTTTCTTCGCCATCAAAATATCCATCTCCATCTGTGTCTTGATTATTTGGATTTGTTCCATACGTTATTTCATCAATATCGTGTAGTCCATCTCCATCTGTGTCTTCAACAACATTATAATCTCCAAAAAAAGCATCTGACAAATCTTGAACTTTTTTATTCCAATTAATGCCGTATAATCTTCTAGCCAAATCTTCTGTTTCAATCCAATGAATTGTTGCATTTTCAGATACCCTATAAACCTTGGGTATGCTAGAAATTTTAAATAAAGAATTTCTATTATATGGAACATTTTCTTCTAAAGGATAGCTAGCCAGTTCTTCTTTTGAAATGGTTTTTACAAATGAAAAATCTTTTCCAAAATATGATTCCCATATATTCTGATTTGGGTATGCGTGTCTTGTATTTTTAATATCTACAAAATACACCGTTTTCCTATCGCTTGTTTTTACCCACTTACCATTTGTATAGGAAATGTCATTTGATATTTTTTCTCCCAAAACTTGTTGCGTTGGTTTGTTATTAAACAACCAAAATGGGAAACCGCCACCGCCTCCACCAGTGCTAGATGTTTTTATAACATTTACTGTTCTTGTTTTAGCGCTTGTATTACCAGCACTATCAGTTGCTGTGTATGTTATTGTATAAGTTCCTACAACGCTTGTATTTACAGAACCCGTTGTTACAAGGTTAACATTTTTATCTGTTTCGTCTATTGCCTTAGCAGCTGCATCTGTATATGTGCTTCCTTTATATACACTAACTGGATTGCTACCAAGTATTGTGATAACTGGTGCTGTATGATCTAATTCAATTAATTCGACATCATCAATTTCATCACCAATAATATTGTTATTAATTACATTTACTGTTCTTGTTTTAGCGCTTGTATTACCAGCACTATCAGTTGCTGTGTATGTTATTGTATAAGTTCCTACAACGCTTGTATTTACAGAACCCGTTGTTACAAGGTTAACATTTTTATCTGTTTCGTCTATTGCCTTAGCAGCTGCATCTGTATATGTGCTTCCTTTATATACACTAACTGGATTGCTACCAAGTATTGTGATAACTGGTGCTGTATGATCTAATTCAATTAATTCGACATCATCAATTTCATCACCAATAATCTCTGTTGAAGGCGGTATTGTTGATGTTGTGTTTGAATCTCCAATGGAAACGTCAATTTTATTTCCATAAATAGTTCCAATAATTGGAACAGCTGATGCAACGCTAATATTAGCGAAAAATAAAACTGAAGCTATCAATAAATAAAGTGTTTTTTTCATAGTTTTTTTGATTAATTGTTAATTTTTGATTAATATATAAAAATAATTAAACCGAACCAATTTAAATGTTTGTTTGTTAATAAAGTATTATATCATATATAATAAATTTTGTCAATAACTAAATATTGTTCAAACAAAAAAGCCTATTTTAGGCTTATTTTAGAAAAACCAGGCTATAAGCCCAGTTTTTGCAATATCTGAAAGTTCAGTGTGGAAGACCTTAAACGATTATTGTGGGTTAAGTTCTGAGATTGGCACCGCAATGCCAAAACTACCCGGACTCCCAATGTTATAGATGTAAAGTTCCAAATTCTGAACCACCAGATAATTTAACTATAACATTGTATAAAATATATTTCAATTTGTTTTCCAAAAAACAAAACACCCCCAGAAGTGGGGGTATTTTAATGTTTTAACTAACAATCTAAGTTTACTCTTCTTTAAGTCCATATCCAGTTCCTGCTGGAATAAGGCGTCCAATAATTACATTTTCTTTCAGTCCTCTTAAGTGATCGACCTGTCCTTTTATTGCGGCGTTTATAAGAACTCTTGCTGTTTCTTGAAATGATGCTGCTGATAAAAATGAGTCTGTTGTAAGAGATGCTTTTGTAATACCAAGAAGCAATATCTTTCCTGTACATGGTCTCTTTCCTTGTTTTTTAAGTAAATTTACTGCTTTTACAAATTGAGAAGTTGTAACGATTTCTCCTGGAATAAATTCTGTATCTCCTTGATCTTGAATATAAACCCTTGAAAACATTTGGCGACAAACTAGCTCTACATGTTTATCATTCAATTTCTGACCTTGTGAAGAATAAATATGATGAATCTCTTTTATGATATAATTCTGAACCGTTTCTTGATCTTTCAAGGAATATAATTTCTTTAAGTTTATACTTCCTTCTGTAAGTTGAGAGCCAGCTGCTACAAGATCTCCATCTTTTACCCAAATATTTACATCTGCTGGAACAATATACTCAGCGACAATTGGTTTTGTTGCAATAATTTCTATTTCAGATTTTTTGAGATTTATAATACCTGCATTAAGAGTGGTTGTCTTTATTCCGTTCACTTCAAAAATTGCTTGCTTCTTTTTTACCTCATCTTTACTCTTTACAAGAATCACTCCATTTTCTGGAACATCATATCTCTCCAAAACATTTTCTTCTGAAAGAACTCTTATGAGTTTTGATTTTTTATTTCCAGCACCTTCATCATAGTCTGTTATTTTTACAACTCCAGAAACATCACTTATTACTGATTGCATTTTTGGAGTTCTTACTTCAAGAATTTCTTCAACTCTTGGAAGACCCTGTGTAATATCTCCACCGGCAATACCTCCAGTGTGGAATGTTCTCATTGTGAGCTGTGTTCCTGGCTCACCAATAGACTGAGCTGCGATAATTCCAACTGCTGTACCAAGTTTCACTATTTTGTTGTATCCCAAATCATATCCATAACACTTCTGACAAACACCGTCTTCTGCTTTGCATTCAAGAAGCGATCTAATATGTGCCCTGTCAACAGAAGATGCGTCTACTAGGCGTGCCATTTCTTTATTTACAAGAGTATCCTTTGCTACAATTACTTTTCCTGTCTTTGAATCTTTTATTTCTGAAATTGTAGTTCTTCCCAAAATTCTCTGACCAAGAGTCTTGTTCATTTCTTCTGATTCTTTTTTTGTAATAATTCTTCCTTCTTTATCATGACAATCCTCTGACAAGACCAGTAAATCCTGACATACGTCAACAAGCCTTCTTGTAAGGTATCCTGCGCTAGCCGTTCTAAGAGCTGTATCTGACAAACCCTTTCTAGCACCATGAGTTGAAATAAAATACTCCAAAACATCAAGACCTTCATTAAAGTTTGCACGAACAGGAAGTTCTATAATTTCTCCTGATGGAGATATCACAAGACCTTTCATGCCCATAATCTGAGTCATCTGACTCCAAGAACCTCTTGCGCCTGAATTTATCATTGAGTATATTGGATTATCTTTTTCAAAAACAATTTTACTTTTTTCTGTAATTTCATTTTTTACAGCTGTCCATATTTCAATAACTTTTATATATCTTTCTCTATTTGTCAAAAATCCATTTTCATATAAATCATTAATTTTCAAAACTTCTTGATTTGCTTTTTCTATTAGCCCTTTTTTTTCTTTAATAACTGGTAAATCAGCCATAGACCATGAAAGCCCTGATTTTGTTACAAACTTGAACGTGAGTTTTTTCACTCTATCCAAAAATTCTATTGTAACGTCATCTCCATAAGAGTCTAATATTCTTGCTATAAGATCTCTTAATTTTCCTGAATTTACTTCTTCATTGAAATATCTAAGTGGCTCTGGAAGAATTTTATTAAATATAAGTCTTCCAACAGAAGTTTTTATTATTTCGGCTTTCATTCTAACTTTTATCAACTCTTGTAGTTTTATCTTTCCCAAATCATATGCAAGAAGGGCTGAAGATTTATCTGGAAATATTTTTATTTTCTTTTCTTCTATATCATCGTATGGAATAGTTGTAAGATAATTAGCCCCCCAATCCATGTCTTTTGTGGGAGTGACAATTGGATCTCCTGTTGCTGGTTTCAATAAATTTTTTGATGAAAGCATTATCTCTTCTGCTTCTTTTACGGCTGGTTTTGATAGAGGAACGTGTACTGCCATCTGATCTCCATCAAAGTCAGCATTGAAGGCTGTACAAACCATAGGATGAATTCTAATAGCTTTACCTTCAATAAGTTTTGGCCTGAAAGCTTGAATACCAAGTCTATGAAGAGTTGGTGCTCTATTTAAAAGTACATATGACTTCTCAGTAATTTCTTCTAATATATCCCAAACATCGTCGCTTCCAAGTTCAATGTATCTTTTTGCGCTTCTTACGTTATGCACCAATTCTCTTTCAATGAGTTTTGCAATTACAAATGGCTTAAATAGTTCAAGCGCCATTGTCTTTGGAATACCGCACTCATGAAGTTTCAAGGTTGCACCAACGACAATTACAGAACGTCCTGAATAGTCAACACGCTTGCCGAGCAAATTTCTTCTAAATCTTCCTTGCTTTCCTTTCAACATGTCTGCCAAACTCTTAAGCATTCTTTTTTGTCCTGTTGAAGCAGTAACTGTTTTTCCATGCCTTGCATTATTATCAATCAAGGCGTCTACTGCTTCTTGTAACATTCTTTTTTCATTACGCAAAATTACTTCAGGAGCATTTAATTCTTTGAGTCTCTTCAATCTATTATTTCTATTTATAACTCTTCTATATAAATCATTTAAATCAGATGTTGCAAATCTTCCCCCATCAAGCTGAACCATTGGACGTAAATCTGGTGGAATGACAGGAAGAGATGTAAGTATCATCCATTCTGGACGAATTTCATTTTTTATAAGGTTTTGTAATAACCTTGCTCTTCTTATTAATTTTTTTTGCTTTGAGGCTGGTGATTCTTTTATTTTTTCATTTACATCTTCAAGTAATTCATTTAAATCTATCTTCTTAAGTAATTTTCTAATTGCCTCAGCGCCAATATCCGCATTAAATATGTGTCCATATTTCATAGAAAGTTCTTTGTATTTACTTTCTGAAATAATTTTAAGCGGTTTAATAGATTTCAATTCTTTTTTTGCAGATTCTGCTGCTTCATTCAAATTACTTGTATCTTTTGTCTTTTCTGCTAAAATTTTATTTTTTTCTTCTTCTAATTTTTTAATCTTATCTAAATTTTTATTTTCTAATTTTATAGCTTCAACACTCTTATCAATTTCTTCTATTGCTGTATCTGCTTTCTTTATAATAAGTTTTGTTTTTTGTTTTAATTCTTGATTTATTTGTAATAAAATTTCTTTTTTTAATTCTTCATTTACATCTGTAACTACAAAATTTGCAAAGTATACAACTTTTTCTAATCTTTGAATTGATAAATCCAAAATTATTCCAATTTTTGATGGAACTCCACGCAAAAACCAAATATGAGAAACTGGAGTTGAAAGTTCAATGTGTCCAAATCTTTCACGTCTTATGCTTTTTCTTGTAACTTCAACTCCACATTTATCACAAACAATTCCTTTGTACCTAATTCTTTTGTATTTTCCACAATAACATTCCCAGTCTTTTGTTGGACCAAAAATTCTTTCACAAAACAGACCATCTTTCTCTGGTTTTTGTGTTCTATAGTTTATTGTTTCTGGTTTTAAGACTTCTCCATGAGACCATTGTTTTATATTTTCTGGAGAGGCGAGCAAAACTCTTATTGATTTAAAATGCGGGAGTCTGTTCTGATCTCCAAAGGCTGGATTGATTTTTTGACTAGAAAAAGACATATTTTTATCTTGTCCCCCACCAATGGTGGAGAATAAATTAAATTATTTAAATAATTTTATAAATTAAATTAAATTTTAACCACACTTATTCTGATTTTTCTTCTTTCAATCTTTCTTCTGCATCTTCACTTGCCGTTGTCTCTGGTGCGCTGTTTATATCAATAGGATTACTTGATTTATCAAGAAGTTCAACATTCAAAGAAAGTCCGCGCAACTCACTCATAAGCACATTAAATGATTCCGGAACATTAACCTTTTCAATATCTTCTCCTTTTATAATAGATTCGTAAGCTCTACTTCTACCACTTACATCATCTGATTTTATAGTCAAAATTTCTTGTAATGTATGTGCTGCTCCATATGCTTCAAGTGCCCAAACCTCCATTTCTCCAAAACGCTGACCGCCAAATTGTGCTTTACCTCCTAGTGGCTGTTGGGTAATTAGAGAATAAGGTCCTATTGATCTTTGATGTATTTTGTCTTCAACAAGATGGTTTAATTTCAAAAAATATGTAATTCCAACTGTTGTCTTATGATCAAATGGCTCTCCTGTTCTTCCATCATAAAGTTGTACTTTTCCTTCTTTTTGAAAACCAGCACGTTCTAATTCACTCATTATTGTTTCAATTGCAACTCCATTTAGTGCAGGAGAGGCAACTTTGTATCCAAGTGTTTTTGCAGCAAGACCAAGATGTGCTTCAAGAACCTGTCCCAAATTCATACGAGATATAATACCAAGTGGA